>CAYOZZ010000499.1:0-1986 GCA_964408535.1 uncultured Bacteroidales bacterium | reverse complement strand
CTACCACCCCAAGGTAGTGCGCTTCCAAGCTGCGCTACAGCCCGTTTATTTCGGCAGATTGTCTTTAGGTACAATCTGCCGAATATTTAATCAACCTTTCTCTTATTTTATATTTAATTCAAGTTTTGGCGGTGTGTTGTCAACTATAAATGATAAACTTGCAACAGCACTTTCATTACCAACATTATCAATAGCTTTTGCTTTTATGGTATGCTCACCTTCCTGGTCTATTGATATTGGAGTATCATATATTACGAAATTACCATTATCAATTGCCACAAGTATCTTTGCAATTTTTGATTCTGTGTCTGTTGCCTCTATCTGATACTGAAAAGATTTCGGAGCATATTGTTTATTGCCCTTTTTGTAGAATTGCCCGGAAGGAATAATCTTTAATTCCGGAGATTTTCCGTCCACTACTACAGTCAAACTTTTTTCAGCAGATGCGTTTCCTACATTGTCAACTGCTCTGTATTTTATTGTATGCTCTCCTGCAGTCAGTTTTATTGCTGTTTTGTATTCCTGATATTGACCTTTATCAATTGCATACTCTATTTTCTTTACCCCTGAAAGATTATCACTTGCTTTTAAAATATATTCACAGGATAAAGGAGCATAATTTTTATTATCAGCTGTATATAATTTTACATTAGGAACAATTGATACTTCAGGTGCAGTATTATCTATTACTACTTTATAAATAGATTCTACGCTTTTATTCCCTACATTGTCAATTGAATAATAGTAAATTATATGAGTGCCTTCATCTTTTATTGATATAGGTGTCTTATACTCTTCATATTTACCATCATCAATCTTATACATAACAGATTTTACAGCAGACAAAACATCTTCACTTGCTATAGCAAAAGAAGCTGCAGAAGTTGCATAATCAATTACTCCGTCATTATAAATAGAAGTCTTGCTCTGTTCGGCTCCAGCCGGTTTCACTGCCTTCTTTCCGTAAATATTCATACTAAACAGCATGATTGAAACAATGATTAAAAAATTAATTATTTTAAGGCGCATTTCTTTACCTCCTCTCTTTTATTTTATATTATATATAACTTTTTTTATTGTATTGTCAAGATATATTTGTGAAGTAAGTATTTAATTATCTGTTTATTGCTTCAGAAAAAATTCTGAATTTATTCTCGTATAATTCTCTGTTATTTTTATTTACAGGTTTCCACAATGTAAAAACAACACCGAACTCACAATCTGAACATTTGCTTTTCCATTGATAAATCAAATCACTGTTATTTGCAGGCGCAAGCCACACTTCAAAATCTTTTTTAATCAGGCGTTCTAATATTTCAACATTTACTTCAGAATACTGCCAGACAATTTGAATCACATCTTCAGGAATGTCATCTATTACATTATTTATTTTCTCGACAAACACTTCGCCCGCCCTATGATTAATCCCCATATCATTCCACATTATTGTTTTTAAACCTCTTTTTTGTAAATGGGCTCTTAGTTTTAAAATAGCGTCAAGATATATTTTTGATGATCGATTGTGATCTTCGTCCATGCCTATATGAAAAAATTTTTTCGGCTGTAATATGTCAATTAATTCATCAATTAATTTGAAAGCATGGTCCCAATATTCATCAGTGTCAAATAATTCATTATAAGGCCGAAACCATTCATTATGTTTATGCAGATAACTCCTGGAAAAATTCAGTTTTGGTATAATATCTATATTATTCGCATTTGCTTTGTTTACAATTGTTTCTACTTCTTTTTTTGATATACTATAATTTCTTTTTAATTCCGGATGTGTATCATACTCTATTGCATCTGCACAATCCAGAATTAAATAATCAAATTCCTGAGATTTCATATTGTCTAACATTTCACATATAAACTGAACATCAGGTTTTGTTTCTGTTTCTTTAGTTTTATACCACATTGGGTCATAATGAGTTAAATGAAGCAATGCACTTTTAGCAGTTATCATAAATAAACCTCTTAAAATTA
>CAYOZZ010000498.1:0-8258 GCA_964408535.1 uncultured Bacteroidales bacterium | reverse complement strand
GTGTTCATATCAAAAACGATAATCGGGAAGTTGTTCTCACGGCACATTGTGAAGGCTGTGAGGTCCATAATCTTCAGTTGTTTGTCGTAAGCTTCGTCAAAGGTGATGGTCTCAAATTTAACTGCATTCGGGTCTTTTTCGGGATCGGCAGTAT
The DNA here is from genome assembly GCA_964408535.1 of uncultured Bacteroidales bacterium. Lineage (GTDB taxonomy): Bacteria > Bacteroidota > Bacteroidia > Bacteroidales > JAADJA01 > JAADJA01. Next base: position 8,104 of record CAYOZZ010000498.1, on the reverse strand, counting down.
AAACTCCGTCAACACGCGTACCTTTCAGAAAAACATCGGCTTTAACCTCAAGGCCGCGTAGTACCGAAGTCGTATCTGTTGTAAAATACGGGTTTCCCGTTCCTCCTCCGATAATAACCACCCTGCCCTGCTCCAGATAATCAATTGCCCTGCGGCTGCTCATCAGTTCGGAAACAGGTCCGATTTGAAAACTTGTCAGGAGTGCGGTTTTTACTCCCTGTTTTTCAAGCTCGCCCTGCAAAGCAAGACTATTGATAATTGTCGCCAGCATACCCATATAGTCGCCCTGCACACGATCCATCCCTTCCGACGACCCCTGCAATCCCCTGAAAATATTTCCACCGCCGATTACTATGGCAATCTGAACTCCTTTGTCCGCAACTGCCTTTATTTCACCGGCATAATCCGAAAGTCTTTGAGGATCAATGCCGTATTGTTTCTCTCCCATAAGGGCTTCTCCGCTAAGTTTTAGAAGTATTCTTTTATAGTTCATAATTATTTTGTAATTTTGAACCAAAAGTAAATATTATTATTGTTTTTGTGATATAATTTAAAAAAATGTTGTGATATCACACATTAAAATTCCAACATTATGGAGATAACAGACAGAATAACACGGTACAGCCAGTCGGCAATAAAGATTAAGACCGGTGGTAAAACAATTTGGTTCGACCCATATAAAATACCTGATAATGACGATAAAGCCGATTATATTTTTATTACTCATTCCCATTTCGACCATCTTTCTTTCGAGGATATTGAAAAGATTGCTACTGAAAAAACAAGATTTTTTGCACCTTATGACTGTATCCCGAAACTTGCCGATGCAGGTTATAAAAAATTTACAAGTGTGGAACCGGGCACAAAAGATGAGATTGAAGATAAGATACCGGTTGAAACAGTTCCAATGTACAATATCAACAAAACAACTTATCATCCGCGCGGGAACAAATGGGTGGGCTATATTCTGACAATTGAAGGAAAACGTATTTATCACACAGGAGATACGGAGCGAATACCGGAGATGAAAGATATCAGTTGTGATATAGTTTTTATGCCATTAGGACAGACCTATACAATGGATAGTGTAGAGGATGCTGTGGAAGCCGTTTTGGATGTCAAAGCAAAAATCGCCATTCCGTTTCATTACGGCCTGTATGAAGGTAAAGAGGAGGATGCTTTAAAATTCAAAAAATTACTGGATGGGAAAGCAGAGGTTATAATAAAAGATGTTATTGAAGGGGAGTAGGAGATGGGTAATGGGTGATGGGTGATGCGTTATGAGTTATGCGTTATGAGTTAATATTCATAAATTTACATATCTTTGTGTTGACAATAGTGTTGACAAATACACAGTGTAATGACGGAACAAAAAAACAATGATTCAAAAAGGATTGCCACATTATTTGAGAATTACTCGGATTATCTCTTTAACTATGTCATCAGCAGTGTAGATGACGAACATATTGCAGAAGACCTTGTTCAGGACACCTTTGTGGCATAAAGAACTTTGAATCGAAAAGCAAGGAGAGCACCTGGTTGACGGTAATTCTGAAAAACAAAATGAAATCATTGACGGGCACATTAAAGAACTTGACACAATCCCCGTTCGGGAAATGCCGGAAGAAGCCAAATCCAGAATTGCAAGTGGCCTGAAGAAGTAAGCAATTAAAAGACTATTGCTTCTATAATAGCAACCTGACATTTTGTAATCTATATTTCATCCGGTGCACACCTCAGGCTGAATACATCAACAGGCAGTAACTGATATTCGGCAAAACAACTGCCGGTACTTCTGCCTTCTAAACATTGTAGAGATTCGGATTGTTTACTTAAGAAAATTCATAGCCCTTTTATTTATTCATTTTCGTTGAATCCGCTTCCATTTTAGCCCGGATAAATGCCTGCTCTTCTTCAGGAGATAGCCATCCGCCGCCAAGAGCCTTATAAAGTGCTACATAGGCATTGAGGAGGTCTCTTCGTGTTTGTGAATACTGCAATTGTGCCTCAAATGACTGTCGCTGCGATTCCAGCACTTCGAGATAACTTGTTTGCCCCTTACTGTATCTCTCTTCCGACAGATATTCGGCATTTATGGCAGCAATATATCTTTGTTCCTGAGCGGCAAGCTCTTCTTTTGTGGTCCGGATTGCCGTAAGTGCATTTTCAACCTCTTTAAATGCCTGCATTGCAACATTTTTATAATTTATCAATGCTGCTTTCGTATTTGCCTTTTCAATATCTACCCTTCGCTTGTTTTTTCCGAACTGAAATAGCGGACCTGTTAACGACCCGGCAGCAGCCCAGGCAAATCCTCCGGTATTCAGTGCAAGCAAATCATTGCTTGCATATCCAAGTAGTCCGGTAATATTCAGCGAAGGCCATCGCATAGCTTCTGCGGCACCGATCAGTGCATTTTGTGCTTCATAGCTTGAGAGTGCTTCCTGCACGTCGGGTCTGCGAAGCAGCAATTCCGACGGCAGCCCTTTTGGAATGGGAGGCGGTTCTTCCTGATCAATTAAAGGAATACCTGTCTCAATAGCATGCGGATAGTGCCCCAGCAGAATACTTAACGAATTTTCAGTAAAAGCAACTGCCCTTTTATAAATAGGTACAGCGGCAGCCGAAACGGCTTTTTGTATCTGCGCCTGATTCAGGTCAATTTCAGGGATAATACCGTATTTATATCTTGACTGTATAATTCTTAGACCACTGTCTCTTGTAGCGAGTGTTCTTCTTGATATTTCAAGTTTGGCTTTGTTGTCAAGTAAAATGAAATAGGTGGAAGCAACTGCAGATATCAATCCCATTTGTATTGTTCTTAGGCCGTATTCTGAGGCAACCAAATCTGCTCTCGCAGCCTCATTCAGCCGTCTGTATTTTCCCCAGAATCCTATTTCCCAGTACATTTCGGGATAGGCTGAAAAGCTGCTTGCATTATAGTTAAACAATTGCCCGCCACCGAAATTTCCTCCACCGGCATTTGCCGAAAAGCCGAAAGAAGGCCATTGGTCTGCTTTTGTATAACCGATATTGGCACGGGCTGCTTCAATACGTGCTGCAGCAATCAAAACATCATTATTGTTTCTAAGTGCCTCTGCAATAAGAGTATCCAGCACAGGGTCATTAAACAGCTCCCACCATCTTAAATTTACAATAGTATCTTCCGTAACAGATGAATCAAACCTGAATGTTAACGGTCCCTCATATTCAGGCTGAACAAAATCCGACCCAAGTTTACAACCCGAAAGGGAAACGAATATTACAAGAAAAAATATGCCTAAATTCTTTTTCATTATCTAATCAATTTTTGTACTGTCAATTTGATTTTCCGAGGCAACCGGTTTATTCCTTTTCTTCTCATAACCTGCTATTTTACCTATAAACACGAACAACATCGGATAGAGAAAAACACCGAGAAATGTTGCAATACTCATCCCACCAAGCAATGCCATACCCATAACTTTTCGTGCTTCGGCACCTGAACCCGATGCTATGACCAACGGAAAAACACCGAGAATAAATGAAAACGCCGTCATTAAAATAGGTCTGAATCTTGATTTGGCAGCTGCAATTGCCGCCTCAAACAGGCTCAACCCTTTCTTAAACTCATCATTTGCAAATTCAACAATCAGGATTGCATTTTTTGCGGCCATTCCGATAAGCATCACAAACGAAACCTGAGCGAAAATGTTATTTTCAAAGGTAGGACTGAAAAGCCTTCCGGCCCAAAGAGCAAATAAAGCTCCGAAAATAGCAAAAGGTGTACCCAATAAAATGGCAAAGGGCAATGACCAGCTTTCATATTGTGCTGCGAGAATTAAAAATACAAAGACCAGGGAGAAAGTCAGAATAATCATAAGTGACCCCGATGCTTTTTCTTCCTGAAACGACATTGCATTCCAGGCGTAACCCATATCCTGGGGTAAAACTTCTTCGGCAACCTCCTTCAAGGCTTTCCTCGCTTCATCAGAAGTATATCCTTTGGCGGGGCCTCCGGTAACTTCCACAGAACGGTACAAGTTAAACCGTGTTGTATAATCAGGCCCGGAAATAGGTTTGATAGTTGCAACTGTTGCAAGAGGCACCATTTTTCCGTTACTGTTTTTAATAAAAAAATTATTAATCTGGTCGGCGTTGACCCTGTATTTCGGCTCTGCCTGAATATAAGTTTTGTATAACCTTCCAAAACGTGTAAAGTCATTAACATAAGCGCCACCCATAAAAGCACCGACAGTAGTGTACAGGTCGTTAAGACGGATTCCCAGTTTTAATGCCTTCTCCCTGTCAATATCCATATAACGCTGTGGAACGTTGGCCTGAAATGTTGTAAATGCGGAACCTATCTCAGGTCTCTCGTTAGCAGCCTTTATAAACTTCATAGCATTCGAGGCAAGATATTCCGGGGTATTTCCCGCCCTGTCCTGCAACATTATGCTAAATCCCGAACCATTCCCCAATCCGGGAATTGCCGGCGGTCCGAATGCAAACACCTGTGCACCTTTTATTTTTGATGTAAGTTTTTGATTCACAAGTGCTATAAGCTCTTTCGCCGTAAAATCCCTGTCACCCCAGTTTTTTAATGAAATAAATAAAAATCCGGTATTGGAAGTCATTGCTCCCGAAAGAATACTATAGCCCGTTGCCGTTGTAACATATTCTATCTCCTCAAAATCCATCAGGATAGATTCTACCTCTTTTGTAATCTCATTTGTCCTCTGTAATGAGGCTGCATCAGGCAGTTGCACATTCACGAAAAAATAGCCCATATCTTCCTCAGGGATAAAACCGCCCGGAACCAGCTTGCCGAAAATACCCACGCCAATAGTCATAATAACTATGAATATCACACCGCGCTTTAATTTACGGGCAACCACATTGGTAAAGCTCATATACGAATCGGTACTCTTATCCATACCTCCGTTAAACTTTTTAAAGAACAATCCAAGCGGACCTTTGTAAGGTCTCGGTTCTTTTAATAGTATTGAACAGAGGGCGGGACTCAATGTCAGCGCATTAACGGAAGAAACAATTACTGAAACAACAATGGTTATAGCAAACTGCTGATATAGAATACCGGTAATCCCTGCCATACCCGCCACAGGGATAAATACCGCAATAAGTACCAGTGTTGTAGCAATAACAGGTGCCGTTACTTTACGCATAGCTTCAAGTGTGGCTTCCTTGGCATTCATACCCTTTGCTATATTCACCTGAACAGCTTCCACGACTACAATGGCATCATCTACCACAATTCCAATGGCAAGAACCAAACCAAGCAACGACAATACATTTATTGTAAAACCAAGGGCTGGAAAGAAAATAAAAGCACCGATTAACGAAACGGGTATAGCCAGAGTCGGAATGAGTGTCGCCCTCCAGTCCTGGATAAAAATAAACACAACGAGAATAACGAGGATAAGCGCAATTATCAGAGTAACAACAATATCCTTTATTCCGGCATCTATTGCCGCCGTAGTATCCATTGAAACCTCATATTTTATACTTTCGGGAAAATTCTTTGCCAGTTCGTCCATTGCATTTTTAATACTCTGAGCCAGTTCCACTGCGTTGGAGCCGGGAGCCTGGTACAGTGCAATGATGGCTGCCGTTTGTCCGTTCAGCCGCGGAATCATATTATAGGTTTCCACACCGAGATTTATAGTGGCAACATCCCTGAGTTTTATCTGCGAACCGTCGGGTTGTGTTCTGACGACAATTTCACCGAATGCTTCGGGAGAATTAAATCTTTCGGGTAAGCGAACCGTGTAGGTAAATTCCGTACCCGGCGGGGCAGGTTCAGCTCCAAACTTGCCGCCGGGGACCAGGACATTTTGCTCGTTGATAGCAGTAATAATTTCCGGAACCGTAAGTTCCATCTGTGCAAGCCTGTCGGGTTTCACCCAGATACGCATTGAGTAATCCGAAGCACCGAGAACATCCACCCGTCCGATGCCTCTGATCCTCGCCAACTGATCTTTAATATTGATTAAAGCATAATTGCCGAGAAAATTTTGGTCATACCTTCCGTCTGAGGTGAGAGTAACCAACAGTAAAACATTTGGAAGTGCTTTTTGGGTAGTTACACCTAATTTCGTAACTGATTCGGGCAGTCTTGCCGATGCCGCCGAGACCCGGTTCTGTGTCAGTACCGTGTTCATATCGGGATCAGTGCCCACCTCGAAAGAGACCTCAATAGCCATTGTGCCGTCGTTGGCATTTGTAGATCTCATATATAACATATTGTCCACACCGTTTATTTGCTGCTCAAGTGGTGTAGCTACCGACTCCTCCACACTAATGGCATTTGCGCCGGTATAGGTACCTCTGACCTGCACAATGGGTGGCGTAAGGTTCGGATACTGCTCAATTGGCAGTCCGATAAGCGAAACGACACCTACTATAACAATAACGATGGCTATTACCATAGCCACTATAGGGCGGTGGACAAAAAAGTTTCCTTTGTTTTCAGCCATAATTATTCGGTTTGTGAATTCGACTTGCTTTTGAATTCAATTATTTGCGGTATAATTTTCATGCCGGTTTTCACTTTTTGTAAGGCGTCAATTACAACCCTGTCATCCGGTTTAAGCCCTTTACGAACAATCCACATATCACCGATGCGGGCATCGGTTTCTATTTGCCTGTTTTCAACTACACTATCGGTATTTACAACATAAACCGAATAGTGTCCCTGCAACTCCATAATGCACCGCTGCGGAATAAGCAAAGCATCCTTAACCTCCTTCATCTTAACAACCACTTTAGCGTATTGTCCCGGCTTAAGTAAAAAATCGGGATTGGGAAATGTGGTTTGTACAAGTAAAGAGCCGGTTTGCGGGTCAACTTCCCGGTTGATAAAATTCACATACCCTTTGTATTTAAAAGTAGAACCGTCGGCAAGAATCAACTGCATTGTTCTGTTTCTGTTCTTACTGGCAAGCTCAGGGTTAAAATCACGAAGTTCATTGTAAACTCTCGTAAGGCGTATATAATCGGCTTCGGGAAGGAAAAACTCAACACGTACCGTATCAATAATTGAAACCGTATTCAGTATCACAGGATTGGGATTCTGTCCTACGAACTCACCGACACGGGCTTTTGTCTTTCCGATTACCCCGTCAATGGGTGATTTTATCCGGCAATAGCTCAAATCAATTTTAGCATATTTCAGGTTCGATTCCATTGCCTCCACATAAGATTTTGCTGCTTCATATTCTGCCGTTGCGGCATCCAAATCACTCTTGCTGACTGCATTAATAGCGGCAAGCGGTTTGATTCTGTTCAGATCGCTCTCGGCTTTTGCAAGCTGTGTTTTGGCTGCGGCAAGCTGACTTTCCTGTGTGGCAACTTTCGCCTGAAAAGGTGCAGGGTCAATTGTATATAGTAATTGACCTTTTTTTACAGCAAACCCCTCTTCAAAATAAATGCCTGTTAAAAAACCATTCACTCTTGCCCTGATGGGAATATCGGAATAGCCATATACCTGACCGACAAACTCTTTAAATATAGGGACATCTTTCCGGATAACTTCTACAACCGGTATTTCAGGCGGTGCAGCCTCCTTCGGCTTTTTCCTTGAACAGGACAGAAATACAGTACTTAGTATTAGTAAACTAAAAACAGAAACAGTAATACGATTTTTCATTTTGGATAAAAATATTTGAGCTGCAAAGATATTAAAAAACTGATAACGCTGCTGAGTACTTTTTTATCAAATCAATATAATTACCATCCATAGCGACTGCAATAACATCAACAAAATCCAATATTGATTTTTTTGTTTAATAAACATTATTCCTGTTTAAAACTTCTATTGTTATAAATTTATATTATATTTGAACCCTGAATCATAAATATATTTGTTATGTCAAAATCATTTAAGTTTCTTGGAATGCTTTCTGGCCTGTTCGGCGGTTTTTTAATTTTAATGGGAATAATCGGTTTTTTTACCGGAAGTTTTTGGTTTGTAAAATATTACAGGTACTGGTTCCTGTTTGCCATTCCTTTCATAATGTTTGGTATATTCGGAATGCTTGTATTTATCGGATGTAAGGACAAAGACGAAAAGTAGAATATTTGATGAAGAGATATTTTGCCTTTT
>CAYOZZ010000497.1:0-15044 GCA_964408535.1 uncultured Bacteroidales bacterium | reverse complement strand
ACCGTGCCTTTTCAGTGATTTGGAGTTTGATGTCAGAAAACTCGGAATAAAAGAAGCATATCTTCAGGCGGTGGGACAAAAACCGCGTTCCGGCACCGAAAACAAGGTTAATAAGTTCAGTAATATTGGAGGATAGTGTGAGATAATATATCAAAAAAATTACAATCCAAAAAGGAATTAACTTTATCAATTTCCAATATCTTGCAGGTTATAAATAAGAAGTAAAGAGTCGTTAAGAAAGAGAGTTAGGTTTCAGCAACATACCGTATCAGCATACGGTGGTCATCAGGAGATTGCGCTCCGGCTGCCTTAACCCTGACCCTATTCCCATACAGGCTTCCTTGCCATAGTCTTCAACCTTAATTAATGCAAATTCGTGAAATTCGTGGGCGAAGCTACTTCGGATTGCAAATCCGGATTATATTTAGTTCCGGATTAGGCCTGAGCTATGGCCAAAGCTTAAATCCGGAACAGCCCGGGGGCAAATCTCCTGATGACTCCGGTGCAATCAACCGGATACCAATTCGATTTTCCCTTTTGTCAGCAGAGAGCAGTCATCCGGAGATTGTGCGCTGGCCGATTTTACCCCAACCTCATTCCCATACCGGCTTCCTTGCCATAGCCAACAACCTCAATTAGTGCAAATTCGTGAAATTCGTGGGCTCTCACCTGCAGATACACAGATAAAAAGAATTAATAATCTGCGTATCTGCGATTATATTATTATTTGGATTTTTTTTATTAAATGGGATTTGTGTTATTTTTTTTTATACTTTAGCAAATGCAATTAATACCAGCTGAATCATGAAACAGATAATCGTAGCCATAGATTTTTCGCGCTGTTCCATACATGCATTGGAATATGCCATCAATTTTGCAAATACCTATAAAGCCGGCATTCTGTTGGTCTGGGTTGACAACATTAGTTCCGATGAGACGGCAATGCCCATTGAGCTGCCCGACTCGCGGAAAGTGATTGCCAATAATCTTGAGGCTCTGGTTGAAAAGTATAAAGATCAACTCAAACATGGTGAAATAACTTTTAAAATTCGCAGGGGTAAAGTGCATCAGGAAATTGCAAATCAGGCGAAATATGTTGATGCCGAGCTTGTTATTGCCGGAACACACGGGGTTTCAGGTTTTGAGGAGTTCTGGATTGGAAGCAATGCGTACAGAATAGTGACTTATGCTCCCTGTCCGGTTATCACCGTAAGGACAAACTATGAATTTAAGGAGAAAATTTCAAAAATCGTTCTTCCGATTGACAGTTCGTTAGAGACAAGGCAAAAGGTTCCTTATGCTGCAAAGGTTGCTAAATATTTCGGTTCCGAAATTCATATCGTGTCGCTATACTCCACATCCATAAAAGCAGTAAGATATAAGGTTGACAACTATTCAAAACAGGTACAGAAATATCTTGACGAAGAGAATATTCCGTATAAAGTTGAGTCGGTGGATGCCGAAAATATCACAAATGCAACTATTGAATATGCCAAAGCAGTTGATGCCGATATGATTGCTATAATGACGGAGCAGGAAACAACGACGGCCAACCTTTTCCTCGGTGCTTATGCTCAGCAGATGGTGAATCATTCACCTATTCCCGTTCTGAGTATCCATGCAAAGGAGTATGTCAGGATACAGTCGAGATAATTTTTTAACAGGGTTTGTCCGGTAATTTTCAGCAATATATTCACAACGGGAAACGTTTGATGTTTTCTGAATAAATTCATCTATTTTTGCAAAAAATAATATCTTGAAAATGATAAAGTATTTAATAACAGCCCTTTTTTCTTTGATGGTCTTCTTCTCATCAGGCCAGACCGACACATCGAACAATACTCTTATTGTTCAGGATTCAAGGGTGGATTCGCTTGTAAAGCTGCATATTGAGGCTAATGAGTTTGATCCTGCCATAAAAGGCTGGAGAATTCAGATTTTTTTTGAGGCCGGTAATAACTCCAAAGCAATGGCAATTGAGGCCAAATCAAACTTTGTGAACAAATATTCCAGTGTTCCCGTATATCTGATATTCCAGGAACCATATTATAAAGTAAGAATTGGAGATTACAGAACAAAAATGGAGGCCGAGGCGTTTCTGAAAAAAATATCAGCGTCATATCCCAATGCTTTTGTCGTTAAGGATGAAATCAACTTTCCAAAACTTTATCAGGATGTTCAGGAATAAGTCAAATAAGGTTTTATATATTGCCCGTCATGCAAAATCATCCTGGGATGATCCGGGTGTTTCCGACCACGACAGGGATTTAATGGAAAAGGGTATCGGAAGGACAAAGCTTGTGGCCGGTTATCTGTCGGAGAAAGGAGTAAAGCCAGACCTTATTATCTCAAGCAGTGCACTGCGTGCGCGTAAAACCGCCGGTATAATTGCTGCTGAGCTGGGTTATCCCGACAAGGATATTCAAATCGAAAGTAAGATATATGGTGCCGACGAGGATGATCTTTTTGAAATTCTGTTTTCTCTTCCCGACGATGTCAATTCGGTAATGCTTGTCGGACATAACCCGACATTTACGTATTTTGCAAATTATTTCCTTAAAGAGGAGCTTGAATGGATGCCCACATCATCAGTTGTCGGGATAGAATTTAAAACCGGCAAGTGGGAAAAAATTGCAAACGCAAAAAAAAGTGTTAAATTTGTGGTCACTCCGAAGATGCTGAGAAAATAGTGACTCCTGACAATTCCTCGCTAAAATTGCGGATTTAATAAAGGAGAGGAATAAAACTAAAATGTAACTCTAAAAAACAAGCAAATGGCCAAACAATGGGATAAATACATTATTAACCGCGAAATAAGCTGGCTTCAGTTTAATGCGCGTGTTTTGCAGGAAGCTATTGACCCCGCAGTCCCTGTTATTGAGCGTATTAAATTTCTCGGGATTTTTTCAAATAACCGTGATGAATTTTTCAGGGTCAGGGTAGCCAGCTTAAACAGACTTGCCAAACTCGATAAACAGTATCTTGATGAAAAAGATGACCCTAAAAAGATACTGTCGGAAATTTATGAGATTGTTGCCGAACAGGAGGTCGTTTTTACGGAAACATATTTCAAAATTAAGAAAGAGTTGGCGCGAAAAGGTATTTTTATTATTGATGAAAAACAGCTTACCGAAGAGCAGGGTGCATTTGTAAAGAGATTTTATCAGGAAGAGATGCGCCAGTATCTGTTTCCCATAATGCTTGAGAATTTTCAGAAAAACACGTCAATAAAAGACGGCTCGATTTATCTTGCCGTAGAGATGACCGGTTCTAAAGAGGAGCTGAAAGATAATTATGCCTTGATAAAAGTGCCGCAAAGGTCATTATCCCGGTTTCTGATACTTCCGGGAACAGAAGATAAACATTTTATCATTTTACTTGATGATGTTATAAGATATTGTCTTGCAGATATCTTTTCAATTTTCGGATATGATACTTTTAATGCTTTCACTATAAAAATCACACGGGACGCCGAGCTGGATATTGATGAGGATGTTTCGAAAAGCTTTCTGGAGAAGATGAGTGAGAGCCTAAAACAGAGAAAGCGGGGAGCTCCGGTACGGTTTGTGTATGACCGTGATATTCCGCCTAAGCTTCTTGCTAAGATAATGAAAAAGTTGAAAATATCAGCTCATGATAATATGAGAAGCGGCGGAAGATATCATAATTTTAAAGACTTTATGGCTTTCCCTAATATAGGGCCACCGGAGTTGCGATACCCCGATTTTCCACCGCTTCCCCATAAAGATATCCCTGAAAATATGAGCATAATCCGTCTTTTGAAAGAGAAAGATATTATGCTTCATTACCCATATCAGTCATTCAAATATATTATTGATTTCCTGCGCGAGGCCTCTATTGACCCGAAGGTTACGGAGATAAAAATGACCTTTTACCGTGCTGCAAAGTACTCAAATGTTGTTAATGCCCTCGTTAATGCAGCCCGGAACGGGAAGAAAGTTACCGTTTTTCTTGAAATTCAGGCACGGTTTGATGAAGAGGCAAATATTATTCTGGCCGGAAAGCTGCATGACGAAGGGGTAAAGATAATCCCTACCATCCCGGGATATAAGGTTCACAGTAAACTGATATGTGTTAAGCGACGTGAAAACGATGCCGATGTGTTTTATGCAAATATCAGTACCGGAAATTTTAACGAATCCACTGCCAAAGTCTATGCCGACGACAGTCTTTTAACTGCAAATCAGAAGATTGCGTCGGAGGTTGATAAGGTATTCAGATTGTTTGAAACGAGATATATGCCGCCCGTTTTCAATTACCTGAAAGTTTCTCCTTTTCATTTGCGTAACTGGATATTGAGAATGCTTGACAATGAAATTGAAAATGCTAAAAAAGGCAGGGATGCCTGGACGATTATTAAACTTAATAATCTGGTTGATAAAAAAATTGTTAAGAAACTCTATCAGGCGAGTAATGCCGGTGTTAAGATAAAAATGATAATACGCGGGATATGTGTGCTAATTCCGGGAGTAAAAGGTGTCAGTGAAAATATTGAGGTGATAAGTATTGTTGACAGATTCCTGGAGCATTCAAGGGTATTCGTCTTTTGCAATAATAATGATAACGGATACTTTATCGGCTCTGCCGACTGGATGCCGCGAAATCTCGACCACAGAATAGAGGTTGTGACTCCTGTTTTGGATGAAAATATCAGGAAGGAGATATGGGATATGCTTCAGATTCAACTGAAAGACAACTGCAAGGCAAGGATAAGTGATGAAAAAGGGATAAACAGATACCGGAAGACACGATCGAAGAAAAAAGTAAGGTCGCAGTTTGAGACCTATAAGTATTTCAGAAAGATGGTTGAAATGTCAACCGATGACTAAGTTAGGTCATAGCAGTGGCAATTCATCTGTTGAATAAAAGAAACAATGTTAGAAAAATAAGAGATGATTTTTGCAGCAATAGATATAGGTTCAAACGCAGCAAGACTTTTGTTTGCCAATGTATTTGAATCGGAAAAGAAAATTTATGTTGAAAAGGCGACATTGGTTAGAATACCGACCCGACTTGGAAAGGATGTTTATACAAATAACAAAATATCGAAGAAAAGAGCTGATAAACTGATAAAAACCTTAAAAGCATTCAAACTTCTGATTGATGTTTACAAACCGGTTGATTTTGCCGCCTGTGCAACTGCCGCTATGCGCGAAGCTGTTAACGGAGAGGAACTGATAAACAGAATAAAAGACGAAGCAGGACTTGATGTCAGGCTCGTAACCGGAATAGAGGAGGCCGATATCATCAGACAGACCAACAAGATTGAATTCAAACACCCTGACGGTCTTTCAATGTATATTGATGTGGGAGGAGGAAGTACTGAAATTTCCGTCTTGCTGAATGATGTTGTCCTTGGAGTTACTTCATTTAAAATCGGGACATTAAGAATACTGAGCGAGAAGGTAAAAAAATCGGAATGGAAAAGACTTGAAAATTTCTTGATGGAATACAAAGAGCACTTCGGGAGTATAAATGTTGTAGGGTCGGGTGGTAATATCAATAAAATAAATAAAATTTACGGTACGCCGTCAACATATACACTGAAAACATCCGAACTGATGTATGCCTTAAATCACCTCGAAAGTTTTTCTCTCGAAGAACGTATTCAAAAGCTCGGTTTACGACCCGACAGGGCTGACGTAATTGTTCCGGCAGCAAAGATTTTCCTGTTTATCATTAAGATTATCAAGGCAAAATCGCTCTTTGTCCCGAAAATAGGTTTTGCCGACGGGCTGATATATCAATTGTATGAAAACAGGAAAAAAATTAATACTTAAAAATGCTTTTTAGTTTTAATTGCAGAACACCGAATATTGCTTCTTTGAAGATACCACCGCTCATTTTTGAAGTTCCCTCGGTACGGTCGGTGAAAATAACGTCAACTTCCTTGATTTTGTAACCGAGTTTCCAGGCTGTAAATTTCATCTCAATCTGGAAAGCATAGCCAATGAATTTAATCTTATCAAGGTCAATATTTTCAAGTACTTTACGTGACCAGCACACAAATCCTGCCGTTGTATCCCTGACAGGAATACCTGTTATCATTCTGACGTACATTGAAGCAAAGTACGACATCAGAATCCGTCCCATTGGCCAGTTAACAACATTTACACCTTTGATATATCTGGAGCCGATGGAAACATCATAACCTTCTTTTTCCACAGCGTTATACAAACGAATCAAATCATCAGGATTGTGCGAAAAATCGGCATCCATTTCATTTATGTACTTGTAATCTCTTTCAAGCGCCCATTTAAAACCGTGAATATAAGCTGTTCCAAGTCCGAGTTTTCCTTTTCTCTCTTCGATGAAGAGTTTTCCGGGAAATTCCTTCATCAGTCTTTTTACAATATCGGCAGTGCCATCAGGTGAGTTATCCTCCACAATAAGTATATGAAATTCTTTCGGTAAAGAGAATACCTTCCGGATTATTTTCTCAATGTTCTCCTTTTCATTATATGTGGGTATTATTACTAATGTATCGCTCACAATTGTAATATTAACGTGTTATTAAATGGCAAAAACGAAAAAGCCGTTAAAATATTTTACTCAATTACAACATCGTCAATTAAGATAGATGTTGATTCGGAATCACTTCCGGCATATTTGAATGCAATTGCAACGTTACCTGAAAATCCGGCAAGCGAAACAGGGCCTGATTCAACCCATTCGTAATTAGAGTTTGCCGAAGTAGCCAGCGTTGCAGTAAGCTCTGTCCAGGTTGCCGTTTCAAAGTTTGTCCCGTCAAAATCCGTTGAAGCAAGGATTGTTAGCGGTGCATTACCCGAATTGTGTGCCCAGTACGCCATACCGTTTTTAAAACTCAGGGTTTTATCACCGCTTGTGTTAATAACGGGAGGAGTTATCAGCCAGGTTTCCATTTCACTCAAACCCGAGTTATAACCGGTAGCCTGAACATATTTATTTCCACTGTATTCTTTCCCCTGCCAAAGCCTGTCGCCCGTTACCAAAACATTTGTCCATCCTTCAATGTCAACATTTTCATATCCTGTAACACCATCAAACGGTTCATTAACAGAGGGAACAGGCTCAATACCGCCTCCGCCTCCGCCTCCGCCGTTGGTTACGACGACATCATCAATCTGCATTGATGTTGATTCGGAATCGCTGCCAACATATTTGAATGCTATGGCAACATTTCCCGTAAATTGTGACAGTGGGATTTCGCCCGACTCAACCCATTCGTAATTCGCATTTCCTGATGTGGGCAATGTTGCCGAAAGTTCGGTCCAGGTCGCTGTTTCAAAATTTGTTCCGTCATAATCCGTTGAAGCAAGAATCGTTAATGGTTCGTTTCCGGCCTGGTGTGTCCAGTATGCCATAGCACATTTAAAACTAAGTTTTTGATCCCCGCTTGTATTAATAACCGGAGGAGTGATGAGCCAGGTTACCATAGCATCAAGCCCGGAATTATAACCTGTAGCCTGGGCATATTTGTTTCCGCTGAAATCTTTTCCCTGCCATTTTCTGGTTCCTTCAACGCTTATGTTTGTCCAGCCGTCCAACTCAATATCAGTATAGTTTTCAACCGAATTAAATTCCTCATTTACTTCGGCAACCGGCGGTATGGGGTTTCCTCCTCCGCCACCGCCACTTGTGCTGATAACAACGTCGTCAACCTGGAATGATGTGGACTCCGTACCGCTTCCTGTATATTTGAATGCAATAGCCACATTCCCGACAAAATCTGCAAGGGAAACTTCCCCTGATTCAACCCAGGAATAGTTTGCGCTGTTCTCATCCGGCAGGTTTGGTGAAAGCTCTGTCCAGGTAGCTGTTTCAAAATTGGAACCGTCATAATCGGTTGAGGCCAGAACGGTCATAGGTACATTACCCGGAAGATGTTGCCAATATGCTATCCCTCCTTTGAAGGTAAGGATTTTATCTCCGTTTGTATTAATAACCGGCGGTGTTATCAGCCAGGTTTCCATTGCATCCAGATTTGAGTTGTATCCCGATGCCTGGGCATATTTGTTTCCGCTGAAAGTTTTTCCCTGCCATCTTCTGTTTCCTTCAACAATTATGTTTGTCCAACCGTCAAGTGATACATCCGTATAATCTTCAACACTGTTAAACTCTTCATTTACCTCGGCAACAGGCTCAATAACTCCGCCTCCGCCTGAGCCGCATCTGCTGCCGTTTAGCTGAACCTCGTTATAATTTCTGATAATCAGCTGATCGGTAACATTGCTTCCGCTGGCATAAAATGTTTCAATGGCTACTATTGATCCGTTACCTTCGGGAATTGTTTTCCCTGCAAAGTTGGCATATCCGCTTGTACGGACTACAAGTATGTTTCCGTCACAATCTTCCATATCACGATTTTCGGTTGTAAGGTTAACGGTATCTGCAAAAGTCTCTCCAAGCATTGCTTCGGTGAACTGCACACTGTCAAGCTTCACAAGACGTGATTCCCAGTAGGAACGGTTGTTTTTTATCTCGTCTATTGTTGTATGTTCGGGTTCAATATTTATATTCGTTTTGATTTTATAGATATTGTCTGCAACCGAAAGGTTTTGTATCTGGTTCAGATCGTGATACTGATCTATGGTTGAACCTAACAATAAAATACGTACCGAGTCCCCCACATATAGTCCGCCTGCATTTATGAAGTTCAACTGGATAGCTCCTGTGTTATCCTGCACATAAGCACTTTTGTATATGTTTCCTGAACTTTCATCGGCGGTTACAACTGCAAATAAAGAAATTGTATCGGTAAAGGTATATGCTCCCGAACTGTCAATGTAAATATTCTTAATCTGCTGTATTGTCAAAACCTTATTCGGGTTAAACGGAATATTGGATGCCGGTGGTGGGTCGGGTGGCTGCTTAACGCAACTGTTAAGAAATAATGCTGTTATTCCGAGTAGTAAAACTGTTGTAATGATGAATCTCTTTTTCATTATGATATGATTGTTTGTTGTTTACAAAAATTAAAATCTAAAACTGATATTTGCATAATATTGTCTTCCGTAAAGGTAAAAATACTTTGGAGGGAATTTGTTTATATCCAGAGGGTTATACCTGAATTGTTCAAATCCGCCAAATGCAAAATCCTGATTGTCAAGAATATTACTGACACTGAAATTAAGCGACAGGTAATACTTGTGATTAATTCTCCAGGATTTACCGATATAAGCATCAATTGTGTATGCTGAGCTTAACTTTTCCTGATCAAGAATAGCGTCCCTTTCGGGATATTCGGGGCCGAAGTTTTTAACTGCTTCCTGTGTACGTCTGTCGGGATTTGCCTCAAGATACGCATTGTCGAAATAGTTAACATTAAAACCTGCGAATATATATCTCGAAGAGAAATATTTCAAGCCGCCCGAAAGAGCTGTCTGCGGGAAACCTCCCACCTTGTATCCTTCAAAATAGACTGTTCTGTTACTGATGACTTGGGCAATATTGTCTGCCGATATTGTGGCAGTCGGGTCGGAGGCATACAGGTAATTTCCAATTGCAGCAACACCGAAAAGGGTGAAATTCTGACTAACCTTGCCTTCTATTGAGCCTTCCATTCCATAATGAACTTTGTCAACCCCAACCATATTGTAATTAACAAAACTCCTAAGTACATCGTGGTAATAGCTTTTTGAGTAGGCCTGATCCATAAATTTTGCATAATAGCCGGTCAACCTTGATGTTACATAAGGTGAACGGTAGATGTAGCTAATATCACCCGACAGGATTTTTTCGTTGGTAAGACCTGCAACTACCTGGTCTCTTGTGCGGGGTGAGACATAAGCAGTCCTGAAGTATGGTGCTCGTGTCATAAACAGACCGTTGGCAGTTATAAAGTGACGTCCTGTTATCTTGTATGTCACACCCGCTTTGATACCGGCATTTGTAAAGTTGTTCTTTTCGGAATCGCCATAGGAGTTATCCGGGAATTTTCCGTTACGCATGTTTCCTGTACGCCAGAACCGGTTAAAACCGATTTTGGCACCAACATAGAAATCAACTTTGGCATAAGTGAATTCGCCCTGTGTAAACAGTTCATAATTATTTACATTTGCCACATAATCATATCCGAACCTGTCTCCTTCTTTCACAATGGCATTGGGATGGTTCAGGTCGTTCTGTATTTTTGTGCTGTCAGTCAGACTGAAATCACGTATTGCATATTTGTCCCAGTTTATATAGTAATCACCTCCAAGGAGGTCATCAACAATTTTGTATTGATTTACTTTATACCAGGTAAGATTTAAACCTGCTGACAGAGTGAAATGTTCATTTACTTCTCTGTTAAAATCGGTATTAAATCCCCATTGTTTTTTATCATTTCTTCTGTTTTCAATAATATATGCCGACAGGTTACCGGTATAAGAGTTTCCCGGTATTCCTTCCACATTGTCAACAGTATAAAGGTTTTTACGATTGTCAAAATAAAACTTATCAAAATCAAGCTGGCGGAAAGAGGGGTCGTTTTCCCAAAGATAAATTCTGTCTTCCTGAGTATAGCCGTTATAATCTCTGTCATAGCTCGGAAGATTTTTGTAATAATCCGGTCTGGGGTCATCTCTGTCGTACCAGTCGAGAGCGGTGCTTCCGCCTGGTCCGAACCAATAATAAACACTGGTGTTCAATGTTGTTTTACTGTCGAGTTTCCAGTAATCGGTCAGCATAATCATCGGTTGATGGTAGTTGCTGACCCTCGAATTTCGTTTTTCACCGTTTTGATAACCCCAGTACGGATTGTAATAATTCGTACCCGAATAATCAAGAGCCTCCTGTACACTGACACCGTTTTTGCCTCTTAAAGTGGGAGCGCCGTATGCAATTAGTCCTATACTGTGACTATCGTTAATTTTTTTCTCAGCCGAGAGAAAATATCCCCAGGCATCATAGAAGGTTCCTTCCACATAGCCTTCCTGCGCCCATCTTCTTGAAGCCGATACCGTAAAAGCCCAGCCGTTATCCTGCATTCCGGTTGCAGCCGTAACCATAAGCCTGTTACGGTAGCTCCGGTTTGTTGATGAGTAAGTGAGTTTAACACCTTTTCTGAAAGAAGAGGCTCTTGTAATCATATTGGTTGTACCGCCCACACCGCCGAAAGTATAGTTTGAGGAAGATATCCCGATATTAATCTCCTTGTTCCTCGTGGCGTCGTTCAAACCTCCCCAGCTCGACCAGTATGCCCTGCCTGTTTCCATATCGTTAACCGGTATGCCGTTCATCAGTACCGTTGTGTTTTCGCTGTTGAACCCTCTGATTTTAAAACGGGTTGACCCGAAAGTATAACCTGCCGTTGATACAAATATATCCTTCGACGACTGAAGCAATCCTGAGATATCCTGCCCTTCGTTATCAGCCTCGTCGGAGGTGGCGTTAACAAAGATTTTTGGAATTGCTTCTTCTTCAGGGTTTATTTTTAGGGTGTCTTTCGTTTGTGCATTTACAATTATTACAAGAAAAGTCAATGCAATTGTAGTAAATATATGCTTCATATAAGTATATTTTTGTAAACCATTTTTAAAATGGGGCGGGCAAAATTAGTAAAAAGGATTTGAAATAAATAAAATAAATTATATATTTTAGATAATAATGATAATTTTGCCGATTATTCTTGATGTTATAATATTTTTAAAATGAAAAAATTAATTTTCCCTTTCGGACTTCTTATCTTTCTGTTGATTTCATTTACAGCTTTATCTCAGGATAAGAAGGAGTATAAGGTTGTTTGTGTAGGTTTTTATAACCTTGAGAATCTTTTTGATACGATTTTGAATCCTGAACTGTTGTTTGCTGAGGAATTTACGCCCAATGGTAGTGCGCACTGGACTTCGCAGAGATACCATGAAAAGCTTGATCATATGTCGTATGCTATTTCAAAAATTGCAACAGATGTGACTCCCGACGGAGTTGCCCTACTCGGTATTTCGGAAATAGAGAATAAGGGAGTTATTGAAGATCTCGTTAAGGAAGAAGCCATAAAAGACAGAAATTATCAGATAGTTCATTACGACACCCCCGACAGAAGAGGAATTGATGTAGCCCTGTTATATAATCCGAAATATTTTAAGGTAACCAACTGGAAGGCTCATCCGCTTACATTTCCGGATAATCCTGATTATAAAACAAGAAGCCAGCTGGTTGTTACCGGATTGCTTGATGGTGAAGAGGTAAGCATAATTGTCAATCACTGGCCGTCAAGACGTGGAGGAGAAAAAAAGAGTCGTCCGAAACGAAATGCCGCCGGCGATCTGAGCCGTCATATTGTTGATTCGTTGCTTGCAATCAATAAAAATGCAAAGATTATGGTTATGGGCGACCTGAATGACGATCCGGTTAATCCGAGTGTTATGGAACATCTCAGGGCAAAGGGGAAACAATCGCAATTAACTGACGATGATATGTTTAACCCGATGTGGAAATTGTATAAAGACGGAATCGGTTCACTTGCATATCGCGATAAGTGGAATCTTTTTGATCAGATAATTATTTCGCAGGGTCTTCTCGGTAAGGATTACTCAACATATAAGTTTTATAAAGCGAGAGTATTTAACAAACCTTTTCTGAAACAAAAAGAGGGACGTTATAAAGGTTATCCGTGGCGTACCTTTGCCGGCGGGGTTTACATTGGCGGATACAGTGACCACTTACCGGTTTATATAATGCTGATAAAAGAAGCGGAGTAAACGGTATTTATCAACCCTCTGATTTTCCAAGCGTCCACCATCTATGCGGGCAGGGTTTTTGTCTGTGTTTATGTTTATGAAGCCGGTATGGTTATTAGGGTAGGTTTATGGAGGATGTCGTGCCTGACCGTAAACGATATCCCATACCGGCTTCTTTGCCATAACCTTCAACCACACGCCCCTTTGTGAACCTTTGAGCCTTAGTGTCTTAGTGGCATTTTTTTGTGCTATTGATAATACCTCTGATGTTCCAAGCGTCCACGCTTGGAAACATATGGCAAATTCGTGGGCTCTCACTTTTTTGCCCCTCTAAATCTCTCCCGAAGTTTCGGGGAAGACTAATGAAAGGATAGTCGGTTTTGGGTTGCTTTCTCGTTATTTCTATCAACCTGTTTCAGGATAAGACCATCCGGAACAGCCCGGTATTGTGCGCCGGCTACCTTAACCCTGACCATATTCCCATACCGGCTTCTTTGCCATAACCTTAAACCTTAATTAGTGTAAATTAGTGAAATTCGTGGGCTCTCAGTTATTTTGCGGAAAATATCCATATTTAAAAAATAAAATTTTTTAAAAAAAATAATTTGAAAAAAAAAACATTAATTTTACAAAAAAAAGGAAGCAAATGAGAGTACAAAATTCGTTACACCTGCTCACCGTACCAAGTTACACGATTGATTTTTTAAGGTTAGCAATACGAAAGAATATTATTGGGATAACACCTTACGGCAGAGCAGGCCCCTTATTTGAATATCGTGTCAAATTTAATACATTAACTATATATAGCGGTACAAAAGTACCGTCCGCAATTCATTTATTTATTCATTAAATCTTTTTATTATGAAGTTAAAAACCTTTACATTAACGACAGTGTTTGTGTTCGCCTATATTTTTGTTTCGGCACAGGAAACACGCGTAGAGCCGAACACCAACATTAAGGTCGAAACAGGGACAACGCTCGATATATCGGGTGGCGACCTTGTTTTGAAATCCGATGCTTCGGGAGATGCTTCGTTGATAGACTATGGCGCCGTGACATATTCGGGCGGCGGACAAGCAAAAGTACAGCGATATCTTACCGAAGGCAAATGGCATCTTGTGTCGCCACCTGTAGCAAACGCCGTATCAGGTATGTTCATTAGCGATTATTTGCAATATCATTCCGAAGACAACAACGATTGGACTGATATTATTCCTATCAATGTCGGTTTGAACATTATGCAGGGCTATGCATTATGGTCTATTGAGTCGTCACCTGCGACAGAAGTTTTCACAGGTGTTACCAACACGGGCAACCAAAGCAAGGGCTTTACGCAAAGCGGGCTTGGGTGGAATCTTGTCGGCAACCCTTATCCTTCCACACTTGATTGGGATGCGGTTTCAATACCAACTCAACTTAACGGCGCTATTTGGCTGTTCGACCCTACTATCGGTTCAAACGGCGATTATCGCTATTACATTAACGGCGGAGGATCCGCAAATACGACAACGCAGTACATACCTTCAGGGCAAGGTTTTTTTGTAAGAGCGACAGGCGGTTCCGGTACATTAACACTCGAAAACAGCGACCGTGTACACGGCGGACAGGCTTTTTATAAAAACAGTGACAATAATTTGCTTGTACTAAAAACGACAGGTAACGGAATTACAACTCAAACGGCAATCCGTTTCAACGAAAAAGCGACACGAAACATTGACAGATTGTACGATGTTTACCGTATTATGTCGGACAGTCCGGAAGTTCCTATTCTTTATACGGTTGTCGAGGATGAAAAAATGGCAATCAATACTCTACCTTCAATACAAGGTAACGAAATATTGCCTGTGTGGTTCAGAGCGGGAGCTAACGGCGATTATTCGATTTTAGCCAGCGAAACCGAAACTTTCGATAATGAAACGCCGATTTACCTCGAAGACCTGCAAAACGGACAAATCCGGAATTTACGTGAAAACCCGGAATATAGTTTTCATTACAAAACAGGTAGCGACAGAAACTTTCTTATCTATTTTACCGAACCTGAAAACAGCAATAGCACAAGCAAAATAAAAATTTATGCTTACGAAAATGTGCTTAATGTTAATTTTCCTGTTTCGGAACTATCTAATCCCGATTTCAATGCCGAAATTTCGGTTTTCGATATAACCGGAAAAATGATTTTACAAACGATGACAAGGAAAATAGAGAACCGAATATCATTGACCGGAAACAACAAAATATTTATTGTAAAGGTAATTTCGGGCAGCCAAACGGCAACCGGTAAAGTATTTATTAAATAAAGGACTATGAAAAAATCAATAACAAAATCGGTATTAACGGTATTAATGGTATTGTTATCATTCGGACTGTTTTCACAAACA
>CAYOZZ010000496.1:0-5249 GCA_964408535.1 uncultured Bacteroidales bacterium | reverse complement strand
AGCCGAACTGAATACCTGAGAAAGTCTTTTCCTGTAAAAAAAACGAACCCAGGCAAGCAGTACAAGCAGAATAATAAGATGAACTGCAATCCAGTCGTTGGATGTTTTTGTAATCTCAACCGGATTAAAATAATTACCTTTCAGACTGCCTGTCGAAAAAAAAGTCTTATCCCGGGACGGAGCAGCAACAGAAATACTATCCGACAAAAGCAAGGTGTCAGATGTAAAAGCCGATATTGTATCTTCCTGAAATATAACTTGTGCCAAACCCAAAAAATTAAACTTTTTGCAAAGGTAATACAATTTAAAACGTTTCTATTTGTATATTCCAAGAGTTTGCATATATTTGCAACTGCGAGTTTATTATTAAATCCTAAACGAAATTATATGTTCAATTTTATCATTTTTGGCCCTCCGGGCTCGGGAAAAGGGACACAGTCTGCAAAAATAGCGAAGAAATACAATTTTGCTCATATCTCAACCGGTGATATTTTCAGAAAAAACATAAAAGAGAAAACAGAACTGGGTTTGAAGGTAAAAAGTATTATTGACAGCGGAGAACTTGTTCCCGACGAGCTTCTGATTGATATCCTCGACGATGCAATAAACAGTTTCAGCAATGTTAACGGTTATATTTTCGACGGTTTTCCGCGTACAATAAGACAAGCTGATGAATTCGAAGAACTTCTTGCAGGAAAAGACCAGGAAGTGTCACTTGTTCTTGCACTTAAGGTTGAAGATGAGGAAATTATCGGACGTCTTCTGAAAAGAGCCAAAGAACAGGGAAGAGTTGACGACACAAGAGAGGTTATCGAAAACAGGTTAAAAGTTTACAGAAAACAAACCGAACCTTTAATTGAATATTACAAGAATAAGGGAAAATTTGAATCGGTGCATGGGATTGGTTCTGTTGATGAAATATTTGAAAGTATTTGCAAGGTTATTGACAGTTATTTATAAGCTGAAACGTCTTAGTAGTTGATATTTCAACCTGTAAGACGTATAAATGTTTTATTCGTTCTCCAGTTCTTTTCTGACACAAACAGTAAAATCCTCTTTAAACTCAACAATAAAGCCAAGCTTCCTGAAAACGGAAATCATCGGTTTATTATCATTAGTGGTCATTGCCACAACCCGTTTAACCCTGCCTCTCCTTGCTATTTCAAGGCAAAATTCCGTCAAATATTTCCCAAGGTCTTTCCCCTGCCATTCATCCGTAATCAGAACGGCATATTCAGCCGATTCAAGGTCGGGGTCGGCAATCAAACGTCCGACTCCGATTAGTTTTTTACGTCCTTCCTCTTCAATTTCGGCAACAATACCCATCTCACGGTCATAGTCAATAAAGCAAAACTGTGTTGCAACCTCGTGCGAATTAAAATGGAAATCGTACCTGAATCTTGAATAGATGGATTCTTTGGAACAACTGCCGAGAAGTTCAAGCCACAATGGTTCGTCTTCCGGTTTAATAGGCCTTAGCAGAGCTTTTGTACCGTCTTTCAAAACAATGTTTTCCTTTAACGTTTCGGGATAGGGTCTGAGAATAAGGTGCGAATATGGCTCCTGTTGCTTTCCGAGCAATTCCTTATCAACAACAATCCTTGCATCAAGCGCTATAACATCATCCGGGGTCACAAGAACCGGATTTATGTCAAGCTCTTTTATTTCGGGATAATCGGCGGCAAGGTACGACAGACGGATAAGCACCTCAATAAGTTTGTCAACATTTTTCGGTTTGGTTCCCCTGTATCCAGTCAGCAAAGGATAAATCTTCAACGATTCTATCATTCGCCGTGCAAGCCGTTCGTTCAGCGGCGGGAACTCAAGTCTTCTGTCTTTAAACAACTCTGCCGATGTTCCACCCATACCCACAAGCATAACGGTTCCGAAAACCGGGTCTTTTTTTATTCCGAGAATAAGTTCAACGGCATCCTTGGTTTTTATCATTTTCTGAACCGTGATACCCTCTATCCTCGCATCAGGAACACGCTGTCCGACAGTCTCAAGCATTGTCCGGAATGCCACCCTGACCATTTCGTCATTTTTAATATTAAGAGCCACACCTCCTGAGTCGGATTTGTGCGTAATGTCGGGAGAATGAATCTTCAAAACAACCGGATAACCTTTCTCATTGGCAATCTTCACAGCCTCATCCTCATTTCTTGCAACGGTAGGATGTGTAGTTGTAATCCCATAATCATTAATGAGTAATTTTGAATCGTCCTCCGAAAGTATTTCCGCTTTTGGAAAAACATCATTAAGGAACTTCTGTCTCAACTCATCCCTGTCATAAGAAAATGAAACGGGAATCTCCTTGGGAGTTTCAAACAGCAATTCAAGATTTTTTGAGTATCTCGACAGTATCATAAAGGCATCTATTGCCTGTTCCGGTGTTGTATATGCCGGGATTCCGGCATTGTTAAAAAGGTCAATTCCCTCTTTCATACTTGCACCGCCGAGCCAGGCGGCCATTATCATTTTAGAAGTCTTTTCCGAAATTTCAATTATTGCCTTTGCTGTTTCTGTAGGGGCAGTCATTGCCTGCGGGGTAAGCACTACGAGAACGGCATCAACATTTTCATCTTCAAGAACAATTCTTGTGGCTTCGGCAAATCTTTCAGGCGGTGCATCACCGAGAACATCAATAGGGTTGCCGTGCGACCAGAACGGGGGCAGGTAATCATTAAGGCTCTTCATTGTTGTATCCGAAAGTTTTACAAGTTTACCGCCCTGGGCAATCAGTGCATCAGTTGCCATAACACCGGGCCCTCCGGCATTTGTAACTAAGGCAAGACCGGAACCTTTCGGAATTCTCTTCCGGCCTATAAGGTCGGTAAAGTCGAAAATATTTCCAATATTATAAACCCTTGCCACACCGGCCCGTCTGAAAACGGCATCGTAAATGGAATCTTCCGAAGCCATAGCCCCCGTATGTGAAGCAGCGGCAGCAGCCGATTCGGGGAAGCGTCCCGATTTATATACAATAATCGGTTTTTTCCTGGCAAAAGCACGGGCAGCCGACATAAACGCCCTGGCATCCGCAATTGATTCGACATATAGAACAATGGATTTTGTATTCGGATCCTGGCCGAAATAATCAATCAAATCACCGAAACTGACATCCATTGCATTTCCGATGGAGACAAAGTATGAAAAGCCTATCTTCGCTTCATACGCCCAGTCAAGAACAGATGTACATAAAGCTCCCGACTGGGAAATAAAAGCAACATGGCCTTTTTCCGGCATACCGTCGGCAAAACTGACATTAAGATTCAGCCCCGGAACAATAAATCCGAGGCAATTAGGCCCGATAACACGCATTTCGGGAAATTTTGCAACCTCGGCTTTTACCTGCTCCTCAAGCTCTTTCCCGGTATCGCCGCACTCCTTAAACCCGGCTGAAATAATTACAACTCCGTTCACTCCGGCTTCACCGCATTCCCGTATCAATTCAGGAACAAACCTTGCACCGGTCATAATAACGGCAAGGTCAGGAGTTTTCGGAAGACTCTTAACATCAGGAAAACAGGTTATTCCCATCACTGCTTCACGCTTTGGATTAATGGGATAAATGACTCCGTTAAAACCTGCACCGACAAGGTTTTTTAATACTATTCCCCCAACGCTTTTTGGATTATTGGAAGCTCCTATTAAAGCTATCCGTTGCGGTTTGAATATACTGTTCAGTTTTTTTATGGGCATCTCAAAATAATTTTACATTAACGATTGAATAACAATACAATAGCGTTACCTGTATTTAGCTGTGAATCATTTCACAAATGTATGTATTAATTTAATTAAGAATCAAATTAAATTGAGATTATTTGCCATAATTTCATACCGGCAAACAGCACCAACGGAGCTGAAAGGATTCCTCCTATAACATCAACGGCATAGTGGGCCTTGATATAGACCGTAGCAAAAAGAATTAAAAAAACGAAAGGAATCAATATCCAAAACATAACTACTGAGCTTTTCCGGCATATCCGAAGAAATATTAATGCCATACCTACATGCGAACTGGGAAAGGCTCCAGTGGGATGTTCGCCGATTTCCTGCACAGCTTTGACAGCCCTGCTAAAAATGCCGGTTACAGGTACACCGGATAATGGCGGTTTGAAATAGAACTGAGGCCCTGTGACCGGAAAAACAATAAAAATAAGATAGTAAATAAGAAATGATGAAATAATCAGAAAAACAACTTTTTCAGCAAAATCCCTTTCTGTAAAATATACGACAAGACTGACCACGACCGGCATAAAATAATACGAAAAATAACCGAGGTTCATAAGTTCGCTGAACCAAACTTGCGGGAAGGTTTTTGAAAATTCAATTGCAGGCTGGAATCCGAAAACAGCCTCATCAAGATTGATGAAAATCGGATCAAGGTCTTCAGTAAAAAAAACATGATTTAGCAATGCTGTCTCCCCATACACATAACCTAAAAGTGTCAGCGGATAAAACAGGTGCAGAAACCGGGTAAAATTGTTTTTAAATTTCGAATCGGCAACAATTATAACGGCAATACCAGCCATCACTATTAACCGGAAGTAAAAATGAGCGGCATATCCGGAAAGAGGATCAGGCAGAAACAGTAATAAAACAGCGGTAACCGTCAGATAAAAAATTACCGCTACATCGGCCGGTAGTATTCTGTATTTTGTTAATCTCCTCAATATAATCATACAAACAGAAAAACGGCAAATGTAGCTTAATTTTACTCATAGTCATCTATTTCCGCGAAATATAAACTTTCCGAGAAACTACATAATCCTCCCCATAAAGCCTTACTATGTATAAGCCGGTATTTAGATTAACCGGAATTATATAAATGTTTTTGTTTGAAATTTTTTCCTCAAACACAACTTTTCCGGTTAAATCGTAAACCGACACAATTCCTTCAATATCATTTTCGGCAGATATGTAAATTTTGGAGTCGAATGTGTAAACCGAAATTGTTTCGTTTGTCATTTCATCATAAGATAAACTGTTCCCGAAATGCAGGTTAAATCGGTGCGCAGCATCACTTACTGAAGCGATAAAAGAGTAAACATAACCGCCTGTCACTTCTGTTATTTGACCGGTTTTAAGGTCTTCGAGCCATACATTGTTTACTCCTTCCAGCTCAAATTCGTTAAATAGAAGTTGATATGCGGTATTTTCTCCTACTTCAAGTCCGATAGGAATAACAGTTGTTGTGGAAAACGGAAGCACATTAACTGTAAGTCCGCCTTCTCCTATTATTGTGT
>CAYOZZ010000495.1:0-10704 GCA_964408535.1 uncultured Bacteroidales bacterium | reverse complement strand
CAACAGATGAAATATTCAAAAGTAAAGATTTATGCTGATGAGCAGGGACTTGCGCAGCTTGCAAATGATGGAATTGATGTAACTGAAGGTATTTTGAAAAAGGGAGCTTTCCTGGTAACTGACCTTTCGGAGTTTGAAATTGACAAAGTTGCCGGAAAGGGATTTAATTACGAAATATTGATTGATGATGTGAGCAAATTCTATGCAGACAGAAACATTGGGAAATCAACAAATGTTGCGGATTACAAGTCTCCTGGCGACTGGGAAGTACCCGAAAATTTCGAGTTCGGCTCAATGGGAGGCCATTGCACCTATGATGAGGTTGTTTACCATCTTGATAAGATGCACCAGCTTTTCCCCGGTTTGATAACGGAAAAAGAATCAATAGGCCAGTCAATCGAAGGCAGGGATTTATGGATGGTTAAGATATCCGACAATCCCGGAGTTAACGAGGATGAACCGGAAGTTTTATATACCGGACTGCATCATGCACGCGAGCCTGAAAGTATGATGCAACTTTTATTTTATATGTACTATCTGCTCGAAAATTACGATAATGACCCGAATATGCAGGCATTGGTTGATAATACCGAAATGTATTTTATTCCTGTTGTCAATCCTGACGGATATGAATATAATTATTCAACAAATCCCAACGGTGGCGGGATGTGGCGAAAGAACAGAAGAGTCGTTTCAGGTTCAAACTGTATGGGTGTTGACCCGAACAGGAACTACGGTTATCAGTGGGGATATGACAACAGCGGCTCATCCCCCGACCCTTGCGACGAAACTTACAGAGGTGAGGCTGCTTTCTCGGAACCCGAAATTGCCGCTATGAGAGACTTTGCTAATAGTCATGAATTCAGACTTGCACTTAATTATCACACTTACAGCAACTTGCTGCTATATCCCTGGGGGTGGACCTCCGACCTCAGTCCTGATGAAGAGATTTTGAATACTTATGCCGGAATGATGACTATGGACAGCCATTATACTTACGGCCCGAGCAGTACGACAATTTATCCGACAAACGGCGATGCAAACGACTGGATGTACGGAGAGCAGACAACCAAGGGCAAAATATTGTCATACACTCCGGAACTCGGAGGAAGTGACGACGGTTTTTATTGTTCTATTGACAGAATCATCCCGATTGCTCAGGAAAATATGATTCAGGATGTTTTGCTGGCTGCATTTGCAGGAAAATTCCTCGCTGCGACCGACGAAACCCCGATAATTCTTAGTGAGAAAAACGGTTTTATTAAATTTAACGCTCAGCGCCTCGGACTTGAGGACGGTGGAACATATACTGTTTCATTGACACCTGTCAGTGATAATATAGTTTCAACGGGTGATCCTGTTGAATACACATCCTTAAATATGTTTGAAATGCATACCGACTCGGTTGCTTATGAACTTGACCAGGCAATAACGGGCGGAACACAGGTTAAGTTTTTACTTACGGTTGACAATGGTATTTTTACTATTTCCGATACTCTTAATAAGATTTACGGTCAGGCTGTAGCTGTTTTTGAAGATGATTGTAATAATCTGACTAACTGGACAGGCGGCTGGTCAACCACAACGAGCAGTTACCACTCTCCCTCCGCATCAATAACTGATTCTCCGGGTGGTGATTATCAAAACAGTAATACAAATATCATTACACTTAATGATGAAATTGACCTTTCAACTGCTGCTTATGCCCAACTGAATTTTTGGGCTAAATGGGAGATTGAGGCAGGATGGGATTATGCCCAGGTTGAAATTTCGGTGAACGGTGGTAGCAGCTGGGCACCGCTTGAAGGCAAATACACTAAACCGGGTAATAGTAATCAGGCAACAGGTGAACCTTTGTATGACGGATTTCAGACCCAGTGGGTCAATGAGGAGATAAACCTGAACGACTATATCGGATCAAATATTTTATTAAGATTTAAGCTTGTCAGCGACAACTATGTTACTGAGGACGGTTTCTATTTTGATGATGTTGAGGTAATGATTATTGATGTAAATACGGGAATCGGGAATATTGAGCAGCCTGTAGTTTTATCGAACCCTGTTCCAAACCCTGCTTCATCAACTGTGAGGTTTAATTATTCGGTAAGAAATCCGGATAATATTTCACTTTCCGTTTACAATACAATAGGGGAGAAGGTGTGGTCGACACCATTATCAACTGAAAAACAATCGGTTTCGGTTTCCGTTGAAGGATGGTTGCCGGGAATTTACTATTACAGAATTGAAGGCACTTCTTATGGTTCGGAAGCTAAAAAATTATTGGTCAGATAACCTGTTAACATCATAAATACTATCTTTGGCGTTTTATTGTTATTATTTATAACATTAAGCGTTGGTTATGAAGAGACGAATAATTGAAATTGCTGTTCTGATAGCTTTTGGGTTATTAATTATCTATATTGCTTCTTTAAGGGAGAACAGTCCGGGGAAAGAACTGGCAGTCATTGAAAAGGATGCTCAACCGGAACCTGAAATGGAGTATGGAATTATCGTTGACTCGCTTATCATCTATAAAGACAAAGTTAAAAGAAACCAATATCTTTCCGATATTCTTCTGAAATACGGGGTTGATTACGGTAAAATTGATCAGCTTGCAAAACGGTCGAAAAAAGTTTTTGACGTCAGGAAAATAAAAGCCGGGAATAAATATACCGTATTGTGTAACAACGATAGTCTTCAAAAGGCACTGTTTTTTATCTATGAGAGTTCACCTACTTCCTATATAGTATTCGACCTTGGCGATTCCGTTCATGTTCATAGAGGGGAGAAAGAAATTGAAGTTAAACGGAAAACAGCTTCCGGCACTATAGAATCCTCACTTTGGAATGCAATGATTGCCAACAATACCGATCCTAATCTTGCCAATGAGCTGTCGGATATTTACGCCTGGACAATTGACTTTTTCGGAATTCAAAAGGGTGATAATTACAAGGTGATTTATGAAGAGCTTTATGTTGAAGGAGAGCCCATCGGAATAGGAAAGATTGATGCCGCCTTGTTTCATCACGCCGGACACGATTATTATGCTTTTTATTTTGTCCAGGACAGTGTTGGCGATTATTTTGACGAGGAGGCCAACAGTCTGAGGAAAACATTTCTTAAAGCACCGTTGCGCTTCAAGCGGATTAGTTCAAGATTTTCAAACAGCAGATTACACCCCGTTTTAAAGATAAGGAGGCCGCACCACGGTGTTGATTATGCAGCAGCTATCGGAACACCTGTACATGCTGTGGGTGACGGAGTGGTTATTAAGGCAGGTAGAAGCGGGGGCGCAGGCAGGATGGTTAAAATAAAGCACAACGGAACATATTCAACAGCATATCTTCATCTTTCAAAATACGGTAAAGGTATAAAAAAGGGTGTACACGTAAAGCAGGGACAGGTAATAGGTTATGTGGGGCAATCCGGACTTGCTACCGGACCTCACCTCGATTTCAGATTTTACCGCAATGGGAAGGCTATTGATCCTTTAAAGGTTAAATCACCTCCTGCAAAACCCGTTGATTCAACAAATCTTGAACAGTATAAAAAGACGGTTAACAAATATTTATCTGAGCTTAATGATATTTGAATGAATTAATAAGCCGCAGATTCACGGATATTTATATGGCAATCCGTAAATCTGCGGCATATTTTCGTCTGCAATTAGTTTTGTAAAAACAAATCTAATCAGTTCCGGTAATCATTCCGGCTCTTATCTTATGATTTATAAATGAAAAATAACTCCGAAATTAATTCCGATACTGCCGAAAGGCATCTTCTGTTTTAACTCCTTGTGTGGCTCCGAATCAGGAGGTGGTGTGGATGATGTGGTAATTTCGTCAACAAATTCTATCTCTTTCATTGAAGTAGTAAGATCAGGCAACACATCAGTACCATTATATGTCAGTTCTGTAAACTCAGCTTTATTCGGAGAATAACTCATATTTACGGAATTGAGTTCGGCAAAGAAAGACATTTTATCATTTAAGCTGAACATAGCACCAACAGCTGCATTTACACCAAACGACATCCCGCCGCTGTATTTTAACTTACCTTTCGTAATATCACCGTCATCATTATCCTCAAACTCCTGCTTCAAAGAAGCTTTTCCGATAACAAAACCAAATCTTGCATAAGGATTCAAACCTTCCGAACCTGCAGTAATAACAATTGCAGGAACAAAGCGCAACATTTTTCCGGAGAAGGAATAGTCTGTTTTTCCATCGGAATAATCATCAGTTGCCTTGGTCTTTCCTCCCATCAGGTAGGATATACCCAGTTCGGCACCCACATTTTTGTTAAACATATACCCGAATGTTCCGCCAAAATTTAACCCCTTTCCAAAGGACATAAAAATTTGTTCCCGGGTAGTTGAGTTACTTCCTGAAGTTTCATTCATAAATCCTTCAATATCCTGAGAACTCATTGGAAACCCGTAACCCAGATTTGTACTTACATAAGCACCCTGAGACTTTACCGACACAGAACCAGCTGTTAACAGTAATGATACTAATACGACTTTAAAAATTGATAATTTTTTCATAATTAATAAGATTTTGTTAATAATGTTGCAAATATAGAAATTAAATTCTTCTGAAAGGTAAATATTATTAATCCTGCCCGGCTTTTTCAGGTCATGCCGGTCGTATTCATAATCATTTTTGAATGAAATCACCGTTTTCACACAATCTGTTTTCAAATAAATACCTACATTTGCCTTCAAATATATCTGATTTGAATCACTTAAAGCAACTTGCCGGACAGACAGCCGTTTACGGTCTGGGAACAATAGTTCCGAGGCTGCTGAACTATCTGCTAATGACACCGTTCTACACCCGTGTGTTCCAAAAAGGTGAGTATGGAGTTGTTACCGAGCTTTATGCTTATGCCGCCCTGCTTATGGTATTGCTGACCTACGGGATGGAAACCACTTTTTTCAGATACAGCGAGAAAGAGAAGGACAAGGCAAAGGTTTACGGTACTTCTCTGATATCCCTGATGACAACATCATCGGTTTTCATTGTTTTTATTCTTCTTTTTTCGCAACAGCTTGCCGGTGTAATAAGATATCCGGCACATCACGAATATATAATCTATTTCGGGCTTATTATCGGGCTTGATGCCTTCACTTCAATCCCATTTGCCCGACTTCGTCAGCAAAACAAGGCATTCAGGTTTGCCATTATTAAAATTATTAATGTTTCGGTACAAATCGGATTAAACCTTTACTTCCTTTGGGTTTGTCCCGAAATTGCAAAGAGCAATCCCGAATCGCCATTGCTTGCATTTTATTCGCCTGAAATAGGTGTGGGATATGCTTTCATTTCAAACCTTGCAGCAAGTGTTGTAACTCTTCTTCTTTTGATTCCCGATGTTTTTAAAATCAGGATAAAATTTGACAAAGCATTGCTAAAACAGATGTTGAACTATTCATTTCCTATCCTTATTGTTGGGTTGCTCGGGATGTTTAATGATGTTTCCGATAAACTTTTCCTGAAATATTTATGGCCGGATAAGGATCAAGCTATGAAAATAGTTGGTGTTTACGGTGCCAATTTCAAGCTGGCAGTACTGCTGACCATCTTTACGCAGATGTTCAGGTATGCTGCCGAACCTTTCTTTTTTGCAAAAGCGAAAGAAGAAAACTCAAAGGAGATTTATGCCGATGTTATGAAGTTTTTCATAATTTTCGGGTTACTTATATTCCTTGGGGTTACACTTTTTATTGACTATACAAAATATTTTATCGGACGTGAATACTGGGAAGGGCTGAAAGTTGTACCTGTTATTCTTTTTGCAAAACTCTTTTTCGGGATAACAATAAACCTCTCAATCTGGTACAAACTGACAGACAAGACCCGTTACGGAGCACTTATAAACCTAAGCGGAACGGTTGTCGTGGTTCTTATCAATGTGTTGCTAATTCCTGTTTTCGGGTATATGGCTTCAGCCTGGGGTCAGTTTGCCTGCTATTTCACGGTGATGACCTTTTCATTTTTCCTGATGCGCAGACATTTCCGTATTGATTACGATCTGAAAAGTATTTTCGGTTATACCCTGTTTGCGGTAATTCTTTTCGTAATAAGTAACAGTATGGCAATTCCCGGACTTCTTTACCGTACACTTTTCAATACATTACTGCTGCTTGTTTTTGCCGGAGTTGTATTTTACAGGGAGCGTGCAGTGTTTGTTAAGTCCCCGTAATTCGGATTTCCATTCCTTTTATGATTTGGGTGAGAAGAAATTTTCATACCAGTCAACAATGGCTTTCAAATCAACGAGCACATTCATAATCAGGTATGTACCTATTCCTATAAGTATAACTCCCACAAGCCTGTTCATCCAGGTCAGGACATTGGCATTTATATGATGTTTTATGCGGTGTGAAATGAAGCACTTCAGAATATCGGTACTAAAAATCGTAAGCAGTATCCCGGCCAGAAATTCGAGTATTTGCACTTTATGCTCAACACCGTATTTTGCGCTGATAGAAACCACAATAGTTATCCAAAGGAACCACATACCCGGATTAGCGCCATTCAATACAAACCCTTTAATAAAATAGAGATACGGTTTTTTGATATTATTTTTTCCTCCGTTTTCCTGAACTTCATCATGTTTTACTCCTTTGCGGGTAAAAGTATAGGTTCCGAAAATAATAAGGATGATACCGCCGACAATACTAAATACCAGATTATCTCTCGGGTCGGAGCCCAGAAACTGTGTTGCACCGAAATATGCAAGAGACAAGGCAATTAGGTCGCTTGTAAAAATACCGAGTGCCAGGAAAAATCCGGAACGGAATCCCCTTTGAATACTTGTTTGTATCAAGGCAAAAAATGCCGGACCCAAAAGCACTGCAAATGTTAATCCTACTAATATGCCTGACAGAAAATGTCCCATTTCTTTAATATTAATCTATTCCAAATAAGAATTTTCCTTTAAAAACTCTACCCACTCCTGATGCATTTTTTTATTCAACACACGCGGGAATTTATGTGCTCCCCCCTCTTTTCCTTTCATCTTCATCCAACCCGAAAATGCTTCAGCAGGCAGTATTTCGACAAATACATCTTTTATTGCCTCAATTCTTTCAACACGATAGTCGTCGTTCAGAATTTTAAGAAACTCATCTATCTTTTCTCTTGCAACGGCAGGGTCAATCTTATCGTTGCTGCCGAGATACCACTTATGAGCAAACAGTGACTCATACTCAATTCCGGCAACGGTAAATTCACGAATTTCCACATTAAGGTCGTTTTCAAGCATTTCAATTGCGCGGGTCATATTATCAATTGAAAGATGCTCGCCGCAAATACTCAGAAAATGTTTGGTACGGCCTGTAATAACAATTTCGCTGTTCACTTTGGAAACGAATCTTACAACATCACCTATAAGATAGCGCCACGCCCCCGAACAGGTAGAAAGCAAAATAGCATAATCCCTGCCCTCTTCCACATCCCTGATAGTAATAGTTTCCGGGTTGCTTTTTATATTTCCGTCATCATCAAAATTGGAATTATTGTACGGCACAAATTCAAAGAAGATGCCGTTATCAAGGATCATATTCATCCCTTCGGATTCCATTTCGCTTTGAAAGGCAATATATCCCTCGGAAGCAAGATACGACTCCTGAAAAATAACCTTTTTGCCGAACAGTTTTTCAAAGCTCTTCACATAAGGTCCGAAAGCAACGCCACTGTGAACATAAACCTTAAGATTCGGCCAAATATCATGAATGGTTTTTACATTGTAATATTCAATGATTTTCTCCAGAATAATCTGTATCCACGCAGGAACACCCACGATAACACCGATATCCCATCCTTTGGCTTTTTTAACTATTTCATTAAGCTTAGTTGACCATTCACGCTCTTTCGAAATCCTTTTTCCAGGTTTATAAAAATGCTGAAACCAGAATGGAAGGCTGCCTGCCGATATTCCCGAAAGGTCGCCCTCATAATATGTTCCGTTATACTGGAGGTGAGTACTTCCTCCGATCATCAAAATACCCTTCTCATAAAACTCCTTGGGAAAATCATATTTGACAGAAGATACTAACTGCCTGACACTTGCCCGGCGTATTGCTTTAATCATATCTCCTGTTACAGGTACCTGTTTACTTGATGCCTCGGATGTACCTGAAGTAAGTGCAAAATACTTTACCCTGCCCGGCCAGGTAACGAAAGGCTCACCGTTAAGCGCCCTGAACCACCATTGTCTGAACATTGAATTGTAGTCATAAACAGGAACCGTGTCCTGAAATGCCTTAACAACATCCTGTTGATTAAGCATCTCCGAAAATCCATAATATTCACCAAACGCCGTGAACTGAGCCTTTTTCAGCAGCTTCTTCAATACCTTAACCTGTGTGGTATATGGATCGGTCTGCATCATCTTCTTGGCATCTATGGGGATGCTCCTCAATTCATAAGCTTTCTTTATAATAGAGCCGAGTATGGGCATATTTTTTGTTTTAAACGGTTTATTACTTATTGCCGGGTTATGTTAGTCCGGCTCTTTTAACGAGAACACTAACCTGTTGTTTTGAAATGTTATCAAGCTGACTTTTGTCGTAAATAAAAACAAGATAAACCTCATTATTTTCGGTAACGACATATGTTATAATCCTTGCACCACCCGACTTTCCCTTTCCTTTTGAACCGATTGACAAACGAATCTTAAAAATATTATTTCCAAGATGGATTCCCGTATCCGGATTTTCAGACAGTATTTCAATAATATCCTGTAAATCGTTTTTTAAAGATGGATATTTTTTAAGAAGTTTTTTAAAAAGCTTCTTAAAATATGGTGTTGGATAAACTTTAAAGTTCATTTAAAAAATCATTTGCCGTTTGTTTTTCAATTTCACCATCCTGCATCAATTTTACCTGCTCAAGACTTATTTGTAATTCGTCCAATGACTTTTTATCTACTTCCGGTACCTCAACATAATCCAACGTTTTAATAAATTCTATAAAAGTCTGAAATTTATTGTCCTTTATATTTAAAGTTAGTTGTACCATTACATCAACATTAATAGAGTTCGCAAAAGTACAAAATATTAAAATAGGACTGTTCAGAATTTTAATAAAACAATTGTTTTAACTTTTTAATAATCCTGTATTTCTTTCTTACTTCACAATCAACATTTTTTGTTTCAAATTCAGGCCGTCGCCCGTCAGAGAAAAGTAATAAACACCCGATGTAAGGTTATATTGTGCGGCATTAAAATGTTTTGTATATTTACCTCTTGGAAGTGTCTCATTATTAATTATCGTCTCAACGGGTCTCCCAAACATATCAAACACTTGTAAAGAAACCTTTTGCTGACGCATCAGCTTAAATGAAATGTGGGTTGTTTCGTTGAAAGGATTAGGATAGTTGGGGAGGAGGGTTGCATAAGGTATTTCCATCTGATTATCGGTACCGGTTAATACAATATCGGTATCAACTATTGCGGTTAAAACCGACAAATTCCCCTCTTGGAGCCTGGTCCAAATCGGTCTTACAACATTGTTGTGTGCCGAAACATTTGTATAATCGCCAAAGAAAACACTTGAATATGGCAGGAAAGGTTCTTCACTGACCTTGAAATTGATAAAGGTTTCGCCTCCGTCAATTGAAACTGCCATATAAACATCCGTATTATTATCGCTGTAGTTTCTTCTGTCGTACCAAACAAACCACAAATAACCGGTGACCTGGTCAATAGCCATCCAGGTAAAAAACTGATCATTACCCGGTCCGTCATCGTTTACACGTTTCGGCTCACTCCAGGTATCGCCGCCGTCGGTTGATTTCGCCAACCAGACATCAACGTCGTTCGTACCGTTACGCTGGTCGGTCCAGTTTATATAAATATTTCCGGTAAATTCGCCTCCACTGATATCACAAACCGTTATCGGAAGTCCGTTGGAACGTGATATACCCGGGACTGCATAATCCCAGCCGCCCGGCATATCCGAAACAAAAATATCATTGTTGAGCCATGTCTCCCCTTCGTCAAGAGAACGGTCGAAAACAATACCTTCAGGTCCTGCCCAGGCAACATAGATTTCACCGTTCGGACCGACTGCCGGAACAGCTCCTTCAACGGTATTGTCGCTGTCAATACAATCACCGTCAACCTCATTTATTTTTTTAGCTTCACTCCAGGTCATTCCCGCATCCGTTGATTTTGAAAACCGGATAATACTTTTATCGGCAGGGTTGGAACTCCCGTAATTATCGAACTGCGTCCAAGTGACATAGATATTGTTGTTTGTCCGGTCAACAACTGCCCATTCCTTATCCTGTGCTTTGGTTCCGTTCAGTCCCATATATGAACCGTCGTTCCATGTAATACCTCCGTCCGTTGATTTCTGACAGACTATTCTGTCAATCCAGTTTCCTGCGGGAGGTGACGACAAATGGAAGAAATACAAATCACCGGCATTATCAACTATACAACAGGGGTCTCCCCAGACTCCATTTTGCTGTGAGGTCAATATTCCTGTACTCCAGGTAAGTCCCCCGTCTTCGGAATGATAAACATTATTGATATTCGAACCGCCAATCAGTTTGTCAGGATTAACAGGACTAACATATATCGAAGGCTCCTCCGGCGAATTGGCAGTGCTTATTACCACGTTAGGATGCTGCCCGAATCCATTCATAAAAAGTGCAATCAGAATTACCGTTAAAGATATATTTTTCATT
>CAYOZZ010000494.1:0-7666 GCA_964408535.1 uncultured Bacteroidales bacterium | reverse complement strand
GTGACTGGAATGACCCTGCGAACTGGAACCCGGCAGGTCTTCCCGGTGCCAATGATGATGTTTCCATTCCCGCAGGCTCGGATACGGTATTTTGTTCATCAGGCGATATTGTTGTAAGAAATCTGGAAATTCAATACGGCTATCCCGATAAATCTTATCTGTTTCTTACCGGAGGTTCAATGACTGTAATGCAGGATTTGACGGTGTACGGAGTATTTGATATGTTTACCGATCCGGCAACAAATATTCCTCCGGGTCTGATTGTAAACGGAAACTTTATAGGAGGCGGCCCTTTTACATTTAATTATTATATTCCCGAAAATGATCCCGACTGGCACGCTATTTCATCTCCGGTTCCTTTCAATACCATTTCAGGATTTATAAACGACTTTTATATGAATATTTGGGATGAAACCCAGAACAGTTTCCTGCATATAGAACCTGTTGACTGTAATCTGCCAAACTTTAATTTTGCGTCGGGACAGGGAGCATTCATAAAACTTGAGCCGGATTATGCCACTACAAGTAATTGTGCTGCTCAGAATCCTCCTACCATTGATTATTCAACCGGACAACCGCAGTTTATCGAAATTACCGCACAAAACAATACAGTACATAATTCCGATTTTGCCTATCCGTTGACATACACTGCCGGTGGTTCATATTCAGGCTGGAATCTCCTCGGCAATCCATATACGGCAACAATTGACATCACAGCCTTAACCTGGGATGCAGGAGTTGATCAAAGTATTCAGATTTGGGACGGTTCAAATTATATTTCGGGAACAGCTTCGGGAGTCGGTAATTATCTTATTCCGGCATCTCAGGGATTCTTCGTACATACTAACAATACTGCCAATTTTAATTTTGCAAAAAATGCCTTAACAACCCAGACAGTACCTGTTTATAAATCTGATAATGCTGTTCTGAAACTTAGGGCATCATCGGAAATGTATGATGATGTGACATATATTTGCATTGACGGGGAAGCAAGTTCAAACTTCGATACAAGGTGCGACGCTCCCAAGAAGTTTACACCCGTGGAACAGGTGCCTCAAATATATACCGTAGCTGCAAGCGGACAAAAACTTTCGATTAACTCCGTCAATACCCTGAATGAATCAATGCCGCTTTATTTCAGGTCAGGTACTTCGGGTGAATTCACCTTGGAGGTAGTGGAAACATCCGGTTTCGAAACAGTTATACTTGAAGATTTGTTAACCGGAGAAAAGACCGACCTGCTCAAGAATGTTTATTCATTCAACTATTCAACATTACAAACAGATAACCGCTTCGTACTGCATTTTGCGCCATTGTCTGTTGCCGGTGTACAGAGTTCCGAAATAAATATTTTTGCCGGCGAAGGTATTGTTACAGTCAATATAAATGAACCCGGAGTCTCTCATATATCTGTTTATGATGTAGCCGGAAGGAAGATTACGGAAATGGAGGCAGCTCAGGGAAGAAATGTATTGAGGCTGAACAGGGGATTTTATATTGTAAGTGTTGAAGTGGATAATTCGTTGGTTACCGGAAAAGTTATTGTAAAATAGAATTGTTAACAGATAAAAGAGATAATTATGAAAAATATAATTAAAAAAACGGTTTTTGCGGTAATGATTGTTTTACCGTCTTTAATAATGTCACAACCTCAACCCTGGGATCCGTCAATAGGCGGCGGTGAAGGAGGCTCACCCGTTGGTGGTGGAGCACCTGTGGGAGGAGGACTTTTGATACTATTAAGTCTTGCTATCGGATATGGTGCCAGGAAATTATATGATATCCGTAAGAAGGTTATGGATTGATATTGAATAAACAAACCCGTTGAAATAAATTGCCGATTGTATTTTTTTATGAAGGCCCACATCCTGCCGAAAGAGGGAGATGTGCGGCCTTCTTTTTATATATGAAAAATGAAAAGCCGTAAAGCGTGGTAAACCATTCAAACCGATGCAGTCCGTTGAAATATTAAAGTAACGGTTGTTGTTTATCCCGGATTATGAAATGGCATAATCGAAAAAGTATTAACAAAGGTTACAAATCCCTGAAGTGTTAAGTTTATGAATCCGGCAGGGGAGTTAGCTGGTGTTATATCTCCTGATAAATAGCTATTTGCAGGTTTATATTGTCAGTTGTTTGTTTTTTTGTTGTTAATGTCTTTTTGTTACTCTCGGGTGAAAGCTGAGAATAGCGTCGCGCAGATATTCCCTGTCTAAATGCGTGTAAATTTCTGTTGTTGTAATAGATTCGTGTCCGAGCATCTCCTGTACGGCACGCAGATCGGCTCCTCCTTCGATAAGGTGTGTGGCGAATGAATGCCGGAAAGTATGGGGGCTTATGTTTTTCTTTAACCCGATGCGTCCGGCAAGCTCTTTAATTATAAGGAAGACCATTACTCTTGACAGTTGTGCGCCTCTGCGGTTCAGGAAAAGAATGTCGCTGTACTCCTTTTTGATATCCTGTTTATTTCTTACATTTTCAATATATATCCTGATGTATTTCAAGGCTGCATTACCGGCAGGTACAAGGCGTTCCTTATCGCCTTTTCCTGTAATTTTAATAAATCCTTCATTAAAATATATGTTTGAGATTTTGAGATTTATCAGTTCCGAAACTCTCAATCCGCAGCCGTAAAGGGTTTCGAGCATTGCCTTGTTTCTTGTTCCTTCGGGTTTGCTAAGGTCAATGGCATCAATCAACCTGTTAATATCATCAACACTTAATGTGTCTGGTAGTTTGCGGCCTGTTTTCGGTGCTTCAAGCATTTCGGCAGGGCTTTGTTTTATGACATCCTCCAACAGCAGATACTTGTAAAAAGCTTTCAGCCCGGATATGATTCTTGCCTGTGATGTTGCAGAAAGCCCGGTTTCATTGATATATTTAATGAAGTCCTGGAGGTGGGATAAGGTTACTTTTTCAGGTTTTATTTTAATATTACTGATTTCAAAATACCGAATTAATTTTTCAATATCGTGAAGATAGGCATTTATTGAATTTCCCGAAAGCGACTTTTCAAGTTTCAGATATGCCTTGAAACCTTTTATGTAATTTTCCCACGTCATTTCAGGGGGTAAAAATAGCATTTAAATTTCAATTTACGTTCATTAACGGTTGATAAATGCAACCAATGAATATAAGGTGCTGTCTTTTATTTAAGTAATGGATTTATAATAGGTTACAA
The DNA here is from genome assembly GCA_964408535.1 of uncultured Bacteroidales bacterium. Lineage (GTDB taxonomy): Bacteria > Bacteroidota > Bacteroidia > Bacteroidales > JAADJA01 > JAADJA01. Next base: position 4,485 of record CAYOZZ010000494.1, on the reverse strand, counting down.
TTCTAATTAATCATCTTACTATGAAAACTATTTTTACAACATTAATTGTTTATTTATTCATAATATATCCGGTTAATTTGTCAGCCCAGGTTGTTATTAACGAATATTCGGCTTCCAATTTATCCGACTATCAGGATAATTATGACAAATATGAAGACTGGATTGAATTGTACAATGCAGGTGGTTCAGCGGTTAACCTCGGAGGATATTATCTTAGTGACAAAGAGTATAATCCGACAAAATGGCAAATCCCTGAAGGAGTTATTATTCCGGCTAACGGTTTTTTGATTTTCTGGGCTTCTGGACGTGATGAAGTTTCAGGCGGGCATTATCATACGAATTTCAAACTGAAACAGACAAAAGATATTCCCGAACATGTTGTTCTGTCCGATACGGACGGAACCATACTGGACATCCACCAGTTGGAGATTACTCAAAACGGACATTCGCGCGGACGAATTGATGACGGCAATATGCAATGGGGTATTTTTAATGAACCGACAGCAGGAAGCTCAAATAATTCATCAACGGCATACCTCGGTTATACGGCAAAGCCTTCAATGAGTGAAGCTGCGGGTTTTTATGATATCCCGGTAACGATCGAAATAACGAATAATCAATCAAATTCGGTTTTAAGATATACTACGGACGGTTCCGATCCCGACCAAAATTCACCGGTATATCAGGGAGCAATTGATGTTTCGCAAACTACTATTATAAAAGCAAGATCGTACAGTAATGACAGTAATATTCTTCCGGGGCTGATTGAATTCAATACTTATTTTATAGATGTGTCGCACACACTGGCAGTTATGTCGCTTGCTGCCGAAGAGTTGGATGATCTGCTTAACGGAAATCAATATTTAAGACCTTTCGGTACATTTGAATATTTCAACAAAGACGGAGAAAGAACAAATATAGGTTATGGTGAGTTTAACGAACATGGTCAGGATTCGTGGGTGCATCCGCAAAGGAGCATTGACTATATTTCGAGAGATGAATGCGGCTACAACTATGCTATCAGGGAGGCACTTATTCCATCCGCTTTAACCGACAGGGACGAGTATCAGAGAATTATCCTCCGGGCGGCAGGCGATGACAATTATCCGGGAATTGATTCAAGTGCCCTTTTACGTGATTTTTTTGTGCAAAATATTGCCTGCAAGGCCGACCTTCATCTTGATATGAGACGGGGTGAAAAAGGTGTGGTTTATGTAAACGGTAACTATTGGGGTGTTTACGGATTCCGCGAAAAGGTGAGTGATCACGATTATACGAAATACTATTACGGACAGGGAAAGTATGACATCTACTATTTTATGCTGTGGGGAGGAATTTGGGCGGAATACGGCGGACAGGCAGCCTGGGACGACTGGAACGAAATTCACGATTTTATGAAGTATAATGATATGAGCGATTCCGCCAATTTCGAATATGTAAAATCGAGATATGATTATAAAAGTCTGGTGGATTATATACTCATAAACTCCTATGTTGTCTGCTCCGACTGGATAAACTGGAATGTTGCCTGGTGGAGGGGATTGGACCCGGAAGGCGGTCACAGGAAATGGGGGTATTGTTTATGGGATGAGGATGCCACTTTTAATCATTATATCAATTATACAGGTGTTCCGGGAACTACACCCTATGTTGAACCCTGTTACCCCGAAGATCTTTCAGACGACCCCGGAGAACATATTCTTGTTCTTAATAAACTCAGAGAGAATCAGGAGTTTGACCAGTATTACATCACGCGGTACATTGACCTTTATAACTCTTATTTCAGACCTGACTATATGATTAATTACCTTGACAGCATTGAAGACGGGATGTTGCCCGAAATGCCGGGACATATTGAACGCTGGGGTGGTTCAATGACCCAGTGGCAGAATAATGTTCAGAAGATAAGGAATTTTGTCACTGCCAGACATGGTTATCTTCCTTCGGGACTTGCCGATTGTTATGACCTTACAGGGCCTTATGAACTGACAATTAATGCCGTACCTGATACCGTAGGAACTATTCAGCTTAACTCACTTGTGCATAGCAGCTTTCCTTGGGGCGGCTACTATTTCGGAGGGATAGAAACAAAACTTAAAGCCGGATCAATAAATCCAAACTGGGAGTTTGATCATTGGGAAGTCAATAATAATACCATTACTCCGAACGACACGGTAAATGATATTGTTATTAACCTTGTCTCGGGCGATAATATTGTTGCATATTTTGTTGAGAAGGTGTTTAATGATTCACTTGTGATTAACGAGATAAATTACAATTCGGCGGATGATTTCGACACAGAGGATTGGGTTGAGTTTTACAATCCGCAGGACCACGAAGTTGATATTGCGGGATGGATGTTTAAGGATGAGGTTGACGATCATATATTTGAATTTCCGGAAGGAACTGTAATTCCGGCAAAGGATTATCTTGTTTTGTGTAAAGATACTTCAATGTTTACCGCTCTTTTCCCTGATGTGGTAAATTATCTTGGAGATATGGATTTCGGACTGAGCGGGGGAGGAGAACTTATCAGGCTGTATAACGCTGACGGAATATTGATTGATTTTGTGGAATATGATGATGATGCGCCCTGGCCGACAGAACCCGATGGAAACGGGCCGACACTTGAACTAATCAATCCCGGTCTGGATAATGCTTTGCCCGAAAGTTGGGTCGCTTCTCCTGAACACGGTACTCCGGGTGAAATAAACAGCATAACAACAAGCATAATCCGGCAAAAGCAACTTGCTTCTCTTTCCATTAAAGTCTATCCCAATCCCATAGAAACAGACGGCGTAATTGAAATCGGAGGAGATTATGAAATTTTAAACGGTACGATAGCAGTTTTCAATATGTTTGGGAAAGAGGTTAAAAGGTATGAAAATATTAATTCGAAACGGGTAATTTTTAATCGCAATAATCTTCCGCCAGGTATGTATCTGGTAAAGTTTTTTGAAAACAGGAGCAATATTGTGATTAATAAGAAGTTGATTATTAGATAAAGTAGCCTCGAAATACTGACATTAGACGAAGATATGACTGTTTTTTAACTGGACTTTTCCTAACGGGACTACTTTTATCAAGTGTTTCAAAAAGAACTTCCCTAACGGGGTTGTAAATGCTATGATTGATTTAGTAAACCAAAGGTAATAATCTCCACGATTTTTTGGAATAAACGGCGTAATCATCAAAATATTTATAAAGCAGGTTTTCTTCAAAAAGCATTTTCATTATCAGGTTAATCAGAAATATGCTGAAAATTACTATATTTAATGTGGATATTCTATTGATTATCATCGGTGTTATTGTCAGTAAAAGAGAAAGATACATCGGATGACGAATGATTTTATACGGGCCTGTCATAATTAAAACAGAACCGGAGCGCGGGACAGGGGAAATATTCAGTTTGCTTTTTGTCATCTCCAGAATAGCCCAAATTGCAATAAAAATACCAAAAAACTGAATAAACATCAGAACAGGGTTGTCCGCTATCCATTTGTTTGAGTATAGCATTATACTTAGAGTAACATATTGAATTATAGTGAGTAATGTAGCTTTCAGATTTTTCATCTTAACAATTGCCGTTTTCTTATAACTTTAACGACATATATAACCCTGCATTGCCCTGAATGTTTACGGGAGCAAAAGAAAATTTCCCGTCAGACCTCTTTTTTTTGTGAAGGAACGGAATCAGCCAGCCGGTAATTGCTCCGGCGGCATAAGCGGCTATTATATCCGTCCGGTAATGTTTCCCGGCAGCAATCCTGAAATAACCGGTTACGGCAGGGTAAACAGCAGCAACAGCCCACATCGAAATTTTTATTCCGGTTTTCATGTCAGGGTGGTAATCGCTTATCACGGTTGCAATGAAAAATGACATTGCTGCCGCAGTTGAAACATGGCCGGAGTAAAACGATTCCCTGCCGTCACTTCCCGTCCTGACCTCTGCCGGAGCATCCGGATTGTAAACAAAAGGCCTTGGCCTGTTTGTCAGATTTTTAAACGTATAAGTTATTCCGTAGTTAATACTCAAAACCTCCCACGACATAAGCGCCAGCCGGCCGAAATTGCTGCGGGTCGGTTTGTTTGTCAGAAAAAGTACGGGAGAAGCCATAGCTCCAATCAGAAACACATCACTTATGTCTGAAGCTCCCGTTGACCAGTTGTATGTAGCTCCCCTGTCGAAAGGATTAACATCATTTCTGTTTAGATTCTCAAGTTCCGAAAGAGTATAAGGAGAAGTCTTGTCGGTTACTTCCAAAATTATAGCTGTTGCTGTTAACCCTGCCGATGTGGCGATATAAGGTATTTCGTGCTTCCAGTCCAAGGTGTACGGAGCGATATTTCTATGGATGTTGTTTTTACATAACCGGCATTTGACTTCCTGTGTCGTATCCTGTGGAAATGCTGTAATTGTTGACAGAATAAAAAAGGTAAATAAAAATTTCCTGAAATCCATTAATAAGAATCTTTTCGATTATA
>CAYOZZ010000493.1:0-15520 GCA_964408535.1 uncultured Bacteroidales bacterium | reverse complement strand
TTAGATAATGAAGGATTTGATCAATATATTCATTAGAAAGGGTTTTTCGGTCATTCTTAATCATCAAATCATAATACTTTTGCATACTTTTACTGAATCTTCCGACTTTAAGTTTCGATCTCGACAGAGCGATAATATAACGGAGAACAAAAATATCTTCAACTGTGAGATCGATAATTATATCAAATTCTTTATTAATAAACTTTTTTATATAGTCGTTTTTTGGGGCTCCAAACCAGTTTAAATCTTTGTTGTCAAAGTAATATCCTGTGTTTGCCGTTATACAATAGTCGGGAATGGCATCTCCGTTAACAAAACCCAATGCAATAACCTGACGATAAGGACTGTTAAGTTTACGAATCAATATCTTTACTTTGTTAAATACGGACTGATTGCTAACCAAATATACAATTCCTACATGCCTTGCCTCAGAAAGGTTGACAAGCTTTTTATCACGCTCTAAACCGGAAGTGTTCCTGTTGAGTACAAAATTGCCTACTGTTTGTTTTATGCCTGATAAAAAATCCACCTCAATATTTTTTCAAATTTGCAAAAAGCAGCCAAAAGTAATAATAAATAGTGAAATATTGACATAATAATCTCAAATTATTAAAAAATTTGCAGAATATTAATAGAGTTATAAAAAATATTTACTTTTGAAAAAATTACGAAACAGGAATGGCCATACAAACAAGAAAGAGTGTGCCGCGTTTTTACGGGCTTCGTATCTATTTATCGTCAACCATAATTTATTTCTGGCTGGTTCTTCCTTTTTTGCTTATTCTGTTTATCAAATATGCACCGGATATGCAATCTTCCGGTCTTTTAAAAATCGGAGATAATTCAAAAAGAGACTCAATAAGTGCTTATGCCGATACGATAAACAATTTTGTCAAAAAAAGCATGAGGGAAGGAACTCTTTCGGACTCAGCATTTACAAGCCTGATTAACAATGCTGACTCAGCCTTGGTCTTAAATCAGGATACGGTAAACACAAAAGAAACGAAAAATGCAACTCTTGAGAACGATGAGGAGGGAAACCAGATCGGAGATGCATTCAGTTTCCTGAATAACTTGCTTCTGATAGGATTTCTGATAGGGTTCATTTTTAATCTTCCGTTTAAAAGGTATTTCTCAAAAAAGAGACGAAACAAATATATTTCCGACAGGTTAAACAGATTCGTTAAACGGTTTTTGCTTTATACACCGGTTATCAATGCCGGAATCCTGGGGCTTGGATATGGAATTGCCCATATTTATATGTTTTACAACTTGCTTTCAGGCTCCATATTCAGATATGAAATAGAATCGAATATCTATAAAAACTTTTTTCTCATATCGCTTATCGGCTCCATTCTTGCGGTATTGTTTGTATTCTTCTGGGAAAAGCACAGAGTACATATCAAATATATTCAGTTTGTTTTCAATGATGAAGAGTTAAAACAGCGTATTTTCAAAACGAAAAAGCCCGGAAAAATCAGAAACCGGATGATGGTTTCGGCAGCAATGACAACCTTGTTACCTTTAACAATTGTCATATTGTATCTTTTTCTTTCGATAACCAATATTCGCGATTTAAGTATCACAACATTTAATGAAGATCACAAAAACATATTGTTCGGGGAATATATGAAGTTTCAGGAAATGTTTACTGAATCGAATGATTCCTCTACAATTCCGGGATGGCTTTTCTATATCAATACGGTTAACAGCTTTTTTATGTCAGTGGGTATTTCAAGCGGCATTTTTATTGCTTTTTTGTATATTATTTTCTTTGTAAAATGGACAACACAGGATATCGTCTATCCTATCAGAGAGCTTCTGAAAAAGATGGAGGAAACCGGTAAAGGGAAAATGTTTAATTTCGGAATAGTGCGAACAAACAATGAGCTGGGACTGCTTACCGAGGGTTATAACGACATGTCGCAAAAACTCGGCGATTATATCCAAAATATGTCGGAAATGACTGAGGCTTACTCCCGTTTCGTTCCGAAACAGTTTCTCGAATATCTTGGAAAAGACAGCTTTGTGGATATTAAACTCGGCGATCAGATTCAAAAGGAGATGACCGTACTTTTCAGCGATATCAGGTCGTTTACCGAAATATCCGAAAAAATGACACCTAAAGAAAATTTTGATTTTATCAATTATTATCTCGGGTATATGGAGCCGGTTATAAGAAATAACAACGGTTTTATTGATAAGTATATCGGCGACTCGATTATGGCATTGTTTAGCGATTCTCCTGAAAACGCAATTAATGCCGCTATCGAGATGAGAATCAAACTGTCGCAGTTCAACCAGGTGATGGATCAGTTCGGCAAACCTGTTATTAACAGCGGAATAGGGATACATTTCGGGACTCTGATGCTGGGTGTCGTCGGTGGAGAGGGCAGAATGGACGGCACGGTAATTTCCGATGCCGTAAATCTTGCATCAAGGTTAGAAGGGCTGACAAAAATTTACGGAAGTTCAATAATAATAAGTCAGGATACATTAATTAAAATTGAGAATCCCGACCTTTACCAATATCGCTTTCTTGACATCGTAAAGGTAAAAGGGAAAAAAGAACCTTCATACATATTTGAAATAATTGACGGTGACCCTGAGGATATAAAAGAATTGAAATTACAGACAAAAGACGATTTTACAAAAGCAATAAATCTGTACAAATCGCAAAAATTCGATGAAGCGGTAAAAGCATTTGAAGCAATTGTAGAAATCAATCAAAATGATAGGGCCGCCAAAACATATATCGAAAGATGTAACAGATTCATTGAATCGGGAGTACCTGAGGATTGGGACGGCATAACAATTTTTAATTGGAAATCATAACTTTAAAACAAAGATGTGTTTTATTGCGTTATATAAATATTTGAAGATAGCTTATGGATTACAGAAAAGCGAAAAGCTACGTATTTAAAAAACTCAAAAGGGAGTTAAGCCCCGACCTTCATTATCACTGTGTTAGTCATACAAAGGATGTTATTAAGGCGGTTACAAGGCTTGGAAAGATGGAAAAGGTGACCAAAAAAGAGCTTACTCTTTTAAAGACTGCCGCACTGTTTCATGATATCGGATTTACCGAGACTTATGACGGACATGAAAAAGCCGGAGCTGCAATTGCACGCAAAACACTTCCGCAATTCGACTACAGCGATGAAGATATTAAAGCAATTGAGGGAATGATACTTGCAACGGAAATACCACAAAACCCGAAAACACACCTTGAAAAAATTCTGGCCGATGCCGACCTTGATTATATCGGAAGGGATGATTTTTTTGTTATCGGACAACGTTTGCAATATGAATGGAAGCTTAGAGGTATAACATCATCATTAAAAGACTGGCACGAAAAACAACTTGATTTCCTTAAAAATCATAAGTACTTTACAAAAGCTGCAAAAATGCTAAGAGAGGAAACCAAACAGCATAACATCTATGAGCTTGAAAAGCTGCTATGTAAAAAATAATTTTCAAATCACTATAACTAAATGATTTTTTTTCTACTTTTGTCAATAAGAATAAAAAATAAAAATAAGCACCGATGGATACAAAAATGAATCACATAATTTTAGTCCCTGTTGACTTTACAGATGTTACAGAAAATGCGATGTATCAGGCAGTTAATGCCGGTAAACATTTAGAAGCCAAAGTCGTTTTGCTTCATGTAATTGATAAAAATACGAAAGCTCAACTGAAAAAAGAGAACAAAGGTATTGATGCAATTAACGATAAATTAAAAGAAATTGCATCGAAAGTTTCCAAGGAAAATAATGTTGAGGTTGATTTTATTGCAAAAGAAGGAGACATTTTCACAACTATCGGAGAAGTAGCAAAAGATATTGGTGCGAAACTTTTGTATTTGGGAACACACGGAAAGGTTGGAATGCAGAAGATAAAAGGCAGTTTTGCAATCAGGGTTGTGACCAGTTCGCCCGTACCCGTTGTTGTAGTTCAGAAAAAACCGGTTGATCACGGTTATAAAAAAATAGTTCTGCCTATCACAAGTGATGCAGGACCGTGGGAAAAGACAAAATGGGCTACTTTTATTGCAAAAAACTTTGGTTCCGAAATTGATATCTACCGCCTTCCTGCTCCCGACTTGGATGAAACCATCAAAATTATCTCGGGACATTTCGATAAAGAAGGTGTTAAATACTCAATAATTAATGCCGGAAGTGGCGATTTTACTAAAAAAGTTGTGGAACATGCAACTGCCGTTTATGCTGATATGATTATGATAATGACTAACCCTGACAGCAGTTTTACAAAATTCCTCCTCGGTAGTTACGATGAAGATATGATTTTCAATACATCGCAAATTCCGGTTATGTGTATCAATCCGAGAAAATATAACTGGGAGAAAATTTTTAAGATTTAATCGTTTTACCGGTTAAACATAAAACAGAGGTTACCGTATCGTTATGGTAACCTTTTTTAATTTGATTATGTTTTGAAAACAGCTGTTAACACATATCATCTAATTCCATTGGTTGTAGTAATGCTATTAACCGGAAATAAAAAGATTAACGGTCAGTTGCCGGAGCCGGAATTTAACAAAGACAGCATTATCTCGGTTATGTACCGTGTCAGCAATTATCAGAAGAGTAATTCCTGGATGAATGTTGACCGGAACTGGAAACGCTCAACCTTCTACACAGGACTGATGGCCTTTTACAAAGTTACAAAAGACAATGAACTTCTGACAAAAGCAGAGTACTGGGCAGGAAAACACGGATACAGAGTCGGAACCGACTGGTTTTATCCTCCGAATAAACTCGCCTGTTCCCAGACATATCTTGAAATATTCTTCATTACGAAAAACAGGGAGGTAATTAAAAATACCAAAGATTATATGGATTCCGAAATCGAAGAAAACAAATCGGCCTTTGAGCAGGGATGGGATTATATTGATGCTTTGTATGTCGGTGCTCCGGCTTATGCTATGATGGGTAAAGCAACAGGAGATGAAAAGTATATCAGGTATATGAACCGGATATTCCGGGAAGTTACAGACTCTCTTTGGGATGAGCATGATAAGCTGTTTTACAGGGATATGGACGCAATGCGTCATAAAAGCAAAAACGGGAAAAAAGTTTTGTGGTCACGTGGTAACGGCTGGGCAATTGCAAGCATTCCACGTATTTTGGAATATTTACCAAGTGAAAACAACTATTACGACAAATATGTTTCCCTCCTGAAGTCTATGGCTGAATCACTTTCCAAACGGCAGGGTAATGACGGTTTCTGGCGCACCAATCTTGCTGACTATGATGAATATCAGATGCCCGAATCAAGCGGAACGGCCTTTTTTACTTATGCTATTGCCTGGGGAATAAATAACGGGGTTTTAAACCGTGACCTGTATATGCCCGTTGTGAAAAAAGCCTGGAAAGCACTTTACAATGATGTTAATAAAGAAGGGAAAGTTCTCTATGGTCAGACCGTAAACCACAGGCCGGCAGTGGTACGTAAAGAAGATTCGGGAGAATATGTATCCGGCGCTTTTCTGCTTGCCGGTAGTGAGGTCTTGAAGCTTTATTCACAGGATGACTGAAAATTGCAAATGGCAGCCTAAACCTGAAACTTCGGAAATGCAACCGGCAAGAGTCATCAGGGTAATTGGGTGCCGGTTACCTCACCACCACCTTCTCAACCTTCAGTCTATTGTTGTTTGTTATTTCGATAATATAAAGCCCTTTACCGAATTTCTTCAGATCAATCCCGATTAAAGAGTCATCTTCTTTCAGGGGAACAGTTTCAAAAACCTTTATTCCCTGCATATTGAAAATCCTGACCTTCGTATTTCCGGAATGATTTCCTGTCAGAATATTTATCACTCCGTCAGTAGGATTTGGGAATATCCTTAACGATTCTTCACCGTCACTGTTCTCAGCGATGTCGGTTAGCGGTCCAATCAGGATATTATCAAGGTAAAGATTATTATTAAAGCGGTCATAAGATTCAAATGCAATCTTTATATTATTCTCACCCGCCCACTGTGACAAATCCAATGTAATACAATCGGCTCCCCAGCCGGCACCGCACCAATCTCCGGCAACTGCCGGAACGAACGGATCTTCAATCAGCTCATGTGTTGCAAAATTACCTACATCACCTTCCTCTCCGTTTGCATACAATCTTGTCCAGTTATCGCCGCAATCATCTGAAATAAGAATAATCAAAGAGTCGGAAGCTATTGTAAATCGCTGAGCATAAGCATACTTAAGGGAAAGATAAACCTGATCAAGCCCTTCAAAACTTAGTGCGGGAGTTATCAATCTGTCCCTCGGGCCTCCCGGCTCTATATAATCATACAGATTCATATACACAGCCTTGTTACCGGGTGTATTACCTCCAACATCTGTTACTTCCCAGGTAATTTTACTGTCAGGATTATCAATTTTCCAGGATTTTTCACTAAGCGAGCCCGATTCAAAATCATCAAAGAAGGGAATTTGCATCCCTCCGACAAGGATATAATTCTCTTTTGTGACTGTCGTTGTACCAAGTATGTTTTTTACTTCAACTGTTACCGAATAGGTACCTGTTTCATTAAAAACAACAGCCGGATCGCTTGAATAGTGGCTTGTACCATTCGTAAATGTTACTGTATTCGGTTCAAACGACCAGTCCCAATGGTTAGGACAATTCAGGCTCATATCATAAAACTGAACAGCCTTATTTATACAGGTTATCGTATCATCCACATAGAAATGCACTTCAGGAAGAAGATCGGAACTTACCGTAATATATCCGCTTTTCACCTTTGTATCACTACTCTCTGAATTTGTAACAACCAATGTTACATTATATGTTCCGGCATCAGGATAGAAAATACCCTGTGGATTTTTCTCATTTGATGATGAAGGCGAAGCTCCTTCAAAAGTCCATTGCCACGATGTCGGTACGCCCGTTGACAAGTCGGAGAAATCAATGGCACAACCTGCCGGAATATTTGTTTCTTCCGCCTCAAAATCGGCCGAAAGAGTTCCCTGCCAGACATGCGACGACCATAATCCGCGACCATATGTTCCCGCTCTGATAACATCCTGGGTTGCATCTTCGGGATTGTGATAAATTTCAATTTCATTTACCGAAGCATCAACCGGAAGGCCTGAACTGAACATAATCCAGTCATCCATTGTCGCGTCGCGGTAATAAACCCCTGCATCAGATCCTACATAAAGTCCTTCGGGAGCATTTACGTAAAATGCAATTGAATTCATATTGATATCGGGCAATGTTCCGGTGATATCTTCCCAGTTAATACCTTTATCAACAGATTTATAGACTTTGCTTCCCTTTGTAACGTAAACAATGTTCTCATCGAAAGCATTGGCTTCAATATCCCTTATGTGATCGTTTCCCGGAATATTTGAGGACAAGTCGTACCAGACCGGTTCATCATCCATCACATTGTCCGTTCTGTAAAGATGTTGTTTCCAGGAGTAATAAAACACATCGGTATTTGCCGGACTTTGCTCAACAACGTTTATATTATTCGAGCCTCCGTCAGTAAGCTTTTTCCAGGTAAAAGTATTTGTTTTAACACCTTCTGTCCTCCAAATACTTTTATACCCTGCAAACATAATATTCGTATTTGTTTCGTGAAGGCAGAAGGGTGTTATCCATCCTCCGTCTTCATCAATACCGTGAACACCGTTTCCTCCTACATCGTACGAATTTCCATTGTTATATTTCCTGACGATGGCACCAAAATAAACCGTTGCGTACGAATATTCCGGTTCCATAAAATCAAATGCACACTCCATACCGTCGCCACCATGTGTAAACATCCAGTTGTCATTACCATAATAAGTGGAAGTACCGTTATCCTGATAACCGTTAATAACTTTATCCACATCGGAAGCGCACTGACCTATTTTGTACACCTGGCTGATTGCGAGTCCGCTGGTAATTTCAGGCCAGGAATTACCGTCATCCGGTGTATAATAAATTCCGCCGTCATTCCCGGCATAAAGTCTGTGATTCAACGGATTCCACTCAAGAACATGAAGGTCGGCGTGTACCGAAGGAACGTTACACCCTCCGTACCAGTGTGAGCTTATATTCCACGACACACCTCCGTCTTCCGATTTCCAGCAGTTTACACCACCGGTATAAATCACATTCTGATCATCGGGGTCGCAGGCAATATCAAGATCATACCAAGCCTGTCCGCCTTCTCCACCGTCGCAGCCCCAGCTCATTATATTCGGAGTTGTTGACTGTTCAGTAAAAGAGGCTCCCTCATTTGTTGATTTATACAATCCCTTGAACGAACTGTTCAGTGTCTGAATCAGATAAATGACATTGGGATTAGCCTCCGTGACGGCAATAGCCGCCCTGTCTCCGCCTGCAATACCATTGGAAAGCTCTTCCCAGTCTTCACCGGCGTTGACAGACTTATATAGTGAGCCTCCTTTTACGGCATAAATAATATCCGGGTCGCCGGGCTTAAAAACGATATCTTTGAAAGTACCCGATATTTTTTGTGACCAGTTAGCACCTCCGTCGGTAGTTTTAAAAACGCCGCCTGTTGTTGCGGCAAACATTGTGTTAAAGTCAGTCGGATGTTGAATCATTCTGCCCACTTTCACATTTCCCATACCATTGTTCCACAATTCCCAGGTCTGACCGCCGTCACTGCTTTTAAAGACACCCATACCCTGCGAATCCCCGGCATCACGGTCTCCGCTGCCTATAAAAATATTATCCGGATTGTTCCAGTCAACAACTATTGCAGAAACTCCGAGAACCGGCAAAACATCCGTTTCACTTGTCCAGGTATCCAGCGAAGCGTCATATTTCCACATTCCTCCTGCCGGAGCTCCAATGTAAACGATATCCGGGTTAGTAGGATGAAAAGCTATTGCATTTATTCTTCCGAGACCTTTATACCCTTTATCACCACCTGGAATATTGAAAGGGCCGAGGCTTGTCCAGTCAGCTTCCGATTTCAAAGCGCCGGGGTGCTGCTTTATATACTTCATATATTCGTTGTAAACCTTATCGGCAGGTTTTCTTGTGCCATCGGGATTAATATGGTTTTCCATCCACCATTCCCAGCGTTTAAAGGGTTTCCAGCCGCTCCCTTTTGTTATCTCCCTGTCTTTCCAGTAGATATTAAAGGCACGCTGAACATCGTAAAAATTAACCGATTCATCCTGCATCATCTCAATCCAGTACGGATAGTCAGCAGTATCGGCTTTTGCCGGAGATGTATTATTTTGTGATAAAACATTAAATGTTATCGCCAGCGTAATTGAGAGGAGTAAAGTTTTTAACCGTGTCATAAATTCCAATATTTGGGGTTTAAAAGCTACAAAAATACAAAATTTAATGAATAATGTAAATATTTAACCCGAATCATGCTATAGCATATTTAAAACAATCCCGTTTCCACAACAAGAAGCAGTATGGCAAATATGTCAATTATCCAGAGCATAGGGTGAATTTCAGATTTTTTTCCTTTTACTATTTTCAATACTGTATAAGTAAGAAATCCCCAGATAATCCCCTGCGTAATTGAGTATGTTAACGGGATAAGAATAAGAGCAAGAAAGGCCGGAATAGCCTCCTCCATTTTATCCCAGGGAATATTGCGTACCGGTTTCATCATATAGACACCCACAATTACAAGAGCAGGTGCTGTTGCAATTGACGGGACAACCTTTGCAAGCGGTGCAAGAAACATAAACGGGATAAAAAGCAACCCGACGACAACTGCTGTCAACCCTGTGCGTCCGCCGGCCTGGATTCCTGCTGCCGATTCAATATAGGCCGTTCCCGAACTTGTTCCGAATAAGCCCCCGAAAATAGTGGCAAAGGAATCTGTAATCAAAGATTGGTGAATATTTTCCGGTTCGCCCGATTTGTTTTTCAGGTTACCGGCTTCAGCCACTCCGACAAAAGTGGAAATGCTGTCGAACATATCGGTAAAAAGCAGCCCGAAAGTTGCAGGAAAAATCGAAAGTTTCAAGGAATTGACAAGATCAAGCTTGAAAAAGTAGCTGAAATCGGGCATAGAAACGATATCTTTAACACTTATGAGTACCGGATTCCCAAAATTAACGGAAGAAGCATCTCCATACCAGCGGCCAATGGGATAAGACAGGATTGTCGTGATTATGATTCCTGTTATCAGTGCGCCCTTTACCCTTAAGACTACAAGAATGGCGGTAATAAACAGTCCTGCTATAAATGTCAGTGTCAGTGCGTTAAAAGTTCCCATTCCGATAAACGGAGCCTTAGTAGTGATGAATCCGGCATTATGCAAACCGATAAGCGTTATAAAAAGACCGATTCCGACGGCAGTACCATATCTTATGGATACCGGAATGGCTTTTAAAATCAATGTCCTTATTCTGAAAACAGAAAGCAATAAAAAGATAATCCCGCTCCAGAAAACAGCACCGAGGGCTGTTTCGACCGGAATATGCATCCCGATTACCATTGAGTATGTGAAATATGCATTTATTCCCATCCCGGGTGCCACCAGGATTGGGTTTTTTGCATATACTCCCATCATTATTGACGAAAAGGCACTGAGTAAAACAGTAGCCGTCAATACGGCACTATACGCCATCCCTGTCTGAGACAAAATTGAGGGATTGACGATAATGATATACATTGCTGCTACAAATGACGTGAAACCTGCAATTATTTCCGTACGCAGGTCGGTTCCGTTTTTCTTAAAATCAAAGTAATTTGCAACCATAACCATTTTTACTTTTTAAAGGCAAAAAGGTTTTCCGTTTACGGTTATTCGAAAAGGTTTTAACATTATGCAAAGCTTAATAATTAATCCGGCACAAAAGAATAAAGCCTTGTTTATGAAAAAACAAAATTTCTATTCGGGAACAAACTCATAAGCTCCCAAATCGGGGCCGTCATCCGAAAGTCTTGAATTGCCGTCGTAGTCGTTTGATATATCAACGGCCGAAGTTTCGATTATTTCAATATTCCCGGCATCAATTGCAGGTGACAGCGTGTCAAGGTGATAATCATTCGTATAATAATCAACGAAAAGCGGATTTTTATTCTTTAAACAGTTCGGATACTTTTCAGGGTCCGAGATATCAAGCTCCGTCCTGATAAGACAATTGTCATACTTGAAATTGTAGTCATAACCCGGGTCTTCAACTCCATCAGTCTCAAGCTCCTCGGAAAGTGCACCGTAAATAATGCAATTACCGAAATAGGCATTAATTAGCGGACTGACATAAGTGATAACCCCGTCAGGTGTTGTAAATGATATTTGATTTCCAACTCTCACCGACGGATTTATCCTTACCGACTCCGACCAGTAATCGGCCATTGTACATTGTCTGAAATCATAAATTCCACCCACAAGACAAACCGTGTAATTTGCGCAGTTTGCAAAAACCGAATTAACCGCAACAACCTGGTAAGCATAAGAATATAACCCGAAAAGCGTCATATTCTCAATTATTACATTTTTTAAAAGTACCGTGTTGGCCCATCCGCTTTCGTATTGCGGAGAGAGTTGCAACCCTACGAATGCATTTTTTATCACGGCATAATTAAACTCATTCACAACATCACTCTCATTTATCACAATACCGTTCCATTGTCCCGGAAGGTCGTCATACTCCTGCTCCAGCCTGTCGCCCTGAAAAACCACAAGACTGTCTTTTAATCCGTTAACCTGAATAGCACCTCCGCTATAGACCCAAAGCCCTGAGTTCTGATGAAAATGGATGTCCACACCCGGTCCTATCGTCAGAGCGCCGAGAGAGTCAACAACTCCCCAGCCGTAAAGCACATAAGGTTTGTCATCTTCCCACGTAACACTCTCATTCTCACCTGCAATGATTATATACTTCAACGAAGATTCGGGATTATGCAGATAACCGACATAATAATGTGCATCCTGTCCCCAGGCCACGAGGTCAACATCCTGAATATTGCCGTTTGTTTCAAAAATGACCGAATCGGTGACTATCATCGGACTGTTCTGGTTTGTCGGATCAACCGTGACTTTAACAAAGATATAAAGACTGTCGTTAGCCTCCAGTTCAACATTCTCTATTGAAGAAACCGGATTTCCGTCAATATTGATCTTGTATTGCGATTGCTGACCTCCTGCAAGATAAATTTTTGAGATATTTATCCTTCCGTCATTGTTATTGTAAACTTTCAGGATTCCGGTAGTGGAGCCGACAGTTGAAAAGACGGTATCGAAAATAATAGTGTCGGTCGAAAAACCGAGTAAGTATGATGGATCGGTAACTATTTCATCCTTGCGGCACGAGGTCGTTGCCAAAATAAAAACAATCAGGAGTATTCCCGTAAATAAAAATGCTTTTAAAAATTGAATATGCCTCACAGTTTGAAATTTTGCGCAAAGATAATATTTCATAAGTTACACTACGTTTTAATACGAAAAATATTGTGTTTTACGGGAGGGTGATTGTTCTGTTAATTACAGGAGCAATTCTTAAGTAAATACAAATATGCATTAAAATTATGGTGTATTGAAATGTCGGAACTGTTTTCCGGAAATTTCCTGTAATATTCCTTATCCGGGTATAATACCACGGTAGTGCCTGTTCTGACGTAGTTATTGCTGTTGACATATTCCGGCGGAGTGAAGTCCGGCAATCTCTTCATTATAAATTTAGATGTCATAGTTCCCAAATACTTTTCATATTTCTTCTGAGCTTTTTTTGTCGGCTTATCAAGTTTGTTATAAACTCCTTTAAGAATAATATTTTTGGGGAACTTGAGTTTTTTAATCTCATTTTTAGCATTTTTAAACAGGTTTGTTTCGTTAAAATCATTCAATGTCTGTATGGAAACAGGTGTTTCGGGAACCCAGTCGGCAGCATTGACAACATTGTAAGCCCATCCGTTTCTGGTTATATATTCATAATAGTAAGCAAAATACAAATTCCCGGGTTTAGGTGCGGCACTGCAATAAGTTTTAAACCTTATGTCACCGGGCAATATCATTTGCCTTTGCAGGCTATACAAATAGGCTGTTAACAAATAGTTTACAGCGCCGCCCTGACTGTGCCCCATCAGTAAAAAATTTTTAATCCCCGATTTATACAATGAGTCTATTTTGGGAACAATATCTTTCGATAAAAATGCCATACTCAGCAACCAGCCGATATGAACAGCCGCATTCTCGCCTGGAGCCAGGCTGTAATCAAAAGTATCCGTTTCATTCAGCAATAACCTGCCTTTTGCAGTAACCATTGCAGCATACAGATTCGCCAGCGAACTTTCCGGTTTTCCGGTTGTTCCCCTAATGCTTATTACTGCTATCGTCTTATTGTTGTTGAGCCATAAATCCCAGCGATTGTCCAAACCGGTAATCGCAGACCTGTAAATCATTTCGTAATTGGCCGGAGGCGGAATTTTAAAAACCGTACTGTCGGGAGTATTTGTCTTTGCCGAGATATATAAAAGCTCCTTATATTCCTCTTTGTTAAAATAGGGTGTAAGATTTTGAGCCGGTAAGCCGGTTGAAAAGAGACACCCGAAAAACACCGAAATTAATACTGTAAACTGATTTTTCACTTCCATATTCATTTTTAATGTGTTAATTATTGCGAGCCGGCCCTATGACCCGCCTGTTACTAATTACAGGGACAGACAAATACAATATCCGGAGAATACAAAAATAAGGAAAATCATTATTATTCCTACATTTTACTCTTTTTGGTTTTTTGAGGTATAATAATGCCCGCGAATTACACGAATTTACACGGCCGGTTTGGGGTTTGGAAATTCTGAACAGCACAAGTAAATAATAGAGTGACGGAAAGTATTGCGTCATTGCCATAAGCCTCTAAATGAGCCTGAGCACATAAAAGATTTGATAACTAACGGAACATAGAGGCGGGATTTGGTTCAATCCCGATAGTTAACACATTCAATGACGGGCTACCTGCTTCTAACTTGACACTACGTACCTTTGAAGACTTTTTATTATGTTTTCAAGCTTTATTCTGATTTTATTATTTTACTTGCATTTTCTTTGGCTTCTTGTATTTTTTCTTTTTTCCATTCGTCAATTGCAGTTTTTGCTATTTCTACTTGTGCTTTTGCTATTGTTTCTAATAATTCTTTATTAGCTTCCAACTCTTGTGTTAATCTTTGTTGATTTTTTTCAGAATGTATTCTTAAATCAAAATTTATATTTTCATTAATATTTGATATTTCTTGTAATCGCCTAACTTTTATATCATGTTTTATTTTATTGATTGTATAATCATAAGGACCTTCTTCCATCATCATCTTGAATAACATAGGAGCTATTTCTATAAAAATGAAAAGTAATGTAATAAGCCATCGTGTAAATAATAATGATGGATTATCTTTTGTTAAATGGTTTAATGCTTTTAATCTTGCCATTAATCCATCATTCTGAGCCTGTATTGTGCGTTTATTTTCAATTTCACTTCTATTTTCTTTTTCCCTTTCATTTAATTTTTTTGTAAGCTTAGTTATTTCTATTAAATCTTTTTTATTCAAATCAGAATATTCTTTTTTTATTCTAGTATATTCTATTTCTGCATTATCAGCAATTTTTTTCAGATCATTATAATAACCTCCCTTACCTCTTATTCCACTAAATTTACCTAAATTCCATTCATCATTTTTATCTTTTGTCGCTTTCTGCCATGTATCATATTTTTCATCAATTATTTTTCTTCGCTTTTCTATATTTGAGTTAAGATGTTTTATCCTACTTATATAACCTTTTTGAATCGGATCGTTTAATCCAATATGAATAATTGTACTGTCAACTACAGCTATTTCTTGACTTATTTGTGCATTAATTTCTTTTTCAAAAAGTTTTAACTCCAATGGAGTAGCTATTACAAATCCCAATAGTATTGCCATTATTAAACGCGGTGAAGCTTCTATCAGCTCTTGTCTTGATATTGTTTTTTTCCCATCTCCAACACCAAATGTTGAAACAATATATCTATCTAAATTAAATATCAAACTTCCCCAAAATAAACCAAAGAATATTGACAATGCAATATCTTTAAATGCTGTAAAAAAAGCATATCCACCTGCAAAACTTGCCATTAAAGCTGTAAATATTATAGTACCACCAATACCGGTGTATTTAGAATGTTCTGTTGGGAGCTTTTCTAAGATATCAATTTTTGCACCAGATGCCCACCAAAATATACGCTCAATTCTTCTAATTATTTTTTTCATTCTTTATATGTTTTTCTATTAATTTGTCATTTAACACAACAAAATCTAAATCATCAATAGAAATTTCCGTTTCTAATTTTTGGGATAAGTCTATTGATAGTTTAGAATCAAAAGATGGTAAATCATTAGCTCCTTTATAGTTTAAATTAGGTATTGATATTTGAAATTCAGGATGAACCAAATTCAATTTATTTTTATTTATTTCATTCCAATTTAGAATATTTGTTGATTTAAAAGTTCTCTCTAATTTGGGATATTCAAAAACTAATTCTTTTATTATCGGCATAGGAAATGGCTGTGCTTCTAT
>CAYOZZ010000492.1:0-12407 GCA_964408535.1 uncultured Bacteroidales bacterium | reverse complement strand
CTGGATTTTAAGCTTTTTACCTATAACGGTAACGGAGTATGAGTGCTTGTAAAGAATAACGCTGGCACTTCTGTCAATCAACTGATTTCTGAAAAATATCAGTTCGACATTTTTTTCATAAAATAGTTTACCGACAAGATTGATAAAGTCGAACCCTGCCTTTTCGTCTTCCATCCATTTATTCAACGAATGTTCAAAGACTGCTGAATCTTTTGAATTAAATTTTTTATCTTCCATAAGAATAATTTAATAATGTTAGTATCGGTCAATCTTTTAGGGTGTAAATTACACTTTTTTTATCCCTAAGTCCCACAGAGGGGATTTTAAATTTACACAATTTGTCGTACATCCACTGTTAAATACAACGCCAAAAATATAAAAAAAGGGATTACCACAAAAATAGTAATCCCTTTTTTACGAAATTTAACATTTTCGGTTACTGACCGAGATAAGCTTTCAGCAACTTACTTCTCGAATTGTGCTTTAACCTTCTGATTGCCTTCTCTTTAATCTGGCGAACCCTTTCGCGGGTAAGGTCGAATTTAGCACCGATTTCTTCAAGGGTAAGTCCGTGGGGCATCCCGATTCCATAGTACAAATTAACTACATCTCTCTCTTTTTTCGAAAGAGTTGAAAGCGATCTCTGAATTTCTCTTGCCAGTGATTCTCTTATAAGTCCATCGTCTGTTGTCGGAGAATAATTGGAAACAAAAACATCAAGAAATTTTGTTTCCTCATCCTGGGTAAGAGGAGCATCCATCGAAATGTACCTCGTTGCAATTTTTTTAGCTGCATTAATTTTATAATCCGGCATTTCAAGTTTTTCGGCTATCTCTTCCGCAGAGGGTGTTCTCTCAAACTCCTGCTCCAGTTTTGAGGTAGCTTTTTTAATTTTATTCAGCGAACCTACCTGATTCAATGGTAACCTGATAATACGGGATTGCTCTGCCAGTGCCTGTAATATTGACTGGCGAATCCACCAAACGGCATAAGAGATAAATTTAAATCCTCTTGTCTCGTCAAACCTTTTGGCAGCTTTAATAAGTCCGAGATTCCCTTCATTTATAAGATCGGGAAGACTCAAACCCTGATTTTGATACTGTTTTGCTACAGAGACAACAAAACGCAGATTGGCTTTTACTAATTTTTCAAGGGCTATATTGTCACCTTGCTTTACACGTTGAGCCAACTGAACTTCTTCATCTGCAGTAATCAACTCCTCCTTGCCAATATCCTGAAGATATTTGTCAAGAGAAGCCGTTTCACGGTTTGTGATTGATTTTGTAATTTTTAATTGTCTCATTTTTTCGCTCTCTTTCTAACTTAACACTTTGATTATCAATAATTTAAACAGACGACAAAAAAGTACACAAATATACGACATTTTTACGATATAACCAAATGTTTCTGTTACTTTTTTTATTTAATCCGATTTATTAACTATATTACGTTGATATTTATTATTTTATCAATTCATTTTTTCTACAAACCAATGCCGTAATACGCACTCCGGCCGTTCGGATAAACACCTTCAATTAGTATTCCGCCGCGCTTACCCTCAATCTCCCTTTTAAGATCGTCAACACTGTAAACGGGTTTTCTGTCAATACTTAATATTATGAACCCTTTCCGTATTCCGGCATCCCTGAATTTGCCACCGGCAACATCCGCAACTTTTATGCCATGATCAATCCTTAAATAGTACATATCTTCCTCGGTAACAGGCTTAAACGACGCTCCGAAAATTCTGATGTCGTTATTCTTTATAATATTGGTATTCCCGTCGCTGTTTGTGAGGGTAACTTCAATATGTTCAGGTTTGCCGTTGCGCATAACCTGTATATCAACTTTATCTCCCGGACGGTGTGTCCCGATTGATTCAAGAAACGATGATTTCGAGTCAATGACACTGTTATCAATCTTTACGATTACATCTCCGGGTTTTATTCCTCCCTTTTCGGCAGCACTGTTTTCAAGAACATCTGCAACATAAACTCCTTTAACCTCGTCAAGCCCTCTCTGTTTTGCAAACTCACTGTCAATCTCCGTAAAAGTAATTCCGAGATAAGCCCTCTGAACACCGCCGTAGTTCATAAAGTCGTCCATCACCTTTTTAACAATATTAACAGGGATTGCAAATGAATAACCTGTGTAATTTCCGGTATTTGAGGCGATGGCGGCATTAATCCCCACAAGCTCGCCGTTTGTGTTTACCAGTGCTCCGCCGCTGTTGCCCCTGTTCACCGCTGCGTCCGTCTGAATAAACGATTCTATGGCTGTATTTGAACCGAGAATATTTATATTTCTTGCCTTTGCACTCACTATTCCCGCCGTTACTGTCGAAGTGAGGTTAAACGGATTACCGACAGCCAGCACCCACTCACCCACTTTCAAATCGTCCGAATTTCCATAATTCAGATACGGCAGGTTCTCTCCGTCTATTTTTATCAGGGCAAGGTCGGTCGAAGGGTCGTTACCAATCAGTTCGGCCTCGAAAGTTCGGTTGTCATTCAGCGTCACTTCAAGCCTCGCCGTCTCCTGCACCACGTGATTATTTGTCACGATATAACCGTCGGGTGAAATTATTACGCCCGAACCGGTGGCAATTATCGGCACCGAAACTCCGGGATTACCGTAAAAATAATCGTTAAAAAAGTCGAAAAAACTGTTGTAAACCTGATTACGTCTTCTAAGCTCCGATTTAATATGAACTACTGCGTGAACCGATTTGTCGGCAGCTTCCACAAAATCGGGTCCGACAACCGGAACAGGCGGAGTGTAATTTGCATTAATAACAGGTATTTGCTCCCGAACCACCCTTATTTCCGGTTTGTCTTCTCTGTCAACGGCCTTGTAAATTGTTACCGATACAATACCTGAGAAGACCATAAGCACAAATATTCCGATTATCTTTTTCATAGCAACTGTTTTTATATCAACACCATTAATTCGAATTTGTTTATTCGCTTTTCAAAAATCATACCTGCACCCTCATTTTATACTTTTTGACGGTTACGAAGTAATAACGACTGAAATTTTGACCTGTTTCACCGGTAGTGTTAAATATTGTTAAGTGGAAAACCGGTGACTTTTGTTAAAAATATGGACGTAATTAAATAAATACGATTAACTTTGTGCTGCCGATTCTTTCGGTATTGAGAAGATAGAAACACAAATGAAACTTGTCTTTCATAAATATCACGGGACGGGAAATGATTTTATTTTGATTGATAACCGGAATGATATTTTCAAACCGGACGAAAAAATCATATCCGCATTGTGTCATCGCAGGTTCGGCATTGGAGCAGACGGACTGATGACACTTAACAGCCATCCGGAGGTTGACTTTGAGATGAGATATTACAATGCCGACGGTCGTGAGGGCACTATGTGCGGTAACGGAGGCCGGTGTATCGCAGCTTTTGCCCGGTTCCTTAAAATTATTGATAATGAAACTGAATTTTCGGCTATTGACGGAATTCACAAAGCTTCAATACTCGGCGAATCGGGAAGCGTCTCAATCGTATCTTTACAGATGCAGGATGTGATTATTCCAGCACAACAAAAAAATAGTCTTTTTCTTGATACGGGTTCGCCTCATTATGTTGAGTTTGTAAAGAATCTTGATGAGACGGATGTTTTTAACAGGGGTAAAAAGATAAGATGGGACAAAAGGTTTCAGTCGGGAGGGACAAATGTCAATTTTGTTGAACTGACCGGGACAAAGTTGAAAGTTGCAACTTTTGAAAGGGGTGTTGAGGATGTTACACTCTCCTGCGGTACGGGAGTTACGGCTTCGGCACTGGCCGCCTCACTCGTTACCGGAACCGGTAGCGGCACCTTTGATATCGTGACTGATGGCGGGAATCTGAAAGTGAGTTTTATAAAAGAGAAAAACAGATTTACAGGTATCAGTCTTGAAGGTCCGGCTGAAAGAGTTTTTACAGGTGAAACTGAAATTTGATATGATTGGCAATTTTAAGATACGCGACTACAAAAAATCGGATTATGACGCTGTAATGAAATTGTGGAGCGATACGGGAATGGGAAGTCCTGCAAGAGGCGATGATAATAATGCCATTGAGCGGACACTGAATCTCGGAGGAAAACTGTTGATTATGGAAGATACCGAAACAGGGGAACTGACAGGCACTTCCTGGATGAGTACGGACGGCAGAAGGATTTACCTGCATCATTTCGGTATCAGACCCGATTATCAGGGAAAAGGATTGTCGAAGCCGCTGCTTGAGAAATCACTGGACTTCGCGCGGTCAACAGGATTGCAGATTAAGCTGGAGGTGCACAAGGATAATATTAAAGCTGCCGGACTGTATGAGAAATACGGATTTAAGTATCTTGGCGATTATAATGTTTACATAATTAGGGATTATTCAAAATTAAAAAAATGGTAAAGGCTTTTCACGCTTATGATATAAGGGGAATTTACGGAACGGACTTCGACAGGGAAGATGCCTATAAAATCGGTTTTTTTCTGCCGGAACTGCTGAATGCAAAAAAAGTACTTGTCGGAAGGGACGACAGAATATCATCACCCGAAGTGTTTGAGTATCTTTGCAAAGGGATTAATGATGCCGGGGCAGATGTTTATGACGCCGGACTTACAACTACTCCGATGATATACCGGGGAACGGCAAAATACGACTTCGATGCTTCGGTTATGATTACGGCCTCGCATAACCCGAAAGAGTATAACGGAATGAAAGTTTCGGGGAAAAATGCTCTTCCGGTCGGTTATGATACGGGACTGAAAGACATTGAAAAGAAGATTAATGAAAATGCGCCCGTTTCACCGGTTGCTGAAAAAGGAAAAATTATTCCGTTCGACATAAAAGCCGATTACCTGACTTTTCAGAAACAATATCTGACCGATTTGTCGGGTTTAAGGATGTCAATTGATTGTTCCAACGGTATGGCCGGATTGCTGATAAAAGATTTGCTTAAAGAGCAGCCGGTTTATATTAATGAAACTCTTGACGGCACATTCCCAAATCATGAACCGAACCCCTTAATTCCCGAAAACATTAAGCAACTTCAGCAAACGGTATTGAAAAACAAATCTGATATCGGGGTGATATTCGACGGAGATGCCGATAGAGTTATGTTTGTGGATGAAAATGCAAAATTTGTCTCACCCGATCTGATAATAGCACTTCTCGGACACTATTTTCTCGAAGAAAAAGGTCTGAAAGGAAATGTACTTCAGGATATCAGAACTTCAAAAGCTGTGGGTGAGTATATTCGCAATCTCGGCGGCACAATGCACACGTGGAGGGTTGGAAGAGCCTATGCGGCTTTGAAACTGCGCGAAATTGACGGAATATTCGGTGGCGAACTGGCAGGTCATTACTATTTCAGGGATTTTTATTATTCCGATTCCGGAATTATGGCAAGCCTGCTGGTTCTCAGACTGGTTAACAGGTTTAAGAAAGAGGGAAAATCTTTTTCACAGATAATCGGGGATATTAAAAAATATGCAAATTCGGGTGAGATAAATTTCAGGATTGAGAAGAAGAGTGAGGTAATGGATGCCGTCAGGGATGCCGTTCTGAAAAACGAGAAACCGGACGCATTTTATGACTTCGACGGCTACAGGATTGAATTTCCAGACTGGTGGTTTAACATCAGACCATCCAATACGGAACCCTATCTGAGGCTGCTCGTTGAGGCAAAGACCGAAGAGCTTCTGAATGAGAAAGTCGGTTTTATTAAGAATATCATCAATAAATATAAATAGATTATGAAAGGGGAAAAGGTACAATTACGAGCAATCGAACCGATGGATATTGACCTTCTTTATGAGTGGGAGAATGATAAAAATCACTGGTATATAAGCAATACGGTCACTCCGTTTTCAAGGTTCGTTCTTGAACAATACATTATGAACTCTCATCTCGACATCTTTTCGACCAAACAGTTAAGGCTGATGATTGACAAAATTTCTGACGACGATAATGAAAAAACCGTCGGGATGATTGACCTGTTCGACTTTGACCCGAACAACAAAAGAGCTGGAATTGGAATTCTCGTTAAGAAAAGTGAAAGGAAAAAAGGTTGGGCTTCCGAAGCCCTCCGGCTATTGATTGATTATTGTTTTAATGTGCTGCATCTTCATCAGGTTTATTGTAATATTCTGGAAAGCAATACGGCAAGCCTGGAATTATTTAAGAAGCACAGATTTGAAACCGTGGGATTAAAAAAAGAATGGATTCAGGTCAAAAACAGTTGGGAAAACGAATATTTGATGCAGCTAATCAACAGAGGTAAATAAAAACATAAATAATATTTCTACGTACAAAAGTTAAAGTAAAAAACGAAAGTAATACATGGAATACTATCACTCAAAATACGGTTCCGGTTTAAGAAGGAAAAAATCAAGAGGTTCAAGGATAATATTTTATATTATCATCATTCTGATAATTGCAGGAGGGATTGCCGGCTATCAGTTATATAAAACCATTTTAAAACCGAACACATGGGTAAAAGACGATAAGGCAACATTTATTTATATCCCGCGAAACTCCGACTTTGAAGATTTAAAGACCATTCTGTACGAAAAAGGGATTGTCATTAACAGGATAAGTTTTGAGTGGCTTGCCAAAAAGAAAAATCTTGCAAACAATATTCATTCGGGAAGGTATAAAATTTATTCGGGAATGAGCAACGACGAGCTGATAAATTTGCTGCGTTCGGGAGAGCAGACACCGGTTAAGCTTACATTTAACAATATAAGAACGAAGAAGGACTTTGCCGGAAAAATTGCAAGTCAGATTGAACCGGATACGGCTGAAATTTTACAATTGCTGAATGACTCGATCTACATCAGCATTTTCGGATTTACACCTGAAAATATTCTTACGATGTTTATTCCTAATACTTATGAAGTTTACTGGAATATCACTTCAGAGGATTTTATGGACAGGATGTATTCCGAGTATAACAAATTCTGGAATGAGAAAAGAAGGGCAAAAGCCGAAAAACTCGGATTAACTCCCGAGCAGGTCAGTATCCTTGCCTCAATTGTTGAGAAAGAGACAAACAAGAATGATGAAAAGCCTTTGATAGCCTCCGTATATCTTAACAGACTACATTACGGGTGGAGGCTCAGGGCCGACCCGACAGTTATTTATGCCTGGGGCGATTTTAATATCAAAAGGGTTTTGAATACACACACACAGATTGATTCGCCTTACAACACCTATAAACATCAGGGATTGCCTCCCGGCCCGATATGTTTGCCCTCAATCGCATCAATTGACGCGGTTTTAAACGCCGAAGAAACCGATTATATGTTTTTCTGTGCCAAGGATGATTTCTCAGGATATCATGTTTTTGCCAAAACTCATAACCAGCATATAATTAATGCCAACAAATACCGTAGAGCATTGGATAACAGAGAGAAAAACAAATAGATGAAGTTGACCCGCACAGGATATATTATCGCTTTTCTGATATCGTTTTTGGTATTGAGCAATACTGTAGTTTACCCGCAATCAACACCCTATTTTGTAAAGAGCTATCCCGATACTCTTCACAAAAAAAGGCTTCGCTGTGTATTGGTTTCGCAGGGAGCCATTTTTGCCGGAACGCTGGGGATTTTATATCAGGCGTGGTATAAAAATTATCCGATGAACGGCTTTCACTGGTTTGATGACGGTGGAGAATGGCTTCAGATGGATAAGATAGGACATGCTACCACATCGGCATATCTCGGTAAGTGGGGCTACGAGTTTTACAGATATGCCGGGGTTAGTCGCAAAAAAGCAATCTGGCTCGGAGGGTCGGCCGGATTTTTATATTTGTCAATGGTCGAGATTCTCGACGGCTTCTCGGCCGAATGGGGTGCCTCCCCTACCGACCTGCTGGCAAATGCCACCGGAGCTGCTCTTTTCATTGGTCAGCAGCTTGGCTGGGATGAGCAGAGGTTTTACCTTAAATGGTCGTATCATCCGACGGAGTTTGCAAAATACCGTCCCGACCTGCTTGGCTCGGGAGGGTTTGAAAGTATGCTCAAGGATTATAACGGGCAGACCTACTGGCTGTCGGGAAATATAAAATCGTTTATCAGAAACAAGGATTCGAAATTTCCGGCCTGGCTTAATATTGCAGTCGGATACGGAGGCACCGGAATGCTGGGTGCATACTCCAATCCGCCTGAACATAACGGTGAACCTTTGCCTGAATATCAACGCGTCAGACAGTACTATCTTTCGCTCGATATTGACCTTTCACGAATTAAAACCCGTCATACGGGACTTAACTTTTTGCTGAATTTCCTTGGGTTTGTAAAATTCCCTTTCCCGGCACTGGAATACAACAAGGAGAACGGATTTGTATTCCACCCGTTATATTTCTAAGCTGCTCCGGATAGCCGGAAATTTATGGTTAGTAATAAAAAATTGCTCTTAACGGTTTACTCCGGCCCGTAAAATATATACTTTTGTCGCCGCAAAGGAATTGAACAATATGAAAATTGCCGTTATTACATTAATAATATTCATCTTCAATATACCGTTCGGGTATTGGAGGGCAAATGTTAAAAAGCTGTCGGTTCAGTGGTTTCTTTCGATTCACATTCCCATACCGTTTATTATTCTGATAAGGATATACAGCAACATCGGCTTCGCTTTATATACCTATCCTCTTTTCGTGGGTGCATTTTTCGGGGGGCAGTATCTCGGAAAAGTTGTTTATAAAAATTTCAGGAATCGCAATATTGAAGTTACCTCCTGCCTTTTTACGGACTGGTACAGGATGATGAAATAGCTGATTTTATTATTTCGTGACAAGCGTGGAGGCTTGTCACATAAAGATAAGCAAGCGTCCACGCCTGCATTAAAATCTATGTAAAAAAAGAGGGAATAGCAAGCCGTGCCTGCCATTCCCCGGTTTGTACTAACGAGATTAATCCTTTTAGAAAAGTTTCATATCATCAAAAACCTTCATAACATCTTTAACGTGACCTGAAGAAATTCTCAGCAATTCGAGTTCTTCATCGTTAAGATCTATTTCGATAATCTCCTCAACACCGTTGCGGCCGAGTTTGACGGGAGCACCGAGATAAACATCGTGCTCACCCCACTGTCCGTCGAGACGTACGCAGCATGGGAAGATATGTTTTTGATTAAGAACAACCGATTCAACCATCTGAGCGGCAGATGTTCCGGGAGCATACCATGCTGAAGTACCGAGCAGATTGACAATCTCCCCGCCACCTTTTTTAGTTCTTTCAATGATTGCATCAAGTTTGTCTTTTTCGATCAACTGAGTAACCGGAATACCGGAAACGGTTGTGTATCTCGGCAACGGAACCATAGTATCGCCATGACCACCCATCAGAAGAGCCTGAATGTCGAGAGGAGAAACATCAAGCTCGGAAGCAAGGAACGAACGGTAGCGTGCCGTATCAAGAACACCCGCCTGACCGAAGACCTCATTAGCCGATTTACCGGAAGCGATATGAGCTGCATAGGTCATAACATCCAGCGGATTTGACACGATAATGATTTTTGCATCGGGTGACGCAGCCATAACATTATCGGTTACCGACTTAACAATTTTGGCATTTGTTGAAATCAGGTCATCACGCGACATTCCCGGTTTTCTTGGTAACCCGGAGGTGATAACAACAACCTCCGAACCTTCGGTTTTCGAATAATCGTTTGTCGAACCGATAACTCTTGTGTTAAAATGCGAAATGGAGGCCGTCTCCCAGATATCGAGAGCTTTTCCTTCGGCAAGACCTTCTTTTATGTCAACAAGCACTACCTCATCAAGAAAATTTTTGCGTGCAAGAACATCGGCACATGTTGCTCCGACATTACCTGCTCCAATAACAGATACTTTTTTCATAACAAATATTTTTATTGATTATTAAGAATAAATTTCTGCACACAAAAATATAAAATCTTTCCGAGAAGGATTTAGAATGTTTTATAAATAAGCTGTTTAACACGGATTATTAACAAAATTTATGAATATTTTGCAAATAATTCCTCTAATAGCAAACTTCTCCCCTGTTTCTCTTTTCTACACACTGTGCATCCATCACGGCTATCATAACCATATCAACAATCTCGTTGACACTGCTGCCAATCTGTAAAACATGAACCGATTTATTCATTCCGTTGATAATAGGTCCAATAATTTGATAGTTAGTCACACTCTGCAGCAACTTGTATGCAATGTTGCCTGCCGTGAGGTATGGAAAAATCAGTGTGTTTGCGGGGCTGTTTTCAAGTTTTGAAAATGGGAATATCTCACTTCTCAACTCGGCGTTCAGTGCCATATTTGCCTGCATTTCACCGTCAACTATAAGTTCGGGATGTTCATTATGCAAAATTTCAACTGCTTTCCTTTGCATTTCAGGTATTCTACCGTTGTTTGAGCCGAAATTGGAATATGAAACAAATGCAATCCGCGGCTTAACCTTGAACTGTTCAATTGCATAAGCCGTTTGCAAAGTTATTTCAACCAGATCTTCCGCAGTCGGATTTTTATTTACGGTACAATCTGCAAGGAAGTAGGGGCCCGTTTTTGTGCTTACGATATACATTCCCGAGACAAGTTTTTCGCCTTCACGTCTTCCGATAGTCTCAAGTGCAGGTCTCAGAGTGTCAGGGTAATTGCGGGTCAGACCCGATATCATGGCATCGGCATAACCGGTTTCCACCAACATCGGACTGAAATAATTCCGGTGCAACATCGAATCAAGTGCCGAGGTCATTGTTACGCCTTTACGCTGCCTCTTTTTCCAGTAAATCTCTGCAAACTCCCTTCTCCTTTCCTTTTCCGATTTTGATTTGGGATCAATTATCTCAACATCACCAAGTTCAAGTTCGTTGGCTTTGATAAGACCCTTAATTACCTTTTTGTTACCCAGGAGTATCGGAATTGCGAGTTTTTCGTTAATGACAATCTCGGCGGCTTTCAGCATTTTGTAATTTTCGGCCTCTGCAAAAACGACACGTTTCGGGTCGCGCTTCGACCGGGTCTTTAGCTGTCTGACGATAGGATTGCTCAAACCGAGTCTTTTTCTCAGCTCTTCTCTGTATTTACTCCAGTTTGTGATGGTTTCCCTTGCCACACCCGTTTCAATAGCAGCTTTTGCCACAGCCGGGGCAACATGTTCAATCAGTCTCGGGTCCGTCGGCTTCGGGATAATGTATTCTCTTCCGAATTTAAGGTTTGTAGTATGAAAAGCAATGTTAACCTCTTCGGGTACAGGTTGCTTTGCAAGGTCGGCAAGTGCCCTTGAGGCTGCAAGTTTCATCTCATCATTAATAGCAGTTGCCCTTACATCAAGTGCCCCTCTGAAAATGAACGGGAATCCGAGAACATTATTTATCTGGTTCGGAAAATCGGAACGGCCTGTCGCCATTATCACATCATCCCGCGCATCAATGGCATCATCATAAGTTATTTCGGGGTTTGGGTTTGCAAGTGCAAAAATAATCGGGTCTTTTGCCATTGACCTGACCATCTCTTTCGAGAGAACACCTGCAACGGACAGTCCGAGAAACAGGTCGGCACCTTTAACGGCCTCTTCGAGGGTATGAACCGGTTTGTCGGTGGCAAACTGCTTTTTAATCGGGTTAAGGTCGGTTCTGTCAACGTGTATAACACCGCGGCTGTCAACCATTAACACATTCTCCTTTTTTATTCCCAGCTTTATATACAGCTTTGTACAGGCAACGGCAGCAGCACCTGCCCCGTTAACAACCACTTTCAGGTCTTCGACTTTTTTACCGTTTATCTCAAGAGCATTTAACAGTCCGGCAGAAGAAATAATTGCAGTTCCATGCTGGTCATCATGCATAACCGGAATATCAACAGCAGCCTTCACCCTCTCCTCTATTTCAAAACATTCCGGCGCTTTGATATCTTCGAGGTTAATACCACCGAAAGTAGGGGCTATAGCTACGACGGCATCCACAAACTTATCAATATCTTTTTCATTTACCTCAATATCAAAGACATCAACGTCGGCAAAGACCTTAAACAGCAATCCTTTACCTTCCATAACCGGTTTTCCGGCTTCGGGACCTATATCACCGAGTCCGAGTACTGCCGTTCCGTTTGAGATTACAGCCACAAGGTTTCCCTTGGCAGTATATTTGTAAACATCGGCAGGATTATCCTTGATTGCCAGACATGGATCGGCCACCCCCGGAGTATATGCCAGCGACAAATCTCTTTGGGTTGAATACGGTTTTGTGGGTATGACCTCAA
Organism: uncultured Bacteroidales bacterium; assembly: GCA_964408535.1. Classification (GTDB taxonomy): domain Bacteria; phylum Bacteroidota; class Bacteroidia; order Bacteroidales; family JAADJA01; genus JAADJA01. Next base: position 158 of record CAYOZZ010000492.1, on the reverse strand, counting down.
TCTTACCGGGTCTGCCCTGCGCATGATAATTAAATGCGTCTTTTCTTAATAAATTGTCTTTCACTTTCATATTTTTGTGAATTAAATAACAATTGCAAAACTAATAAACCTTTTACTACCTATTATTATTATTGGATACTATTTTTCAACCGGTTTGT
>CAYOZZ010000491.1:0-4720 GCA_964408535.1 uncultured Bacteroidales bacterium | reverse complement strand
TATAAGGCGATTGGTTGTTGTTGAATAGGTGCCTGAAACCGCCATATAAATAAGGTCAGGATTGGATGGAGCATAGGTTATGTCATAAACACCTCCGGCAGACGAATAGTAAAATTGCTGCCACGAAACTCCTCCGTCGGTTGATTTATAAGCTTTACCCGAAATGAAGACTCCGCCGGCTATTATTGTTCCGTCCGGTAATGATTCTACAGCGTTAATTTTTTTCCCCTGTGCGGCTGAAGATAGTGATTCCAAAAACTCCCAGGTTTCACCTCCGTCATACGAAATGAACGGGATTCCTGCCGCTGCAATAACAATATCGGGATTTTGCGCATAAATTGCAATATCAAGTACATCTCCGCCAAAAGGGCCGACAGGTGACCATCCGGAACCGGATTTGGCCTGCACAGATTCCGGTTCCAACCAATAAGCCGGTATCTTTTGAGTAGCTGCAACACCCTGATTATCACGAATAACACCGTTTTTTGAGCAGCTGCCTGTCTGACCTGATACAGATGTGCTTGTGAGGATTAGAAAAATAACAGTAAAGGCACTTATTATAACTTTGTGTTTATAAAAATCAATCATAGAGCAAATGTTTTTTTCTTTGGTTCAAAGATAAGAAATATATTTGCACGAAAGTTTTGGATGTGATTTTTGGAACGAAAATAAGTTTTAAATGTTTTATTCTGATAGTTCTAATCTATGGATTGTCAGGTTGCTCAAACCGGAAGGACAAAATCCCCGGATTAAACACCGGATATTATCTGAATCATAACGACACGGTAAAATATGTGGGGATGGATAATTGCAAAACCTGTCACTATGAGGAGTGGAAATCATATATCCGTACCGGAATGGGTAAATCGTTCAATCACGCAACAAAGGAGTTCAGCGCAACCGTAATCGGTCCCGATTCAATAATTTATGATCCTTATAAAAATCTTTACTATCATCCGTACTGGAAAAATGATTCCGTTCTGATGCTTCACGAATACAGACTGGAAGGAAAGGATACGATTTTCAGCAGAAGGGAAGTTGTTGATTATGAGGTAGGCTCAGGTGAGCATACTAACTCCCATATTTTTGTCAGGAACGGTTATGCTTTTCAAATACCGTTCACATATTATACTCAACTCGGTATGTTTGACTTTCCTCCGGGATTTGAAGGAGGACACAATACCCGTTACAGCAGGAAGGTAGGTCTTGAATGTATGTCGTGCCATAACGGATTTCCCGATTTTGTTTTGGGTTCGGAAAATAAATACCGCGGGATAAAAACAGGAATTGACTGTGAGAGATGTCATGGACCGGGCGAAATTCATGCGAAACTTAAACAGGAAGGTGTTGTAATCGACACTTCAAAATATATTGATTACAGTATCGTAAACCCGCTTAAGTTACCCCCTGAATTACAAAACGATCTCTGTGCAAGATGTCACCTTCAGGGGACGATGGTAATAAAACCGGGAAAGAGTTTTTACGATTTTATCGCAGGAATGCACCTTACAGATGTGCTTGACGTTTTTATGCCGCGTCATGAGGGTGGTAAAGAGGATTTTATAATGGCCTCACACTATGAAAGGATGCGTGAGAGTAAATGTTATATTGATACGAAAGGAACCGACGGCGAACTTACCTGCCTTATGTGCCACGTGCCACACACCCCAATTGAGGAAACGCCGGCAAAACAATATAAAGATGCCTGTTTAAAATGTCACAAGCCTGATGTCAATTATTGTACACTTTCCGAAAAGGAGAGACAAAAAGAGAATGACAACTGTTATGTTTGTCATATGCCGCTTTCTTCAACAAGAGATATTCCGCACGTAAAAATTCATGACCATAAAATTGCAAGGCCGAAAACACCTGAAGAATTGGCCGCTCCGAGAATTTTCAAAGGGCTTATTGCTGTAAATAACCCGGAAACCGACAGCATTACCGTTGCACGTGGATATTTGCAGGAGTATGAGGCTTTTCAGCCTGATCCGCAATATCTCGATTCGGCATTCAGTTACTTGAACATCAGTCATTATAAAAATCAAAACACAATTTGGTTTAATGCGATTATCAATTACTATTTTATGAAAAAGGATTACCGGTCCATTACAGGTTTGGTTGAAAAAATCGGAAATAATACCGTTTTGACAAATTATTTGACAGAAAAGGATTATACTAATTATGATGCCTGGACCGCTTATCGTATCGGACAATCATTTGAAAGTACGGGAAATCTTATGATAGCAAAATATTTCTATAAAAAAGCAATTGACCTTGCCAAGTACAATCTTGATTTTCAGAATAAATACGGGACACTTCTTTCGGAAGAAGGTGATTTTATCAACGCTAAAAAAGTGTTTGATTTTATTATTTCGGAATATCCAGGGCATGTTTCCGCTCATGTTAATCTCGGGTATGTTTTTTCCAGACTGGGAAATATTGAGAGGGCAAAGAAGGAATATGAGACTGCTTTAAGCCTTAATCCTGATAATGTACAGGCTCTTATTAATATTGCGGGAATTTGCCTGTATAAAAATGAAAAGGCTGAAGCTGCCGTATATGCCGACAGAATTCTGAAAATCAATCCCAACAACCAAAAAGCATTGTTAATAAAATCAAAAATAAAATAGTGAATTCTCACTGAAAACAGAGAACATTTTTGCGGAAACAGACGTTTAAATTATTGTTTATGATTAGTTACACGGGACAAATAAATAAATGCAATAATTACTCGTGAAAAAGAAGCCCATAATAATATTATCGGTGATAATTTTCCTGTTGGTGGCAGGGATTTTTCTTACTACGACCTATTCAACAATCTTTGGCAGCAGAGGGAAGTGGGAGAGGATTACAATTCTTGCAGGCAGGCATTCATATTATCATTCGTTCCATATTCTTTATGATGTTGATGATATTGAGTTCTATTTTAAAACCAATGATACCTGGTATTATGATGAACCGGAGCGAAACGGGTGGAATAAAATACATGGGTTTTCCTTTGGAAATCACCACGACCAGTCATCTGCACGTTTGGTTTATAAATGTGTTGACGACACATTGCTTCTCGTGGGCGGATATTGCTGGGTTGACGGTGTTAAACCGGATGACGGAGTCGGGCAACAGGCAATAATTGATACGATTGAACCGAATAAAACATATCACTGCCGGATAAAATATGAGGATGGCAAGTTTAAATTCTATTTTGAAGATAAATACTGGGAATGTAAAGCGGGTCAGCGCGAAAACTGGGGTTATCTTCTTGAACCCTATATCGGCGGAGTTTTTACACTTGACCACGACTGGTACATTGATATTAAAGACATTCCTGTGAAGAAGAAAGAACGGTTCTCCGACAGTACTAATCCCAAAGAAAAAAAATAAAGTTTCCTTATTGTTGTTTTGTGAACAATAGTTCAATAATTTTGCCCGATAAAAATTATTGAGATGGAGTTAAATCATATTGCGCTGACTGTTACTGATCATCAGGAGATTATAGATTTTTACCAGGATATTCTCGGATTCCAGACAATGCGTGTTTTTGAGCTGGAAGAGAAATTGACGGAAAAGATTTTCGGGATTCAAACTGATGTAGCCATTGCCGTGCTGACAAGAGATGAACTGACGTTTGAAATTTTCATCAGTCAAACACCATTGAGGCACGGATTTGCTCATATTTGCCTTAATGTTAAAAACAGGGATGAGATAATCAGAAAAGCTGAAAATCTCGGATATGAAGTTATCAGTATTGACAGAGGCTCATACGATCTGATTTTCATAAGAGATAAAAACGGTAATTTATTTGAACTTAAAGATATAAAATAATGTATAAATATATCTTCGGACCGGTTCCGTCACGCCGTCTTGGAATGTCGCTCGGTGTTGACCTTGTCCCGCACAAAGTTTGCTCGTTGGATTGTGTTTATTGCGAATGCGGGAAGACAACAAAGCTTACGACGGATAGAATGGAGTACATTCTTTATGATAAGGTTACGGCTGAGCTGGCTCACTTTTTTGAGAATAACCCCGCTCCCGATTATATTACATTTTCCGGTTCGGGAGAGCCGACTTTGAACTCACGTATAGGTGATGTTTTGAAATTTATAAAGAAAACAAAACCCGCTATTCCCGTTGCGGTATTGACCAACGGTACATTATTTTATGATAAGCAGGTGAGAAGTGAGATTTTGGATGCGGACGTTGTTTTGCCTTCGCTTGATGCAGCTTCACAGGAGGTTTTTGATAAAATAAACAGGCCGAACCAGAGCCTTGGTATTGCCGAATATATTGATGGAATTGTTACATTCAGAAATGAATATAAAGGAAAAATATGGCTTGAGGTTTTGATTATGCCTGGGTATAATGACAGTGAAGACGAACTGATTTTGCTGAAAGATGCTTTTAAAAGGATTAAACCCGATTCGATTCAGGTAAATACCCTTGACAGGCCAGGGACAGTAGAAAATCTGCGCCCGGCAACAAGAGCGGAGCTTCAGCGTGTGGTTGACTTCTGGGATATGGACATCGCTGAGATAATTTCCGCTGCTCCCGACCGTAAGAATATTAAGTCATACCGTGAGGATGTTGAAACAGCCATTCTCGAAACTATTTTCAGGCGTCCATGCACTGTTGACGATTTGGTGAAAATTCTCGGGCGGCATATTAATGAAGTGAATAAATATCTTGATGTGCTTGAAGCGGAGGGAAAAATTGAACACGTCAG
>CAYOZZ010000490.1:0-29125 GCA_964408535.1 uncultured Bacteroidales bacterium | reverse complement strand
AAACATTTTTTGTATCTTTGCAGGTAGTAAATAATAAAAGTCATGTTTATTGCAAATCCCATATATGATGTAGTATTCAAGTATCTGCTTGATGACAATAAAATTGCAAAGCTTTTTGTATCGGAGATAATCGGAGAAGAGGTGGAAACTCTGGAATACAGGCCATCCGAACACAGGGCACAACTTAATAAGGGAGCGGGTTTTACGGTTTACCACGTTGACTTTGCCGCCACAATAAAGACAAAAGGCGGGGAGCATAAAAAGGTAATAATTGAGATTCAGAAAGCAAAATTTTCATCCGACATTATGCGGTTCAGAAAATACCTCGGATTGCAATATATGGATGAAAACAATTATTTGAATGAGCCGGACAAACCGTATGGAAAGAGAAAGGCATTGCCGATAATCAGCATTTATTTTCTCGGGTTCGCCTTAAAAAATATTGATTCGCCGGTGATAGCTGTAAAAAGGAAGTATTATGATGTAGTAACGAAAAAGGAGATAAAGGCAAAAGATGAGTTTATTGAAAGCCTGACACACGACAGTTTTGTAATCCAGATACCATATTTAAAAAGGAAAAGGCGTACTGATCTTGAGATATTGTTAAGCATATTCGATCAGACCAAGAAACTTTATGACAAGCATATTCTTGAAGTAGATGAAAGTGAATTTCCCGAAAAATACAGACCGATAATCAGACGCTTACAAAAGGCACACGAAGAGAAGGATGTCAGGGATGTAATGGAAGCTGAAGATTACTATTTGAGAAATCTTGAAGATTATGAACGTGATGCAGCTGAAAAAGAGAGGTTAATAGCAGAGAAGGAGAACCTTATAGCAGAGAAAGAGAACCTAATAACAGAGAAGGAGAAGTTAATAGCAGAAAAGGAGAAAGCATTAGCAGAGAAGGAAAAAGCGTTAGCTGAGAATGAGAAAGTATTAGCTGAAAATGTGAAAGTATTAGCTGAAAAAGATAGAGTATTGAGTGAAAAAGATAAAGTCATAATTGAAAAGGATAAAATAATTGAAGAAAAAGAGAAATTAATAGCTGAATTGATGAAGAAAACCGAAAACTAATTCATAAAAGAGTTTGCCCTGCCATATCTGTATTCGCTTATAAATCATCATAAATATCGTTAAAGTGTTTGAAAAAATAGCTATTATGTTTTTCTAAATATGATAATCCTTACCTTCATTATTTCTACCGGCATAAAATATGAACCCGGATTATACAATAGCATATTTAAAAACAGTGCAACTAAGCTATTAACAAAGGATTTAAAATTCCTGAAGAGGTTAAAAGTTAAATTGTATTAAACCCGGGTTATTCTAATTAATCCATTAGTTTGTTAGGCTTTTAAGGCAGAAGGCGGGATTAATAATTGATATCCTGTAAAATTTAATTTATACTTTTGGCAATTATTTTTAAATGTACTGAATTGAACTATTTATCTGTAGAAAATTTGTCGAAGCACTTTGGTGAGAAGGTGCTTTTTGAAAATATAAGTTTCGGACTTGACAAAGGTGATAAGATTGCCCTTATTGCCAACAACGGAACCGGCAAGTCGAGTATGTTGAAAATATTGGCAGGCAGGGATGTGGGAGATTCAGGGAGGGTTGTTTTTCGTGACGGTATTAAAATCGGTTTCCTTGAACAGGAGCCTGTCCTTAATGAGAATCTAACCATAAATGAATTGATACGCGAGGGAAATTCTGAAATCCTTTCAATTATCAGAGAGTATGAGAAGGCACTTGAGGCGCAGACAACAGATTATAATGATGTCACTCATAAAGCCTTTGAACTGGCTTCGGAGAAAATGGACAGATTTGATGCCTGGGATTATGAAAGACGATTAAAGGAGTTGTTATCCCGTTTTAATATATCCGACCTGGAACAAAATATCGGTACTCTATCGGGTGGGCAACGCAAAAGACTGGCGCTGGCACTTGTACTGCTTGATAATCCTGATATTCTGCTGCTTGATGAACCGACTAATCATCTTGATATTGAGATGATTGAATGGTTAGAGAGATTTCTGCAGCACTCCTCGGTGGCACTTCTGATGGTAACCCACGACCGTTATTTTCTTGACCGTGTCTGTAACCTGATTCTGGAAATGAGCGATGGAAAATTGTTTTATCACAAAGGTAATTACGAATATTTTCTGAGAAAGAAAGCCGAGCGTGAGGAGGTTGAGAAAACAGAGACCGACAAGGCAAGGCAGTTGATGAAGAAGGAACTTGAGTGGATGCGCCGGATGCCTCAGGCACGTACAACAAAATCGAAAGCAAGGATTGATGCATTTTACGAAACAAAGGAGAGAGCAGCCGGGAAAAAAGCCTCCCCTGAGTTGAAACTTGATGTGAAAATGTCGAGGGTGGGAGGGAAGATTCTCGAACTTGAGTATATAACAAAGAGTTATGGTGAAATAAAAATAGTTAAAGATTTCAGTTACGTTTTTAAAAAGGGTGAAAGAATCGGTATTATCGGAAAGAACGGGGTTGGTAAATCCAGTTTCCTGAATATTATTACAGGCAAAGAGCTTCCTGATACAGGTCGTGTCGAAAAGGGACAGACAATTCGGTTCGGATACTATTCCCAGGAGGGAATAAAGCTGAAAGAAGATAAAAGAGTGATTGATGCTTTAAAGGATATTGCAGAAGTTATTGAACTCGGTAACGGTGCAAAACTCTCAGCTTCACAATTCCTCAACTATTTTATGTTTAATCCCGATATGCAGTACACTCCCGTTTCAAAACTGAGCGGTGGTGAAAAACGAAGACTTTATTTGTTGACGGTTTTAATAAGAAACCCCAATTTTCTGATTCTCGACGAACCGACTAATGACCTTGACCTTCCGACTCTTAACAAGCTTGAGGACTTTCTTGTGAATTTCAAAGGATGTCTTATCCTTGTTTCTCACGACAGGTATTTTCTTGACAAACTCTCCGACCATCTTTTTATTTTTGAAGGAGATGGTATGATTAAGGACTTTTACGGCTCCTATACTCAATATAAAATTGATAAAGAAGAAGAGGAAAATGAAAAGAGAAAACTGAAAGCGAAGAAAAAGAAAATTGAAAAAAATGAAAGCAAATCAAGACCCAAACAGACGGTAAAGAAGCTTACATATAAGGAACAAAAGGAGTATGAAGCTCTGGAAAGAGAAATAGAAGAGTTGGAGAGCGAAAAGTCGGAGCTGGAATCTGAAATTAGCACCGGGATAACCGATTATGAAAAATTGCAGGAGATTTCAAACAGGATTGCCCTAATTATTTCACATATTGATGAAAAAACAATGCGATGGATAGAGTTGTCGGAGAAGATGGATAAATGATACGAAAAGGGCTAAAAGCTAAATTGCATTAAACCGGGATTATTCCAACTAATCCATTAGTTCGTAAAACTCTAAAGGCATAAGGCGGGTTCAACCACTGTACCCAATGGTATCCGCATATCACTAAATGAAGCAATTGTGAGAAATGAACTCACAGAAAATAAAGCAGATAAAATAATTACAGCTAATCCCTCCCGTTAATCTTACCGTTACCGGTCAATGATCGTAAAGCTGCTTCTGCCGTTGAATCTGTGCCTGATGTTTTTAATTAGGTACCTGGCACTGTTTATCCTTATTGGGAACCCAGATATCGTTTTTGTCGGGGTTGTTAATCTGACCGTTAAGATTATAGTCGGATGTTAAATATCCCGATTTTCCGGTTACCAGTTTCCAGAAGTGCACTTTGTCAAAAGTATTAATTGTTCCATCTCCGTTGCTGTCACCACCGGCCATTCCCCAAACATCCGGACCGAATACATTAAGCTGGACAATTCCCGACTCACCTCCAAAGGATTTATCTGCACTGTCAGTAAAATCATACGAATAAATACCGTTAATTTTGGTAAGGGGAAATGCCGACATAACACCAAGATGATTCCTGTGCCATACAACAACGAAAATATTATTATCAGGAATTATATCAAACGACAACCTTTCTGTTCCGTCGAGACCTTTTACCGAGCCGTCTTTCATAAGAAAACCCGCCTGACGTCCAACAATTGTTGAGCCGGTTGCATTATTTGCATCAGTAGCGTCTCTTACCTCAACCAGGACCCAGTCAACAGCATTTTGCGGAACAAATGCAACATTTTCACTGCCGTTATAATTCCATGGAGCAGTATTGTATGGTTGTGTTAAAGGGATGTACTCCGGATTCAGATTGGTACTCATTTCACCTCCCGAGTAAGGTCCTTGCATAAATACCGTAATATCAAGCACCACCGGATTATAAATTAACTCTACATCATCGAACCAGACTTCACTCCCTTCGGTTGAACTTGCACCGCCTGCACTTAATACAAACAGGATATATTCGGGTGTGTCGCCGTTAAGATATGTAAACGGTGCCGAAAATCTTGTCCAGGTATTTGTTTGATTCGGGATGTTAATTTGTGCAATACTCACCCAGTTAGTATAGGTCGGGTCGGGGATGTGAGCAGAACCTGTATGTAACAACGCTTTTAGTGCTGCCGTGTCGTTACCTTGTTTGTTGAATCTTGCCCATACGACAACACTGTCAGGTTTTTTCGTTAACGGTGTATTCCAGTGATTGTCATTAACATCAGTATAAACATATGCGTTATCCGGATTAAGGTCGGAATGAACCCGCCCGTTTGTTATTGTGCCTGTTGCCACTATTCCCCAGGTGGAAACATTGAACAGTTTTACGGAATATGTTCCTGAGTGTGAGTCGGTACTTTTTTCCCACACATAAGGAGCAAAACCGTTTAATGTACTGTTATCCGATGTCTTTATAGAACTCCAGTCAACTGGTTCATCTTCGTTAAGTCCTACATTTTCCCAGGTTTCAAATCCCGGATTTTCAGGTTGCTGACTGAAAGCAGCATTAAGTAATGCTAAAGCTACAAAAGTAAAAAGTAATTTTTTCATATTCGTAATTTTGAAATTTTAGTATAATTGTATTATTGTATAAGAATTTTTTGTGTGAAGCCGGCTGATGAATTAGTGATATTGCAAATATACACTCCGGGTCTTAGCCCTGTATCAATTTTGCAGTTTTTTGTCATACCAATATCTCTTTTATAGACCTGTTTTCCTGATATATCATATATTTTTATAACATTTTTCCCAATATTTTTTATGTCCGATAAATTTATTCTGATTTTATTACCTGTAACAATAATTTTTACATTTTTATCTTCCTGTACGGCTATTCCTGTATTATTGTATATCAGTGAAATATCATCAATGTATAATGTACTGCCGACAACAGCATCAGCAGCATCACCTGCATAAACGGCAAAAAGAATATACTCGGGGACATCATTGCTCAGATAGACAAATGGCGCTGTAAATTTGGTCCATCCGGGAGTTTCCGTTGTGAAATCAATATTGGCAACAGCAACCCAGTTTGTTTGCAATGAGTCGGCAATTTTTGCAGTATCTGTGTGCAGTACGACAATAACATGAGCAATATCGGAACTGTCGGGGAAGAACTTCGCCCAAAGCTGCAGACTGTCAGGTTTATCATTAAAAGATGTGCTGAATTCCTGTAATGAGTCAATCGTATAAACATAAGCATCTGACGGGGGTAATGTTGCATGAACCCTTCCGTTTGTTAAAGTTCCGGGAGCTACAAGTCCGGCAATCGGAGTGTTGACAAGTTTCACGGAATACATCCCGGAATGTGCATCAGTGCTGCGATACCAGACAACCGGAATTACATTGTTAATAAATTCACCTCCGTCGGAGGTTTTTAGTGAATTCCATTCAGCCGGTTCAAGAGTGTCAGGCCCGAAGCCGATCTCCTCCCAGTATTCAAAACCGGGATTCTCCATCTGTTGTTGACAATTGGCTGAATATGTGAAAAATATCAGCATAAATGCTGCTAATGAGATAATGCTTTTCATTTTGAATTGTTTTGATAACTATTGTCTGGCAAAGATATATTTTTAATTGAAACTTTCAATAAAAAAAACGACTTTAACAAAGTAATAGTTTTCATCCTGATAACTTTTTCTATCTTTGCCTAAACTTTTACAGATTATGATAAAATCAATGACAGGGTTTGGTAAGGCTTCCTGTGAATGCCAGAACCGTAATATTACAATTGAGATAAAAACTCTCAACAGCAAGCAGATTGATATAAATGCAAGAATTCCAAATGGATACAGGGATAAGGAACCGCAAATGCGTTCACTGATATCAAACAGGCTCCAGCGCGGTAAGATTGATTTTTCAATAAATGTGGAGATTACAGGCGAAGCATCAAATTATACAATTAACAAACCTCTTGCTTTAAAATATTACAGGGAGCTTAAAGAGTTGTCGGAAGATTTGAATGAAACGGATTTTGCCGATTTTCTTCCGCTTCTTATCCGCATGCCCGATATTCTTATTTCTGAAAAAGAGGAGATTTCAGAGGCTGAATGGAACTCGGTTTTTCAGGCTCTTGAAGAAGCATTGAAACAGGTTGACGACTTTAGAATTCAGGAGGGGAAGATGCTTGAGAATGATTTGCTCATCCGCATTAATATTATCCTGGAACTTTTGAAAAGGGTTGAGCCGTTTGAGAAAAAACGTTTTGAAAACCTGAAAGCTAAAATTTTGAAAGATTTAAGTGATTTTACTGAAAAGGAAAGCATTGATAAAAACAGATTTGAACAAGAGCTTGTCTATTATCTTGAAAAACTTGATATTACGGAGGAAAAGGTGAGACTTGAAAAACATTGTGATTATTTTGTCGAAACAATGAAAGAACCGGAATCCAAAGGGAAAAAGCTGATTTTTATATCACAGGAAATAGGCAGAGAGATAAACACGCTCGGCTCGAAGGCAAATGAGGCAAATATTCAGAGAGTTGTTGTTCAGATGAAGGATGAACTGGAGAAAATAAAAGAACAGTTGTTTAATATTCTTTAGGGAGATATGTCAAAAGTGAAAAAGAGCGGTAAACTGATTATTTTTTCGGCGCCGTCAGGTGCGGGAAAGACTACGATAGTCAGGGCTTTGTTAAAGGATATTCCGAATCTCAGGTTTTCGGTATCGGCGGCAAGCAGACCTAAACGTCCAAATGAAATTGACGGAAAAGACTACTATTTTATTCCTGTTGATGAATTCAGAAAAAAGATTGAAAATGATGAGTTTCTTGAGTGGGAAGAGGTTTATGAAAATAATTTCTATGGGACATTAAAATCGGAAGTTGACAGAATATGGGAGTCTGGTAATCATGTCATTTTCGATGTGGATGTTGTAGGCGGGCTGAACATCAAAAAGTATTATGGCGACAGGGCTTTGGCTCTCTTTGTTATGCCTCCTTCGGTTGAAGAACTTGAAAAGAGATTGAGAAACCGTTCAACCGAAAGTGAATCGGATTTAAAAAGAAGAATAGAGAAAGCAAGATATGAAATGACTTTTGCCCCGCAGTTTGATGAGGTTATTGTTAATGATGACCTTGAAAAGGCGGTGTCGGAAGCGAAATTTGTTGTGGAAAACTTTCTGAAAAGGAAAGAATAGAGTAAAAAGAATAATAGTTTTATGCCTCTCCCCGGTATGGGGATAATGAAAAGAGAACACAATAGAATTAATATGAAAAAGACGGATTCGGTTATTTTGCCTGCGTATAATCGCAATATAATCAGGGCAATACTAAGTTTGAAGATTGGTGAACGGGAATTGCCGGATTTGAAAAACAGTGATGTTTTGATTAAAATGGAAGCAACACCGGTAAATCCTTCCGATATTGCTTTTATCAGGGGCGAGTATAATGTTGATAAACCTATGCCTGCAGTTCCCGGGTTTGAAGGTACGGGAATTGTAATTGAAGCCGGAGAGGATGCCGGACACTTTATCGGTAAAAGGGTAAGCTGTTTTATTCAGGGAGATAATGACGGTACCTGGGCCGAGTATTTTGTGGCAAATTCGGATAATTGTATAATTGTTAAGGATGAGTTGCCAGTTGAGCAGGCAGCCTGTCTCTCAATAAATCCATTCACAGCTTATGCGCTTTTTGACATCGCAAAGGCGAAGGGTTGCACTGCCGTTGTTCAGAATGCTGCCGGAGGGCAGGTGGCTGAGTTTATTAGATTTTTGGCAAAAAATGCAGGTATTGACGTTATTAATATTGTCAGAAAAGCTGAGCAGGCCGGTATTTTGAAAGCTAAAGGGGTGCAGTTTGTTCTGAACTCTACCGATAACGATTTTGAAGAAAAATTCAGGCGGCTTGCAAATGAACTTAATCCCGGAATTGCTTATGATGCAGTAGGAGGGGAGCTGACCGGAATATTGATGAACAATATGCCTGACAATGCCGGTGTTATATTGTATGGCGGATTGTCAGGCTCTGATATTCAGGGAATTGATTCTCTTTCGGTCATCTTTGGAAATAAGAGCCTTTCCGGCTTCGATCTGAATAAATGGATTGCTGACAAAAGCCGTGATGAATTCCAAAGAGTTGCTGATGAAATACAGGATATGATAATCGCCGGAGATATGAAAACAGCAATTCAGGCAGAATTCCCTTTGGGTGATATTACAAGTGCCGTAAGAACATATATTAAGTCAATGTCAGCGGGGAAAGTACTGCTGAAAGGTTGATGTTACCATGGTGTAATGATTAAAAATCAAAATAATATGCCGGGGCATATTTATATTTATCTTTTCCTGAAATATTAATAACCAGTTGAATCATAGGTATTCCCGCCCACATCCATTCTTTTGTGTTATTTTCGACACCTATGAAATAGCTGAAGTTAAGTATATGTTTTTCATCGAAAATATATGACATTCCCGGTCCGACTCGTATGTACTGAAAGCCGTTCCATTCAGGCCACCAACGATAAATAAAACCTGCAACGAGAGTAGCTATGATTTTGTCATTGAAGGAGTGATTTAAAAACACGACCTCACGTATTGCATAACCGATATCACCCTTATTCGGAATATCCATTTGCCATTTCACCTGGTTAACAAACTGTATTTTATCTGTAAATTTTTTATACAAAACACCAAAACCGGGACGGTATTCAATTTTATCAGGCTTTATTGTGAATCTGAAGTCAGGAACAATTTCAAAATGTTTTGATGTCAGATAGTTTGCGACAAATTCGATGTACCAGTTGTCAAGGGTTTGGAAGTTATTTTCGAGACGTGTTTGCAACTCACCTGAAAACCGCCATTTGTCTTTCCCGAATGCAATTTTATTGCCAAGGTAAATCTGGTTGTCCCACGCAGGCACAGCCTCCTCATCCTGACTAAAAGCAGAAACAAATGAAAACAGAAAAATAATTATTAAAACCCTTGTTTTCAATATGTTGTTCATTTTAATTGTTATTTTGCAGCCGCCTGTTCATTTATTTCAAACGGATGAACATATTTCCAGTCTTTTTTCATATCAACAATCAACCAGCCTTTTTTTACAGCTTCATCAAGGCCTTTATTGAGCCTGCCGATTGGGGAACTTCTGTCATAAGCCCATTCGCGTTTACTATCGGTATGATGAATAAAAGCCGACAAACTCTTATGTTTATTAGCCGAACACCATTCAAGCATTTGCAAGTCTCCGTCTGAGTTTCCGAATGCTATTACAGGTTTTTTTCCGATAACGCGGTGAATAGCCTTTACTTTCCCTTCATTATCATCAACAAACAGAACGTCAGGTAGTTTTATAAGTACGGGTTTTCCGTTGATTTTCTTATACTCCAGTTCCTGATAGCTGCCTAATACACGCTCTTTGGGGATTCCATAAACATCTTTAGTCCAGGCTCTCATAAAATCATTTCCGCCACCTGAGACAATATATACTTTGAATTCATTTTTTTTCAGATAATCCATTAATTCAAGCATCGGCTGAAATGTCATTTCGCTGAACAGTTTACCTGTTATGGGGTGCTTGGCGTTTTTAATCCATTTTTGAACGGTTTTCTCATATTCACCGGTTGTCATTCCCGACTGGGCAATAGCCATTAACTTCCCAAGACCGTTCACACCGTATTTTTTTCTCAATGTTTTAAGATCGTGATTGATAGCGGTCTTAATGAGTTTGTCTTTTTTCCATTTGGGATGTGAAGGAGCCAGTTGTTTTATTCTGTACAGTACAAATTCAATCTGAAAATATGTCGGTTGCTCCGACCAAAGTGTTCCGTCATTATCCAAAACGGCTATCCTGTCTGCCTGTTCGATATAGCCGGCACTGTCTTTTGTTGTTACGGTTTTTACGAAGTCAATAATTCTGTTCTTTGTTTTCGTATCATTCCACGAGGGTAAAGGGTCATATATCTGCTTTACACCTGTAGTGCCGGGCAAAATATTTTCATCGGTTTTTGTATCTTTTTTATGTATGCAGGATGTTATTGTTAACTGCAATACAAACAGAATAAATAACAGACTTTTAGCGGTTTTCATAATCGTTAATATTATTGACCCCGTTTATCAATATGGAAAATGATTGATAAACAGGGTATTAGTAAACTATTTTATTATATCGTCTTTCTTTTTTTTAAGGCCGTAAAAAGTGGCATAAAAAGCGGGCAAAACAATAATCGTAAGCAAAGTAGCAACAAAGAGTCCGCCCATAATAGCAACAGCCATACCGCCGAACATCGGGTCGGGAAGCAGAGGTGCCATACCGAGAATTGTTGTACCTGCCGCCATAGCAACCGGTATAGCTCTTGAGCGGGTTGCAGTTACAATTGCCTGATATTGTGACAGCCCGTTTTCCGACATCTCCTGATTGGCCTGATCGAGCAGAACAATTGCATTTTTAATAACCATTCCGATAAGTCCGAGGATTCCGAGAACGGCAAAGAAACCGAAGAAAAGACCGGAAGCAAGAAATGCGAAAGTTATTCCGATAATCACCAAAGGAACCATAAGACCTATCATTGTAACCGTTTTCCAGTCACGGTACTGAATCATTAAAATTGTTATTATCAATAATATTGCGAGAGGAAGTTCTCCGCTGATGGCCTCGTTTGTACGTTGCTGGTTAAAGTATATTCCGTCCCACCACAAACGGTATCCTTCCGGTAAAGGAATGGCTTCTATTTTCGGCATAAGAATAGCTTCCAGTTCAGTGTTTCCAACACCCGGAACCGGATCGCACTGGGCGGCGATACTCAATTGCCTGTTAAATTTTGTCAGATAATAATTTTCAAACTGAATTGGAATACTGTCCGTAACCTGGTCAAGAGGAATGATATCGCCATTTGCATTTAAAACAGGCAGGCTTCCGATATCGGCATAATTATAACTGTCACGGTTTTGTGCTTTGAGCAAAATCGGCATGACCCAATCTCCCTCGCGGTATTCGCCTACATTTTGGCCGTCAGAGATTCGTTGCATTGCTCTTGACATATCTGTCCTGGTGACTTTGGCAATCCGCCCCTTGTTTTGGGAATAGACGGGTTCGATTTTCGGAGTTTTAACACCCCAGCCGTCACGTATATTAATAGCGAGAGGCTCATCACGCATAATCGCTTTTGCTTTTTCGGCAAGTTCACGTAAAACGAACGGATCTGGTCCGTCGAACTTTGCTTCGATAATCGCATCGGGCGAAGGTGCCACCTTAAATTTGTATGCAATCGCCAGTGCATCGGGGAAGTTTGCATCAAGATAGTCTTTAAAAACCGCCATCAGTGAGTCTGCCGATTCATAGTCCGTCGTCTCTACAAGTAAATTTGCCAAATTGGGTCTCGGACTCCACGAAACCGAGGCGAGGTAATATCTTAAAGGTGAGGCGCCAAGTGTTATGGATACCTGTTTTACTTTTTTATTTGAAAGAAGATACTCTTCCATTTTTTTTACATCTGCTTCAACAGCATCAATATCAGCTCCTTCGGGCAGAAAGTAATCTATTTTAAACATCGGTTTGTTGATAGCGGGGAAGAAGTCTTGTTTTACGAATTTGAATAAATATATACTTAAAACGAATAAGAAAAAAACAGAAGCAAGCGTAATGTATTTCTTTGATATAATCAGTTCGATGAAATTTGTGAGTTTATGATAGAAGGGAGTGTCGTAAGGGTCTTTGCTTCCGCCACTGCCTTTAGTTTCTTTCAAAATAAAGTCTCCGAAACTTGTTGTTTGTATAAGAGCGAATATCCAGCTCAAAGTCAATGCAATGGCAAGTACTTTGAATAAGGGCTTAATAATCTCGGCAGTATTATTCGGAGCAAGAAAAAGCGGCAGGAACGACAGCGTCGCAATAACCGTTGCCGCAAGCAAACCCCACTGCGGAATTGTAGCGCCTTCCTCAAGAGCTTTTCTTCGACGCATACCCCGTTTAATTTTCATTTGGGCATTATCGGTTACTACTATTGCATTATCAACCAGCATTCCCATTGCAATGATAATAGCCGCAAGGGATGTTCTGTGGAGGTCAATCCCAAATGGGAGCATCAGTAATAATGTTCCGAGGATTGAAAATAAAAGGCTTGTTCCGATAAGTATGCCTGCTCTTGCTCCCATTGAAAGGAGTATCAGTACAATAACGATTGCAAGGGATTCAATAAGATTTGTTATGAACGTACTGTTGGCTTCAAGTGCCACCTGATCTTCCGAGTAGATATTATTCATCTCTATGCCAATCGGCAATTGAGGTATCACATAGGCAAGCTTCTCTCTGATACTTCTTCCTGCAACAACTGAGTTTCCTCCTTCGCGAGTTGAAAAACCTATGCCGATTGCGGGTAAGGCATTTAAACGCATTTTTTGAGTTGCCGGATCCTTGTATGCTCTTTCTACGGTTGCAATATCACTCAACCTTATCCGGTTACCACTCTTACCGGTTATTACCAGGTTTCTGACTTCATCAATTGACCTGAAGGTCCCGACTGCATCAATACGCACATTGAACATACCCGATTCTATTGCACCGGTATTAATTAGTTGATTTTGTGATGATAATGCTGTTTGGATGTCGGTAGGGGTAATTCCTGCGTTTGCAATTTTTTCATCCGAAACATAAACGTTAAGCACCCTGTCCTGAATACCGAAAAGCTGCACCTTAGCTACATCACTTGCAGTAGCGAGCTGTTGCTTAACAAATTGCGCATAATCTTCCAGTTCGTCGTAAGTATATCCTTCGTCGGCAGTTATGGCATAATAAATACCGAAAACGGCTCCGAAGTCGTCATTAACAATTATTGTACTTGCCTCTTTGGGCAGTTTCGACTGGACATTCAGCACTTTACGCCTCATTTCGTCCCATATTTGTTCAAAACGTTCCTTCGGAACCCATTGAAACATATCAACTTTTATATAGCTGAAACCGGGTCTTGATTCGGATTTAATAAAGTCAACGAGAGGATGTGTTTGTATCTCTCTCTCAATAATCTCGGTAACCTCTTTTTCAACCTGTTCGGCAGTGGCTCCCGGGTAATATGTCATAAATATAATCTGTTTTATTACGAAAGGTGAGTCTTCGCGTTTGCCAAGATGTTCAAAAGCGTAAATTCCCCCTAAAATTGTAATAATCAGAAAGAAATATATGACCTGCTTATTTTTAAGTGCATATCCTGCAATGTTCATAATATTCAAATTTTAGGGTTAACATTAATTGAAAGCTTTCTGGTCTAATATTTTCACTTTTTGGCCTTCTACAAGTCTTTTGGCTCCTGCAACGACAATTTGTTTGCCTGCGGTTAATCCGCCGACTACTTTAACGTGATTTCTGTCGGCAAATCCATCGAGTTTAATATGTTGTTTTTTAACAGTATATAAATTGTTTCCGGCTTTTTCAAGAATCCATACAGCCGGAGTGTTATCGGTTTCGCCCTCAAAGACGGCAGCAGTAGGGATAATGATATCCGAGCTGCCTGTATTGTCATTTTTTAGTTTAATATTCACTCTGCAACTCATCCCTGCCGATATTTTGGGCTGGTCAGGATTGTTAGGATTATTTACATGGTCAAGATATAGACGTAGCGGATAACCTTCAGCCGTAGGTACTTTTCCCATTTCTTTAAGCGTTGCTTTAAAAGATTTATCCGGATAGGTATCAAAAACAACGCTAAATGATTGAAAATCCCTGAATCTTACGGCAAGTTGCTCAGGTAATGTGGTGGCTACTTCAATGATATCGAGGTTCGATAGAGTAGTTATCGGTTGTTTAGCTTTAACCTCCTGCCCGACATCCACAAGTTTTTTTCCGTAATATCCGGTAAAAGGAGCATACAGTTTTGTATCCTTCCTATTGTTAACCGCATCTTCCCATTCGGCTTTTGCCATCAGATATGCAGCCTTTTTTCTTTCGTAATCATTTTTAGCAACGGAACCCTTTTTCCACAGCCGCTCGTAACGGTCGGCTTCTGCTTTAGCCTGGTCATAGCGGGCACGGGCTGATTGTTCGGCTATTTTGTAGTCTCTCGGATCAATTTCAGCAACTAACTCCCCTTTTTTCACTTTTGCACCTTCAATAACATTCATTTTAATTATGGGGCCGCCTACCCGGAATGAAAGCTCCGACTCCTGTGATGCTTTTGTTGTGGCCGGAAAGCCTTGCCCGGCAAGATCAGCGGCACTGCCTACCAGCATTGATTTAACAGGACGAATAATCTCTTTATGTACTTCTTCTTTAGAGCTGCATCCGGCAATGAGAAGAGAAAAAACGACAATGGAAATAATAGAGGTTAACTTTTTCATTTTTCTTATTTTTTATGATTATTTATTTAAAGATAATTAGTTGCTTGTCATCCGACTGTATTCTCCTATGGAATATAAATATTGAGAATACGCAACATTCAGTTGATATTTTGAAATTATATAATTCTTATAGGTTTTTTGCCAGTCGAGTTGTGCGTCAAGTACCTCAAGGACAGAAGATAAACCTTCATTATATCTGTCGAGAATCACTGAAACATTCCGGGCTGCATTTTCCAACGAACCTCCTGCAAAATCAAATTGCTCCTGTGACTTTGTCAGCTTGTAATAACTGCTTTCAACCTCCAGCCGTACCCGGTCTTTGGTCTCTTCCATTTGAAGTCTGGCAATTTCTGTTTGCTGCCGTATTGAAAACACCTCCTCATGTTTTTTGTTCCAATGAAAGATTGGAACTGTCAATTGTGCTTTCAAATAGTAATTAAATCCCGGTTCTATTTGCAATCCCGGACTTGGTGAACCCCATTTTCCGCCGGCGACAACTCCGAGCTGGGGATTATATTGCGAACCGACAACTTTCTCCCGAATCTCATTTTTTGAGATTTGACTTTTTATATAATTTATCTCAGGTCTTTGCTCCAGAGCTGTTTTTGTTATTGTGTCATTTGTTTTTACCCAGTTAATTACAGTCAGCGAATCGGCAACGTTGGTTAATGTTCCAACCGGTAAACCTATCAGTCTGTTTAAATCCATCACACTCACGTTATACTCTTTTTCACTCATTATAACTCTGTACTCGGCATCGTTATATCTTACCTTAGCTTGAAAAAGCTCATTCTTGCCAACAATCTCCTCGTCAACACGATCCTGGATAACTTTCAGGAATTTACCGATGGTTTCCATATATTTCTGCTGAAGCCTGAAGTTTTCTTTTTTTGAAACAGCATTCCAGTAAGCCATATCGGAATTGAGCATAATATCCTGTTTACTCATACCTACGAGGCTTTTCATCATTTCAACTTCAAATTCGGCAGCCTTTTGCGTATTTTTTAAATAACCGCCGGTTAATACGGGTTGGTACAGGTTGAGATTTAAGGAGTAGAAATTATGCAGTTCTTCACCGGGTACTCCGATATCGGTTGGTGCTTGCTTTATCGGAACTCCGAAATAACTATACCGGCTTTTGAAATCAAGTTGGGGAAGACGATCCGAACTTGCCGCATCAACACTTGCCTCGGCACCACTTAACTGATGTTCAGCCATCTTGATACGTTGCTGATAGTTTAATGCCATTTGCCTGTAATGCTGCAACAGTGTATCCTGTTGTGCATAGATAACCTGAAGGAAAAATAATGATAATAACGTAAATAAGAGCTTTTTCATATCCGTACAAATTGTTTAAACGCAAAATTAGAAAAAATAAAAACACCAATCTTTGGGTGTTGATAATACTTATTGTAATCCATAACGGGTTTGAGGTCTCAAAAATACAATTATTTGAGAAATTACCAATCGTTAGTATCAAATAATTCTTAATACACCCGGGATAACCCCGATTTAGTGTTAAACCTTAAGAAATTTGTATCCTTTGTTAACACTTTTTCGATTATGTTATTGCATAATTCGGGTTTAATGAATCACAAACTCCCTTCTCTCTTTATACAAGCCTTCATCAACAACTAAAACATATGTGCCTTTCTGCAGATTACCAAGATTATAATTGTCGTTTACCATTTCGACATTATGATATGTTTTTTTAAAAACAATCGAGCCTGAAATGTTATAAACATATACAACCGCTTTATTTGCCTCCGGAATACTGAAGGAGCAGGAAAAACGTCCTTTGTTTGGATTTGGCGCTATTCGCAGGTTAAGATTCTGATAATTCTCCTCCACAATAATAAGCTCTCCCACATTCCATTTTTGGCTTTCACATCCGTAAACCATAACACTTGTATAGTCGTGATTCCTGTTTGAACTGCTAAAATTGATAATAGTAGCACTATAATTGTTATTGGTACAGGAATTCAGAAGGATCTCGTCGTTCCCTTCCGTTTTAAAATAATAGACTAATCCCTCTTCATCCCCGGAAAGTTGCATATTCATATTCTGTAAAATATCTTCTCCTGAAAGAGCAATACTCCACAGCGAGATTTCGGTAAACTCAAATCCGGGGTTAAATTCATCCGATCCGATTGTAAACGGAACCGAATTGGTGGAGGTTACAGAAGGAATGACACCTGCGTATGTAAGCGGAATCAGCACACCATCAAGATATACCTGCATTCTTTCCTGATTATTTGCACCGTTGCCATCATAGACGAAAGCAAAATGGTGCCATTCATTCCGGTTGATAATATCTGCCGTGTATCCGTAAGTGTTGGCACCCTTTCCTATTTCGAAATACAATCTGCCGTTTTCTATTTCGACTGATATACGCTGGGTGTTACTTACTCTTTTGCAGAATAATCTGTCCCAGGTTGAATATTGATGAATATTTAACCAGCCTTCAATTGTAAAGGCATCCGTTCCGTTTAAAAATCCGGAGTTTTCAATCTCTGTATAATCAGGACCTCCGTTTATATAAACAGATGACTTTTTATTAACAAGATTTGTTCCCGATATCTGATAATCATTAGGATTGGCGCCGGCCGGAGGAGTAAACGAATTACCCGTATAAACGAGGTTGTTATCAAGATCATACCATAAATAAAGGTCTGCATTTCCGGTTGCATTCCAGGTTGCCCCTGTAATGTCAACTTCAGGTTGGGTTATGTCATTTTTAAAAGTAATGGATGTAGTTACATGTTTAATTTCACCGAGATAATCAACATAGCATTTGTATGTCCCGCTGTTATAAACGGTTATTGTCTTTCCGGTTGTGTTGTTTTCATCATTCCAATAGAAAGAATTACCAAGAATATTCAGAGTCAGGACAACGCTGTCTTCGCAGGTGTAAAGTTCAGAAGGAAGAATTCCTTCGGGGAAATCCAGAGGTCTGTAATTGTATCCCATCATATCAAGCCTTTCAAACATAGGATAAATACGTCTTTCAAAATCATCGAAATCGTCTCCGTTACCATACCATCCTATTTCGGAAAGCGAGTAAATGCGGGGAAGTATCATATATTCAGCATGATCCTCTTCCGAAATATACTCGGTCCACAGGCAACTATGAGGACCGAGAATAAATTGTTGTTCCTCGGGAGATAAACCGTCAGGCATAGGATCGTAAAAATAAATTTTTTCAAGGGTATTAGGAGCATATCCGATTGAGGGAGGTTCGTTGGGGTCGTTTGAATTTGGAGCATCAAGATAAAGAACGCTGTAAGGTGACAGAATAGCATCGTGTCCCTGCTGTGCTGCCGTAATCGCCGAACTTTCACCAAGCCACGACATTACAGTTGCGCTGTCGGGAACTCCACCGTAGGTGATTTCACTCCAGCCTATCCATTTTTTATTTTTTGTAATCAGAAAATTGCCGACCCTTTCCATAAAATACCGCTGTAATTCTTCCTCGTTTGCAAGGCCTTGCTCCTGCATTCTTGCTTGACAATCAGGACATTGCTGCCACATTGATTTAGGAGCTTCATCGCCACCGAGATGGATGTAAGGAGATGGGAAAAGTTCGCAAACTTCGGTCAGAACATCCTCAATAAAATCAAAAGTCTCCTCCTTCCCTGCACAATATATATGTTCCGAAACACCCCAGGCACATCTAACCTCAAACGGACCTCCGTAAGGTGTTGTCGCAGTTGCACAGGAAAGTTCCGGGTATGCAGCCAGCACTTCGATAGTATGGCCGGGTATTTCTATTTCGGGTATAACCATCACGTGGCGTTCGGCTGCATATTGAACAATATCTGCTATTTCATCCTGGGTGTAATATCCTCCGTAGGTAACACCGTTGCAGGTTCGCCAGGCCGAGATTGTCTGAAGCAGCGGTTTGCTTTGAATCTCAATGCGCCAGCCCTGATCATCGGTTAAGTGCCAGTGAAACCTGTTCAGTTTGTTTACAGCCATTATATCAATGTATTTTTTAATGAAATCAGCATTGAAAAAATGGCGCGATACATCCAAATGGAGGCCTCTCCACGAAAACCTCGGATAGTCGGTAATTTCTGCGTAAGCAACATCCCACGTAACTCCGGTAACAACTGTCGGAGACTCAATTTCCGCAGGAAGTAATTGTCTTAGAGTCTGGGTTCCGTAGAAAATGCCGGAAAGTGTATTTGCTTCAATTTTAACTCCTGATTCATTACAGGTAAGAATATATCCCTCATCACCAATCTCATCATTGTATTCATCCAAAACGGAAAGAGAAATATTGCCGTCAGGTGCAGCTGTTGTTGATACTTCAAAGGAATAGCCGGTAGCCTTTTGCAGAAATGCTGATAAATGAACTCCCTCGGGCATAGTAGAATCGGAAACAACAATTTTTATGTCCTGGTTAAAGATAAATTTTTGTGATGTGTCAATAGTTATTTCCTTTGGCTTTGGAACAATCGCATCTCTTGCCACAGGCATCTGCGGAATGGCGTTTTTAATTACTCTGTAACCGGAAGGAGATGTTGTTGAAGGTGAAAAAGTGTCATTATTTATTACTGCAAAGGAAAGTGTTGCATCAAGTTTGTTGTCAACAACGGCATTGTCTGCAACATCAAAAGCAACCCAGAAAAAGTTATTTCCGGGATTTAAGGTTTGGTCTTCGGTAAAAGTCATTTCTCCTGTAACCGGTGCCTGTTCAACATCAATAAGTTCATCCGGCGAAAAATGACTGTTTCCTCCCGTGTAATATATTTTTACAAAGGAAATATCATTGAGGTTGTCGGTACCTTCTGTAGTTATTGTGATTGAATTGAATGTAACCGGGTTTATAACTCCATCAGTTACAATGTTTATTTTCAGAATATCCTGATTTGTACTGCCCGGCAGGGAAAAATATTCGTTGTAATTCTCTGCTGAGATTGAGGAAAAGGTCATATCAGGCAATGTGGTTGTAAAATCAGGATTATCATTTGTAACATAAACAGGGCCGTTGATAATACCATTTACGTGTGATTGTGAAAGGTCTGTTGCTGTAGAAGCCTGATCGTCAAGGTAATAATATCCGGTAAGTCCTTCGGAGTTGACATCAACCGATTGATTGTAAAAGTCTGCCAATTCCTGATCTGTTCTTAAAACAGTCCAGAATCTGATTTCATCAAGAATCATTTTTCCCGATTCGCCGGATTGTCCCAAGGCATATAACGGCATATCAATGACATTATTCATTTCATCCTGGAAAACTCCGTTCACAAACAGTTTTGTTGTGGAACCGTTGCATACGAAAGCAAGATGTTTCCATTGGTTAACGGGAACAACATAATTAAAAGCCCAGTCGGCTACTCCTTTTTGAGTAATGCCGACTTTTCCGTTATTTCCCCACGATTCAAGTGTTATTTTACAAGATTGACCGTCAATTGCCGTTGAATAGCCTGACGCATTTGTTTTTTTTACCCAGAATTCTACTGTCCATTCGCCGGGTATATCATCCCTGTTTATACTTACGATATCGGAATTAGCCGAAAATTTAAGTCCGAAATTCTGAGCCGGTAATATACCGGGAACACTAAAAATAAAAAAAAACGACAGTGAGTAAATGATAATTGCAGATTCCTTTATACGTCTCATTTCAAAATGTTTATTAAGAATATTAAAAAACAGTTTTATTTGACTTTTTAATTTTTTATTGCACAAAGATACGAAAAAACGGGGTTTGTTAATTTGACACTATTAAAAAGTTAAATTATCCTTTTGCTTTTTTCTTAATTCCGAGAAAACGGTAGTTTAGTGAAACTAAATATGATGTTCTTGACCCGAGAATTCCAGCCTCAGTTCTTAGCATCCAGCGCTTATTCAGTTGAAATTGTGCTCCAATAAGCATATTCCATCTGTCTTTTACCTGCTTGTCTATACCATATTGTACGACAGATTCGCCTTTTCTGGCATCTATTTCATTAATTAACGGTGTAAGGATTTTATCGGCAACTTTTTTTTGGATAAGTGTGGCATCATTATTATACCAGGCCCAATAGTCGGCGACAGTCTGATCTTTTTTATCCCAAAATTCAGGAGGCAGAGCATCATTAAATGTAATAGAGCCATATGTGTCGGATTGCATTTTAATACCCATTGCACCTATCCATAGGGCAATATTTCTGTAAGGTCTGTGTTTAAATACAAAAGTGTGTCCCATTCTAAGCCCCATAACATTTACACGTGTTGCATTATCGGTTAATTCGGGTTTATTCCAGGTGAAGTTAAAATCGCCCGACAACCATATGGGACCGACCCCGCCGGCAACAAGAATACCGAATCCGGCAGTACTGATACTTTGATCAACTACAGATGTCATATCAAAAGGTTTGTCACCCAGTCTGTTGATATTAACTTCTGTGTGTGATTGTCCAATTCCGAAGATACCATAAATATTCAAGAAAGGGAATATCCAGAAATCAGGCCTGACGTTCAGTGACCATGATTCATTAAAAT
The DNA here is from genome assembly GCA_964408535.1 of uncultured Bacteroidales bacterium. GTDB lineage: Bacteria > Bacteroidota > Bacteroidia > Bacteroidales > JAADJA01 > JAADJA01. Next base: position 7,976 of record CAYOZZ010000490.1, on the reverse strand, counting down.
TATGTCCAAATCCGAGAATTTCATTTCCCTCTTCATCAACAACGGGCTGAAGCTCAAAGCTGTTATCGGGATTAACTGCATTGTCAAAACCCAATTGCAGATTATTAATCAGAATATCCTGTTTTGACCAAAAGAAATTTCCCATTAATCCGACAGGATAGGGAATATCGAATCCTTTGCTGTACGCTCCCTGCCCCCAAACCGGCAAAATATAATTATAATCCACATTTTTAAGACTGTCTGTGTAAGCTTCAAATTTACTTCTTACTTTAGTTGTCGTATATTGCGAATAACTGTTTGAAGAAAAAATAAATAAAGCCGGTAATACAATTAATGAAATTTTGTAAATAATCTTCATAATATGATACTTTTGTTATAAATTAATATTTGCAGGGCGCAAAAGTAGTATTTTTTTTAAGCTTTCTGCAAAATTGTTTGGTTGTATTGTTCTAAACCTTCATTCGGCAGAACAAAAATTAAGTTCAGTAAATGTCTCGTTAGCGAGAAATAAAAATATTTTTAAAATTTTCTTTGTTATTAATAATTATAACTGTACTTTTGCACTCCCAAAAAATAAAGGTAAAAACAATGAAGAAAGATATTCATCCAAAGGATTATAGATTTGTGGTTTTCAAGGACATGTCGAATGGATATGCATTCGTAACAAAGTCCACTGTTAAGACCAAAGATACGATTGAGTGGGAAGACGGTAAGGAATACCCCCTTGTAAAACTCGAAATTTCTCATACATCTCACCCGTTTTTTACTGGTAAGATGAAACTTATTGATACTGCCGGACGTGTTGACAAATTTAAAAGCAGATATCAAAAACACCTTGACAAGGCGCATAAAAAATAGCTTTATCGGTTTCAGAGAAAAGATAAAAAGCCCTTATTTTTGTATTAAGGGCTTTTTATTTATTTTAGGTTGAAATAATCTTTAAACAAATCGTTATTACTGACGTATTATACATATTTTTGCAGATGTAAAACCGGATTTACTATGAATTATATATTGTTTGACGATCATTCCAGAGACGACCTTCTTCCGTTGACCTATATGAGGCCTGTTGCCGATATCAGAATAGGAATTCTCACAATTCGTGAAAAATGGGAAAAACTGCTTAATGTTAAAACATCTTCGCTGACCGAGGATTATCTGAGCGAGAAATTTCCGACAGTGAGAGGCGACCGCAATGTCCTGCTTAACGGTTCGGTTTGTCCTAATGCCGGACTTATTGAGGAAATAAAAAAACTGAAACCCAATCAGGCCCTTGTCAGGGATGATATTATCATAGCACTGAACCTGAAGGATGAAGACCTTGATGAAGCAGAGGCAATGGAAGTTGAAGATATTGAGGATGTTATGACGAAAGAGGATTTTGTTAAGATTAGTCATACCTGGGATATTTTCAGGCTGAACGGGAAAGAAATTGAAAGCGATTTCGAGTTACTTACAAAAGGCCGGAAAAGCCGGAAGCTGAGTAACACGAACCGTGTTCTCGGGGCAGAGAATATCTTTGTTGAGGAAGGGGCAACCGTAGAAATGGCAAACCTGAATGCAACCACAGGGCCGATATATATAGGTAAGGATGCCGTAATTATGGAGAATAGTACTATCAGAGGTCCTTTTGCAATCTGCGAAGGTTCAACCGTTAAGATGAGTGCAAAAATATACGGACCGACAACACTCGGACCATTTTCAAAACTTGGCGGTGAGGTCAATAATTCGGTTATTTTCGGTTATTCAAATAAAGCACACGACGGTTTTCTCGGTAATTCCGTGATTGCCGAATGGTGCAACATTGGTGCCGACACTAATAACTCGAACCTCAAAAACTCTTATGATAATGTAAAACTCTGGAGTTATACCCGGGAGACATTTATTGATACGGGATTGCAGTTCTGCGGACTGATAATGGGGGATCATTCAAAAACCGGAATCAACACAATGTTTAATACAGGTACTGTCGTGGGAGTTAATGTCAATGTTTTCGGTTCGGGCTTCCAGCGCAATTTTATACCCTCTTTTTCCTGGGGAGGAACAAAAGGGTTCAAAACTTATAATATTAAAAAGGCGGTTGATGTTGCTAAAGCTGTCTTTGCAAGACGTAATGTTGAATTCAATGATGTTGAAAAGGATATTCTGACCAATATCTTTGAATTAACTGTTCGTAACAGAAAATCTTAGAAAACCTAAACATATTTTATGAAACTTTTTGAGACTGATAATTTATTGATTTCTGACATTTTGGAAAACGAAACAGAGTTTATTCCTTTGCTTTCGTCGGAAGATGAGGATCTTATAATAGCCGAGAAAATACCCGAATCATTATCCATACTTGCTTTGCGCAATACGGTTTTGTTTCCGGGAGTTGTAATACCGATTACCGTTGGCCGGGATAAATCAATCAATCTCATCAAGGATGCATACCGGTCGAAAAAACTTATTGGCGTTGTTGCTCAAAAGGATGCAGAAATTGAAGAACCGACATTTGACGATCTTAACAAAGTAGGTACGGTTGCAAATGTTATTAAGATACTTCAGATGCCTGATGGCAATACCACTGCCATTATCCAGGGGAAAAAAAGATTTCAGTTGCTTGAACTCGTCCAGGAAGAACCATATTTCAAGGCAAGGGTTGCCGAGTTTGAACCGACTGAAAAACCTCCTAAGGATAAGGAATTTAGTGCATTAATATCCTCTCTTAAAGACCTTTCGATACAGATAATAAATATGTCGCCGAATCTTCCTTCGGATGCTGCCTTTGCGATTAAAAATATTGAAAGTCCTGTTTTTCTTGTAAATTTCGTTTCTTCCAATCTTAATATAGATGTAAAGGAAAAGCAGGCATTGCTTGAGATTTCCGATTTCCGCGAGAGGGCAAAAAATGTTCTTTCGGCTCTTACGGGTGAGCTTCAGATGCTCCAGCTGAAAAATCAGATACAAAATAAGGTAAAAACCGATATTGACAAGCAGCAGCGCGATTATTTCCTCCATCAGCAGATGAAGACAATCCAGGAGGAGCTTGGTGATGTGCCGGGAGCACAGGATATTAACAGCCTGAAAGAGAAAGCCGAAAAGAAAAAATGGTCGAAGAGTGTTAAAGAGCAGTTCGATAAGGAGATGGAAAAACTTCAGCGGATGAATTCAATGTCACCCGATTTTTCCGTTCAGTTGAACTATCTTGAATTTTTCGTTGACCTGCCCTGGAATGAATTTACAAAAGATAATTTCGACCTGAAAAGAGCGGAGCGAATACTTGACAGGGATCATTACGGTCTTGAAAAGGTTAAGGAACGGATTATTGAACATCTTGCCGTAATAAAACTTAAAAATGATTTGAAAGCACCGATACTTTGTCTTGTAGGCCCTCCCGGTGTAGGAAAAACCTCACTCGGAAAGTCAATTGCAAGGGCACTTGGACGAAAATATATCCGTATGTCGTTGGGAGGTGTAAGAGATGAGGCGGAGTTGCGCGGTCATCGTAAAACTTATATCGGAGCATTGCCCGGAAGAATTATGCAAAGCATTAAAAAGGTGAAAGCCGCAAATCCTGTGTTTGTACTTGATGAAGTGGATAAAGTGATTGGTGCAAGTGTGTCGGGTGATCCGCAGGCTGCTCTTCTTGAAATTCTTGACCCCGAGCAAAATTATGCTTTTCACGATAATTATCTTGATGTTGACTTCGACCTCTCGAAAGTTATGTTTATTGCTACGGCAAATACACTGATGACAATTCATCCGGCACTTGTTGACAGGATGGAAGTGATTGATATCAGCGGATATCTTCTTGAGGAGAAGGTCGAAATAGCAAAACGGCATCTGATCCCGAAACAACTTGGGGAACATGGGGTTAAAAAAGGTATTCTCACATTTCCTAAAAAGACTATTGAGCAAGTTATTGACAGTTATACGAGGGAAGCAGGTGTAAGAAAACTGGAAAAAAACATTGCAACAATAATAAGGAAAAACGTCAAATTTATTGTTGAAGATGATAATTATAAAAAAAGAATTGACTATCAAGACCTCAGAAAGACTCTCGGACCTCCGCGTTTTCAAAAGGAGAAAAGCATTTCAAATGATGTGGCCGGTGTTGTTACAGGGCTTGCATGGACGGCAGTAGGAGGGGAGATACTTTTTATTGAGGTCAGCCTTAGTAAAGGGAAAGGTAACCTGACACTAACCGGGAATCTTGGCGATGTAATGAAAGAATCGGCGACGATTGCACTGGAATATCTTAAATCGCATGCGGAATATCTTAATATTGATCCTGATGTATTCAGGAAATGGAATGTGCATATTCACATCCCCGAAGGTGCTACGCCAAAAGACGGACCTTCGGCCGGAATAACAATGTTCACTGCACTTGCCTCGGCATTTACTCAAAGAAAGGTGAGAGCGGGAATTGCGATGACAGGTGAAATTACACTAAGAGGAAAAGTGCTTCCTGTAGGCGGTATAAAAGAGAAAATTCTTGCTGCCAAAAGGGCTAAAATTACTGATATCTTGCTGTCCGTTGAAAATAAGAAAGATATTGAGGAGATTAAAGAAACATATATTGCCGGACTGACATTCCATTATGTTGATAAGATGACAGAAGTTGTTGATTATGCCCTTCTGAAAACAAGGGTTGATAATCCGGTTAACATTAGCTGATAATCTGGAAAATAAAAAAAGCCGGCATAGCAATATGCCGGCTTTTTTATTCCGGAAAACCGGATTATTTCTTCACAATTTTCCTTGAAACCTGTTTGTTTCCGGTTTCCATTACCAGAAAGTATATACCCTGTTTCAGTTGAGATAAATTCAATCCGTACAGTTTGTTATTTATTGTTTCCGCCATAACAACCTGACCAGTATAGTTTAATACCTTAACTGAAATTATAGACTCGTCGGACTTCAGATAAACGATATCGCTTACCGGATTTGGAAATATACTGATATTCTCTTTGGTGATTTCATTTTCACCCGTCAGCAGAATTTCGAGAGTATATGTCGGATCCGATTCTCCCTCGTCGTAAACGGCGGTTAAAAAATATGCGTGTAATCCGTTTCCGGGAGACTCGATTATATATGATGTTTCCGTAGTATAATCAAGCAATTCAAAGTCACCTCCATCGAACGAGTAATAAATGTTATATCCGGTGAGTTCTTTTCCTGACGGAGGGTCCCAGGTAAGTTGAATATCATTAACCGCTAAATTCAAAGCAAAATTCAAAGGTGGCATAAGTTGGGGACCACCGAACTCTTCAATCATAAAATCATCGAAATAATATTTGGGAGTTCCTTTGCCTCCGCTACCATCCCAGGCATAAAAGTCAACACCGCCAAGCTGATTAAGAGTTCCCTGCCCAAATGCACCGATACTCCACTGCCATCCGTGAACAGAGGTTCCGTCAAGCTTATATTCAGCCCAATCGTTATTCAGGTCAATAATAATCTCATTGTACATCCAGGTATCATACGGGAATGTGAATGATGCGGCACCCTGACCGCCGCCGTCAATAGATCCCTGACCGTTCTCATCAAAATACACCTGCATTCCCCACTGACTGTTGGCTCCGGCAAAAAGTTGTAAAGTGTTGAAGTAACCGAGATAACCTGCCGGAACATACATATAAAAACTTATTTTGTATAATCCTTCGGTATAGTTTTCTATTGTTTTTACCAAGTCATTCACGCCGTCAACCAAAACGGAATTCGAACCGGTATGTGCCACAACTGTAGAGATATGAGCATCTTCGTTCGAACAAGGTGTATAACTCCAAGTTGTCCATTCATCCTGATTCTGACAGGCAACCTGCCCACCAGCCGTGTATGATTCAAAACCATCCTCAAAAACCGTTGTTGTACCACCACCGATAAAAATGGAAACGGCTTCCGAAGGAAATGATTCTCCTTCATCATAAACCGCACAAACATAATATGTGTAACTTCCCTGTTCAGGACTGACATCAAGGTATTCGGTATTTGTTGTATATTCAACTACAATGTTGTTCCTGTAAACATTGTATCCGAGAAGGTCTTTACCTTCCGGAGCATCCCAGTTTAACTGAACATCATTACCGGAGATTACAGCAGTGAAGTTTTGAACGCCCTCTAAAGTCGGTGAGCCGTCGGGATACACATAAAACATTGCCGACTGGTTCTGATTAAACTGATAACCGCCGGGATTCAGGTTATTAAGATAAAAGTACCCGTTAGCATATCCGCTCCATCCCCAGTTAAAATGAAAATAATTTGAGCCCTGATACCCGTCACAAACAAAAGCATGTCCGCCACCATTACCTGAGCCTGAATAGTAAACCGGTCTTCCAAGGTTTAACTCGTTTTTAAGCTTGCTTTCGAATGTTTCAATCGGGAAGCTGTTTTTCGGTAATAGTTGTGCATTGGGAGAGTATTTGAAATATTCAACAAGGGCATCTCTTGCATCGGCACTAAAAGCACCGGAACCGCTTGTTGAATACTGCATATCCACCGAAACTCCGCAGTGATACATTAAAGTGGCAACTGCTGTATTTGGTGAATTTAATGAATTTGGCATTGAAGACCACTGATAAGTTGTTGCCCCGAAGTTGGCAGACTGAGTTCCGTATCCCGGACAGTTGTATGAATGAGAGCCTGTTCCCTGGTCGGGATGATTATGATACTTCATTATTTGCGCCATTGCGGTAGCAACACAGCCTGTATAAACATGGCCGCCGGGTCCGCCGCTGGCCGGAGGACACAGCGCATTGTAGTAAGTGCCCTGATCCCACGTTGTTGTTAACAGCGGTGGAACATTATCGAAACTTTTCGGGGTGGGAATGTTATCCGTTAATTGGCTCCAGGCTGCCGAAATCGTATTGTCCGCTAAAAGTGAGTTTTCACGAACATAAACAATCTGATCGGAATAGTTTTTCATCCAATAATTGAAGTTTTCTGCTTCCGGGCTGTTTTGAGGAGTGTAGCTTCCTGAAAATGAATATCCGAGAACAGGATAGACATTATCCTCAGCCGAAACAATAACAAATCCATTATTATCACCAATATTGAATATATAATAAACAGGTTGTCCCTTAATTGTCTTTGTGAAAGCTAAATCCAGGGAAACCGTACCCGGATTTTGACCGTCAGAATAAACGATATAATGATTTTTTGCAACTTTTGCTGCAACTGTTTCATTGACAATGCCGGCCATTGATAAATAGTAAAAACCGGACAGGATAAAAAGTAAAATAGAAATTCGTTTCATAATTTTAAAATTGTTTAAATGATTTTATACTGGAAAACTTATTATTACCTGACATACATTAGTGTTTAAAGGTTGCAAAAGTAACAAAAGAAAAGAGGCTACCAAATTTTGGTGGCCCCTTGTTACTATAATAAGCAAACAATATATATTTCTCTGCTTCTTATTGGTGTTGCTAATTCTTGATAATCTGCTCTACAACAATTCCGTTTTTAGTTTCAACCTTAATTAAATAGATACCCTTTTCAAAATCAGACATATCAATTTTGCAGTTATCATCCTGAGGGTCAGTTTCAAGAATCATCTGACCAAAAATTGTAAACAGCTTAATTCTGTTAATTAATGTTTTGGAAATAATGGTTACCATATCTGAAACAGGATTTGGAAATATTTTTAAATATTTGCCTGTGTGTTCACTAATGCCGGTTGCAAAATATGCCGTGTCGGAATTTGAAGGAACCGACTCATAAACTGAATCATAGATTGCAGTAACATAGTATATATAGTAAAGGCTAAAGCCAGGGTAGTTGTAATCTGTAAATACCGTATCCGTTGTAGTTCCGATTGGATTGCCGTCACGATAAACTTTATAAAATGATAGCTCTTTTCCGTCTTTTGGTTTAAACTTGATTTTATTGCCACTGTATCCAGAAGCCATTTCGATTTTCCCTGATTTGTAATTATGTGAAGTTTTTTCCATTGGCTTTGCAATTTCTTTTCCACCAGCACTTGAAGATACATA
>CAYOZZ010000489.1:0-7230 GCA_964408535.1 uncultured Bacteroidales bacterium | reverse complement strand
GGTGATGTTTCGGGTTTGCACGGGGAAGGCGATGCTTGGATTGTTAAAATAGACTATTATGGAAACATTCTTTGGCAAAATGCGCTTGGTGGTTCAAACGGAGAAGGAGGTGGGAAGAATATTTTTGAAACTGATGATCATAGAATTGTTGCAACCATCAACACTTATTCTAACGATGGAGATGTGTCAGGAAATCATTCCTTATGTGAATATGATCCAGATATATGGATAATAAAACTAAATAGCGAAGGTGCATTGTTGTCTCAACAATGTTTTGGGGACATAGGTTGTGAGAGAGTGGAATTCGGTGTTGTTAAAAAAAACGACAACAATTATGTTATAGCAGCGCAAACTTAACAAGTTTGCCGAGTACATTCAACCCGGTTGATTTTATTATTATATTGTATTGATAATCGGTCATTTTTTCACTATCTTTGCAAAAAGCTTTTTATTATGGATAATCTTAAATGGTTTTTTGATGAAATATTTTTACCGGCTCTGACGGGCAATCCGGTTCTTACCATCCTTTCAATAATCGCCTTTTTATGGTTCATCGTTGTTTTAACGGGATGGAACAAAGGCAGCGATATTATTATTTTTACCAAAAAAGACAAAGAAGCCAAAGAACATTAATTGCGATTTTTCAATATATATTCAAGGTGCTTAAACCTTTCTGCCCATTGTTCGTCCGTCCATTGTTCCGGATCAACCTTATAATGATACATCATCAGCGAATCAATAAACCCAATCCAGTTATCTTCAGGGTCGCCGCTTATGCGGCTTAACAGTTTTTTAAATGCCCTTCTTTTATATTCAGCAACTCTGTTATTGGAGCTACCATTCCTCCTATATAATCATCACCTTTAAGCTCTTCATCACCGCCGAGCCAGCAATTCTGCAAAACTACTTCACAGGCTCCAATAGGGTCTTGAACAGCTATGCGCGAATATGCAAGTTTTATAACATTACGGTCGGGTTTCTTCAGGTATCCGTGTTTATCATCAACCGTAATTTCAAACACTTTGCCGTGCTGTTTCTTCCATTTTTCAATCTGTTCTTTCTCAATTTTCATTTCTTCCTTATTAATATTTTACTGTAAAACAATTCAAAAACAATACTAAAAGCAACCGAATATACGGCTGCATCGAAATACCAGGAAAATAGCGGCTTATAAAATACAATTGCAATAACAAACGAAAGCTTCATAATCATTTGTGCAAAATGCCACATATCGGTTAGCCATACAAAAACAGTACTGCTTAACCAGAAGGCCTCCTTATCCGTGCTATTCGGGATTTCCGAATCCCGAACTGAATATTCACAGGATTTGTAATCCTGCATAGAGTCTATGGAGTGCTAACCAGACCTTTCAATCTTTTACAAGACTTATTAAAAACAGATCATCCCGGCAGGACATTTTTGTACGTGATTATATTTATGAAGCCGGTATGGTTATTAGTTTAGGTTTGTGGTTGGTCTCCCTAACCATAAATCTTATCCCATACCGGCTTCTTGACCGTTACCCTCAATCTTAATTAGTGCAAATTCGTGAAATTAGTGGACCATAAACCTGCTGCCCGTGTTTTCACCAACAAGTTATTAGCGCTTTCACCTATATCGGATGATCTTCGTGAAACTTCTTTAGCCTGTATTCCAAATCCGGGAACTGCTCTCTTTTAACAAGCGAAACGCAGGCTCTTATTCCTTCAAGTCGTTCGCTACCTGTGATAGCAAGCGAGATGGCACTTACACCGTAATAGACCAGTTCATTCAGCAGCTCTTCTCCTGTAAATCCGGGATATGAAAAGGTGAAATAAAATCCGTCTGCAATGGGGTTGTCTTCATCTTTATCATAAACAATTGTAAATCCGTTATCCGTAAATATTTTCTTCATTATGTGCGCCTTTTCGCCATATTCTTTTACCGGCTGTGTAAGGTTTATTGTGCCGTCGTTCACAGCTTTTAGCATTGCTGCAAGGGCATACTGAGCCGAATGTGATGTTCCTGAGCTCAAAGAATAAATCGAGCCGAATATTAATGCGTAACCGACATATTCGGAGCTGTAATAGCGCAATAAATCCGGTGCTTTTGTGTTAAAAATTTTATCGGATATAACCATCATCCCTATTCTCTGGCCGGCATAACTGAACACTTTTGAGCTTGAAATAAGCATTACCCAGTTGTCGGTGTATTTTGCAACCGTAGGTTGGAAAGGCGGTTCACCGGGAATGGAATAATCTTTTCTGAAATCCATCCCGAAATATGCAAGGTCTTCAATCACAACGACATCATATTTTGTTGCAAGTTCACCGATTATTTTTAGCTCGGTGTCGGTGAAGCATATCCAGGATGGGTTGTTCGGATTTGAATAGAGAATAGATGAAACTTTACCTGTTTTCAGGAACGATTCTAATTTCTCTCTTAATTTTTCTCCCCTGTAATTATAAACATCAAACGACATATAGTCCTGCCCCAAAACCTTTATTTGTTGTTTATGTACAGGAAATCCCGGGTCAATAAAAAGTGTGCCTTCACGCTCCTTATGCATTCTGTTAATAGTCATAAATGCGGCAAAACCTCCCTGCATTGATCCGACAGTCGGCAGGCATCCTTCGGAATTTACATCAATATCGAGAAAAAGCTTAACAAATCGTGCAATTTCCGGTTTCAGATGCGGGATTCCGTAAATGTCAGGATAAATGGCGGCAACTCCATTTTGCAGAGCCTCAATTTCAGCTTCAACTCCTATTTGAGTAGGAGGTAGCCCCGGCACTCCCATTTCCATTCTGATAAACTTGTCTCCTGTTTCGGCTTCTATTTGATCAACAAGCTTTTTAATTTCCCTGATTGAAGCTTTGCCGACACTTGTTAGTCCGCTCTCTTTGATTTTCCTGCTTACTACTTCGTAATTTATCGGTGTGTTTTTCATTTGCTGTTAATATTAATATAAAAAATTCATTTGGGTTTGCAACCGGTTTTATCCATTGCAAATTTCGTTGTAAAAATATAAAAATTCTCTCATAAATTCAGGGTTAACATTTTTTAATAAAAAAAATATAAAAATAGTTGCATTATGAACATATGTTCATTATCTTTGCAACCTGAAAATAAAATAAGTTATTAATTATTAAAAAAGGAGGTTATTATGCCAAGAGGTGACAGAACGGGTCCTGAAGGAGCAGGCCCTATGACAGGCAGAGGTCTGGGACGTTGTGCAGGATATGATACTCCGGGATATATGAATGCGGGTGGCGGATATGGACATGGTGGCGGACGCGGTTTCGGTCGCGGATACGGTAGAGGTTTTGGCGGCGGATTCGGATATGGTCGCGGAGGTCGTTTTGCACAAGGTTATTATGCCGAAAATTCGGATGTCAAGGAAGAGACGTTTATCGAAAATGACATCCGCGTTTTAAAGGATCGTCTTGATGCAATGCAGAAAAGACTGGATGATCTCAGGAAAAAGTCTGATAGTTAATTAATGTTCACCCGGAATCTTTTCAGGAAAACTTCCGAACCGGAAATATGCCGGTTTTGATTTTTCCGTTTCGGGGTTCCGGGTGATGTTTTTTGTTAAAAGAATGAAAATAGCAATAGCAAGCGGTAAAGGCGGAACAGGGAAGACTACACTGGCGGTTAATCTTGCATCTTTTATTGTGCAGGAGAACAGTGATAACCGTAACGTTGTTTTAGCGGATTTGGATGTTGAGGAGCCGAACTCAGGACTTTTTATAAAAGGGCAATTGAAAAAGAGTGAGGTAAAGTACAGAATGGTCCCCGAGTGGGTTGAAAACAGATGTACTTTTTGTAAAAAATGCGCCGATGTATGTAATTTCAATGCATTGGCATACATTGGAGTTTCGGTGCTTATTTTTCCCGAACTGTGTCACTCCTGTTATGCCTGTTCGGAGTTATGTCCTGAAAATGCCTTGCCTATGAAAGCCGACAGAATGGGTGAAATGCGTTACTTTTTAATTGATAACGGTTTGCATTTTGTCGAAAGCAGGCTTGATATCGGTATTGAACAGGCTGTCCCGCTGATAAAACAAACTCATGAGTTTCTGGATTCTGAATTTTCCGATGACGATATTAAAATTATTGATTCGCCTCCTGGAACATCCTGCCCTGTAATAGAGGCTGTTAAGGATGCCGATATTGTTTTGCTTGTTACCGAACCGACACCGTTCGGACTGAACGACCTGAAACTTGCAGTTGACACAATGAAAGAGCTTGATAAGCGGTTTGCTGTTGTTATTAACAGATATGGAATAGGAAATGATGAGGTTGAAAGGTTTTGCGAAAAGAACGGTATCCCGGTTTTCGGAAAAATCCCCCAAATGCATGAAGCGGCAAAGTTATATTCAAATGGTAAATTGCTGATTGATGACATTAAAGAAATAAGGGATGAAATCGGGAAAATCAGTATGAATGTAAAAATGATAAGATAGATGAAGGAGATAGTGGTAATATCAGGAAAGGGCGGAACCGGAAAGACTTCAATTACAGCCTCTTATGCAGTATTGGGAGGTAAGGAGGTGGTTGTTGCCGATTGTGATGTTGATGCCGCCGATATGCATTTGCTGTTAAAACCCGACTTTAAACATAAAGAGAAGTTTTACAGCGGAAAGATTGCCGAAATAAATCAGGATGAATGCATTAAGTGCGGAAAATGTAAGGATGTATGCAGATTTGATGCAGTACCGATAATTGACGGGCAATATATAATTGATGAGATTAACTGCGAAGGTTGCGGCTATTGCTTTCACGTTTGCCCGACAGAAGCGATAACAATGAAGGACAGCCTTTCGGGAGATTTTTTTATCTCAAAAACAAGGGTTGACAACACATTGGTTCATGCCAGGCTTGCAATTGCCGCCGACAATTCGGGTAAGCTGGTTACACAGGTCAGGACAGAGGCAAAAAGGATTGCTGAGGAGAATAACATTCCTTATGTGATTGCCGATGGCTCTCCCGGAATAGGATGCCCGGTTGTGGCTTCCGTGACAGGTTCCAACCTCGTGGTAATAGTTACGGAACCAACTGTCTCGGGATTGCATGATATGAGCCGTGTGGCCGAACTCATAGGCAAGTTTGGTATAAAATCGGTCTGTATTATCAATAAAGCCGACCTTAACGATGATATTACGCAGGAGATAAAAAGATTTTTAAATAATAATAAAATACCTCTGATAGCAGAACTGCCCTATGACCTGACTTTTGCCGATGCAATAACGGCAGGTAAAACAATTGTGGAACACGATAGCGGGATGATAAGCAGGATAATCAGAGAAAGTTGGAAAAAAATTTTAAAAACAGTTTAATAAAAGGAGGAAATATGAAAATAGTATTTGCAGCAACAGGAGGTAACTGGGATTCTACGGTTGATTCCCGTTTTGGCAGAGCCGAAGGTTTTGCGCTTTATGATGAAGAAAAAGATGAACTGACCTGGCATTCAAATGCTGAGAATAAAGCAGCCGGTCATGGTGCGGGTGTCCAGGCAGGACAAAAGGTTGTTTCGCTTGGCGCCGATATTGTTGTAACCGGTGGAAATTTCGGACCTAAGGCTGCCGAAGTTATTCAGGCTGCCGGAATAAAAATGGTGCCGGATGTGGGAGAGATAACTTTGAAAGAGGCTTACAACAAGGTTAAATAAACCGGATATGGGACGCAGAGGATTTGGTGGACAGGGACATGGCCGTGGTAGCGGGGGCGGCTTTGGACGGGGCAGAGGCAGTGGCCACAGACAGGGACCGGGGGCAGGAGGCGGTGGCTTTTGTATCTGTCCCGACTGCGGAAATAAAATTCCACACACACCGGGATTTCCCTGCTCGGAGGAAATTTGTCCTGCCTGCGGTGCAATGATGATAAGAGATACCGGACAGAAATCCGGGGCAGAGAGGGGTAACCGGAAGGAAAATGTTACTGCCGATAAAAAAAGTCAGGAAAATGTTTCGCTTTTTCCGGTAGTTGATGTAAATTTGTGTACGGGTTGCGGGATATGTATTGAAAAATGCCCGTTTGATTCAATTATTATGAAAGACGGCAAAGCATGGATACGGAATGAGACCTGCCGTAAATGTATGATATGTGTGAAGGTTTGTCCCGAGAATGCAATTGCCTGAGATGGTGAAGTTGGGTAATGAAGTAATATTATGTATAAAATTAATATAAACTTAAACTTTGTATTATGTATAAATTAAGAAAATATCACGGCGACAGGGTGCAGTCACTGACTTATGAAAAGGATGGCAAATCGGCATCCGTTGGAATTCTTGAAGTTGGAGAGTATGAATTCGGAGCTATCGGTAATGAGCGTTACACGGTTACGTCGGGTAAAATTTATGTTTGGAACGACAGCGCCAATGACTGGGTGGGATATAAAACGGGAGAGTCGTTTGAGATTCCCGACCGTACGAATTTCAAGCTGAAAGTTGATGAAATCAGCACTTACATCTGTTTTTACGAGTAGGTTATTTATCGTATTATTAACAATTCGGTAAATTAAGGTAGTTATAGATTAAATCTTTTTTATACTTTTGGATTTTTATTCTGAAAGGTATGCTGCCTGTTTTATTGTCATTTATAGAAATAAAGTTTCTGGATATCCTTGATATCCTGCTTGTTGCCCTGTTGCTTTACGAGTTGTACAACTTGTTAAAGGGGACTGTTGCCATAAATATCTTCTTTGGTATTGTGGCTTTTTATCTTCTCTGGAAGCTGGTTACGGCTCTTGATATGGAGATGCTGAGCGAGATTTTCGGTGCTTTTATCAGTGTGGGATTCATTGCGCTTATAGTGGTTTTTCAGCCTGAAATCAGGAAATTTCTTCTGATGCTCGGTACTCCCGGATTTATTAAGAAAAAACGTCACAGATTGCTTTTCTGGAAGTTCGAGGTCGGAGGAACCGTACAGCTTGATATTGATGAGATTATTGATGCCTGCCGTTATATGTCGGAAACGAAAACCGGAGCTCTTATAATCATTTCAAACCGGAGCGGACTTGAACAATTTGTTGAAACAGGGGAGAGGCTTGATGCGAGAATTTCCGCCTCACTTCTCGAAAATATTTTCTTTAAAAACAGTCCTTTACACGATGGAGCAGTGATAATCCGTAATAATAAAATTGTTGCGGCACGGTGTATTTTACCTGTTTCATCAAGGAGTGATATTCCTTCGCATTTCGGATTGCGTCACCGCTCTGCAATAGGTTTAACGGAGCAGTCTGACGCA
>CAYOZZ010000488.1:0-4479 GCA_964408535.1 uncultured Bacteroidales bacterium | reverse complement strand
GGTTGAATTCAAATTCAAAACTAATTAGATCAGGAGTCACTAAGTTTTAGTGTTTCTTAGTGCCTTAGAGTCTTAGTGGCGGAATAGTGTCTTCTCAGGAACTTTCTGCCTTCTGTTTTTTTGCCACGAAGTCACGAAGCCACGAAGTTTCACAAAGTTTTTTAGTGTTTCTTAGTGCCTTAGAGCCTTGGTGGCTGGAATAGTGCCTTCATAAAAATCTTTCTGCCTTCTGTTTTTTTTGCCACGAAGTCACGAAGCCACAAAGTTTCACAAAGATTTAGTGTTTCTTAGTGCCTTAGAGCCTTGGTGGCGGAATAGTGCCTTCTTAAAAATCTTTCTGCCTTTTTATATTAACTTCTTCATCTCCAAAAGGTTAATGATGGAAGTAATAATTTCATTCTCTTTGAGGGTTTTGCGATTATAGACAACATCAAAGATTGATAAATCGGTGTCAAATCCCATAAAGCTGTCTATCAGAAATTTACGTTCTTTATCAATTTCAAGGATATAATTAAGTGCTTCTGATTTTGTCTTTTTATAACTGTTGCTAATCCTTTCGACACGCCACTCAATAGGGGCGGTAAGTTTAATATGTAGTGACGCCGGGTTATCATTTGCAAAAGCCACACCACCCCGTCCTACGATAATGACATAGCCTGTTTTTGCAATGTTGCGTATTACCTCAATGATTGTGTTTCTGATTTTTTTATCACTTTTGTAATATCTCTGCGACATCGCACCGATTATTTCATCCATAACCGTTTTCTTTTTCGAATGAAAGACATACTCAATCTTTGAAGGTGAAAGGTCAAGAGCCTTCGCCGATTCCTCAAGGATGGTTTTATTAATCCATTTCCATTCCCTGTTGATTCCTGCGGCCTTATTCCTTTTGGTCAACTCTTTTGAAAGTTGCCGGGCAATATTGTTTGCCATACAGCCGAAATCTCTCGAAATTGAAATGTAAGGTCCCGGTTTTTCTATTTTTGTTTTTTGGTCGTTAATAATATCACTGAAGTATTTTTCAAATATGTTTCTCCAGGGATAGTCGGAATAGTGATGTTGTGCATTCATTTTTCCCTCCTTTTTTTGAAATTCCAAATATAGCATATTTTATGCGAATTTCAAAGTTAATTTTTATTAATGATGAAAATATGTGAAATTTGGTTTAAATTTGTCTATCAATAAAAAGGCGGTTTTTAAAGAAACATATTTAGCAGAATAATAAAGTTATGGTCAATCCTCATTTACAGCATTCCAGAAAATATTATTTTACCGATACATCCTTTCATAATCTGATGAAGAAAAGGATTTATCATGTTCTGTTGATATCCAGTGCTTATGATGCTTTTATTCTTGAAGATGACGGACGTATTGACGAACAGATTTTCAATGAATATGTTTCACTGAACCTGAGATATCCGCCGCAGTTTATACTTGCCAATTCGGAGGAAGATGCTCTGGTGAAACTTCAGGAGGAGCATATTGATTTGATAATAACGATGCTTAGTGCAGAGGAATCGGATACATTTGAGCTTGCCGAGCATATAAAACTTGAGTATCCGGAGATACCTATTGTTGTTCTGACACATTTTTCAAGGGAGGTTACATTAAAGGTTGATCAGGAAGACCTTAGCGCAATTGATTACATTTTCAGCTGGCTGGGTAATGCCGATATACTTCTTGCCATTATCAAACTTATTGAGGATAAGATGAATGTGGAACACGATGTTGAGGAGGTCGGTGTTCAGACCATTTTGCTTGTTGAAGACTCAATAAGGTTTTATTCCAGTTACCTGCCGAATATTTATAAAATAATTTTTAAGCAGTCTTTAAAGTTTATGACCGAGGGACTGAATGAGCACCAGAAGATGCTCAGAATGAGGGGAAGACCGAAAATATTGCTGGCGACATCGTATGAGGAGGCTGTTATGTTATATGAGAAGTATAAGCAAAATATGCTCGGTGTTATTACGGATTTGGCATACAAGCATAATGGCGAAATGGACAGGATGGCGGGAATAAGGCTTTGTGAAAAAATTAAAAAGGAAGACAAATATATGCCGTTGCTGCTTCAGTCGTCTGAGGCAAATGCGGGAAAAATGGCGAAAGAGATAAAGGTGGGTTTTATTAATAAACACTCAAAATCACTTTCGTTTGAGTTAAGAAGTTTTATTTTCAGGTATTTTGCCTTTGGTGATTTTATTTTTGTTGACCCGAAAACCGGTAAGGAGATAATGCGGGCTGCAACTCTGAAGGCATTTCAGGAGATATTGTTTAAAGTGCCCGATCAATCACTTGAGTATCATATTACGAGAAATCATTTCTCGAAATGGTTCCGGGCGAGGGCATTGTTTCCGCTTGCCGATTTAATCAGGGATTTGCGTATTGAGGATTTCGACGATCTTCAGGATGTAAGAAGATTTATGTTTGACGCCATTGCCAGCTATCGTCTTAGTAAAGCACGGGGTGTGATTGCCGAGTTTTATCGCGACAGTTTTGATGAATACCTGACGTTTTCGCGAATTGGCGACGGCTCACTCGGGGGAAAAGCAAGGGGGCTTGCATTCCTCGATTCCTTGATTCACAGGAATCATATCCTTGACAAATTTGAGAATGTCATTGTTACGATACCGCGGACAGTAGTTCTGTGTACCGATATCTTTGATGAGTTTATGGAGGAGAATAATCTTTATGAAATAGCTTTGTCAGATAATCATACTGATCAGGAGATACTTGACAGGTTTGTAAAAGCAAGGCTTCCTTTCAGGATTCACGAAGACCTTTATACTTTTGTTTCCGTTATAAATAATCCTATTGCAATCAGATCTTCGAGCCTTCTTGAAGACTCACATTATCAGCCGTTTGCCGGAATTTATTCCACATATATGGTTCCGTTTGTCGAGAATAGCGAGAGACTGATGATAAATATGCTCGGTGATGCAATCAAGAGTGTTTATGCATCGGCTTTTTATAAAGACAGCAAGTCATATATGAATGCCACGCTGAATGTTATTGACGAAGAAAAAATGGCTATCGTTCTTCAGGAGGTTTGCGGTACAAAGTATGGCGACAGGTTTTACCCCACATTTTCAGGAGTTGCCCGCTCAATAAATTTTTATCCGATAGGTCAGGAAAAACCTGAGGACGGAATAGCCAATGTTGCACTCGGACTTGGAAAGTATATTGTTGAAGGCGGAACAACTCTAAGGTTTTCGCCGAAACATCCGAAAAAGGTTTTACAGTTATCCTCTCCGGATATGGCTCTAAGAGAAACCCAGAAGTTCTTTTATGCGCTTGACCTGAAACCTGAAAAATTCAAACCTTCGGCCGATGACGGAATTAATATCGTGAAACTACCTGTCAGGGAGGCTGAAAAGGATGGTTCCATTTTGCATCTTGCATCTACATTTGATTTTCAGAATAATATTTTAAGAGATGGTGTAAATTATGAGGGGAAGAAATTGATAACTTTTGCAAATATATTGCAACACAATACTTTTCCGCTTGCCGATATTCTTGATACGGCACTGAAGATTGGTCAGAAGGAGATGAATATTCCGGTGGAAATTGAGTTTGCGGTAAATCTTAACCGGCCTGAAGATGAACCGGTTGTTTTTAATCTGTTGCAGATTCGTCCTATTGTTGACAATAAAGAAACGTCTTATGTCGGTTTTTCGGAAATAAAAGAGGAGGAGACCATTGTGTTTTCAAATTCTGCACTTGGAAACGGAATAATTGATAATTTGTATGATCTGGTTTATGTAAAACCCGACTCTTTTAATCCGGCGAGAAGCAGGGAAATCGCCGAAACTGTCGGGAAATTAAATGAAAGGTTTTTATCGGAGGGGAGAAATTATATTCTGATAGGACCCGGCAGATGGGGCTCCACCGATCCCTGGCTTGGTATCCCCGTGAAATGGCCTCACATATCGGCTGCAAGGGTAATTGTTGAGTCCGGCCTCGAAAACTACCGTATTGACCCCAGTCAGGGAACACACTTCTTTCAGAATCTGACCTCTTTCAGGGTAGGGTATTTCACAATTAATCCTTATATAAACGACGGATACTATGATTTGGACTTTTTAAATGCAATTTCCCCGGTATATGAGAATGAATTTATTCGCCATCTGAGATTCGCCAATCCTCTCGAAGTCAGAATAGACGGAAAGAAAAACAAAGGGGCAATAATGAAACCTGAAAATAATTTTTAATTTTTGTGCAACCATTGCACTTTTTGTATGTCTTGCTTCTGTTCTATTTTACATAGAATAAATTTAGGTTAATAAATAATTGGTTGTTAAGCCGGGTGATATCAGCATCCGGCTTTTTATTTTTTATTTTTTACATTTTTCTGCAATTAACTCTTCAACTTCATTGCCAAACTTTTTTGTAAAGCCAAGCTCAAGGGATTTGTGAAGGTCGTTGCAGGCATTCTCTGTTTTTCCGGTTGCAAGAAATACTAATGCCCTGTTTTTATAC
>CAYOZZ010000487.1:0-2461 GCA_964408535.1 uncultured Bacteroidales bacterium | reverse complement strand
AATATATAACAGAATCTATAAAGCGTAATACGGGATTAACTCCCAAAATACACTTTCATCTTCCTCCGGCACGTTCTTTTTTTCGTAGCTGGTCTGAGAAAAAGGGTGATGATGTGTCAAAGTTCAGAAAAACAATTATTTATGTTAATAAAACTCATAAACCTGTAAAAGGAATTGAAACCGGCAGGGCAGGTTTTGTTATAAGAGGTGTAGCTCCAATTTTTTCCAGTGACAGTACTTATTTGGGAGCAGTTGAAGTTTTCTTTGATATAAAAGAAATACTCAATCATGTCAGTTCAATGAAAAATGAAGAATTTGCAGTTTTTATAAGAAAAGATTTACTGAATATTGGTGCTAATTTTCTTGAAGACAGCGCATCAAATATTCCTCAAAAGATCATACAGATCGGGAATTATGCATTAATAGATAAAACCCCCGGATTTATAACCGAAAATGTTACTCCGGAGCATATTGATAGTGTTTCTCAAAGGAGCGTGATCAGTAAAGGAGATTATAAATATGCTATCATTCCTGTTAAAAATTTTGCAGGTAATAGTGAAGGAATCGGGATTTTGCAGGTTGATCTTTCGCTCTATTTTAAGAATCTTCGAAGAATAACTTATATATTTATTGGAACGGCTTTAGTATTGGTAGGCCTGGTTGCTGTTATTCTTATTTTACTTGTTAATAAATTTGTTATCAAAAGGATTCAGGCTGTAGATTCCGATTTGAAACTGTTAACAAAAGGGGAGAAACCTGAGATAATTGAAATTTCTTCCAATGATGAAATCGGTGATATGGAAATGTCTCTTGCAGTTCTCAGCGAAACCATTTCAAAAAATGTAAAATTTGCAGTTGAGATTGGTAAGTGGAATTTCGATACTGATTATAAACTGCTGTCAAGAGATGATATTCTTGGGAAAGCCCTTTTGCAGATGAGGGATAATTTGCAGGAAAATCTGCATCAGCTTGAAAAGAAATCAAACGAACTGGAAAGATTAAATGTCGTTTTGCAGGAGAAAAATGTTAAACTTGAACAGACCGATAAATTAAAATCAGCCTTCCTTGCCAATATATCCCACGAAATCAGAACACCGATGAACGGCATACTCGGCTTCTCAAATTTAATGTGTGAGGAAGATATTAGCCATCATCAGCGTAAAGAGTATTTTAATGTGGTTCAGTCAAGTTGCACACAGTTGCTTTCAATAATTGATGATTTGGTTGATATTTCGAAAATTGAAGCAGGATTAATAGAAGTTTACGAAACAATTACAAATCTTAATAAACTGATAAAAGATTTTTATGATTTTTATTCACCAACTGCCAGGGAAAATGGCATAGAGTTGTATTACAAATGTGATCTTGGTAACGATAATGCATTTGTAAATTTGGATAATACAAAACTGAATCAAATCTTTACTAATTTGATTGATAATGCATTTAAGTTTACCGATGTCGGCCAAATAGGTTTCGGATACAGAATTGTTGGGGAGTTTATTGAGTTTTGGGTTAAAGATACGGGAATCGGTATTCCCGAAGAAGATTTTGAAATAATTTTTGACAGGTTTCGGCAAGCTGACAATAACACCGACGAAAGGCTTTACCGGGGGACTGGCCTCGGACTCTCGATTTGCAAAGCATTTATTGAGGAGATGGGTGGGAATATCCATGTTGAGTCGGAAGTGGAGAAGGGAAGTACATTTTATTTTACAATTCCCTACAAACCTGTTACAAATGAGGAAAGTAAACCTAAAGATAAACTTACAACTCCATACGGCAAAAAAGATAACTGGAAAGGGAAAAAAATCCTTGTTGTTGAAGATGAGGAGACGAACTTTCTATTCCTTGAAGTTTTATTAAAAAAAACAGGGGCAACAATTTTTCACGCCGTAACCGGAAAAGAGGCAGTGGATATTGCAAAGTCAAATCCCGATATTGATATTGTACTGATGGATATTCAACTGCCTGAAATGGACGGCTATGAGGCAACAAAAATCATTAAATCGTTTAACCCCCACTTGCCCATCATAACACAGACAGGTTATGCCCTCTCAGGTGATGACAAAAAGGCCTTCGAAGCCGGAGCCGATGAATATATCAGCAAGCCGATAATTACAAAAAAACTTTTGCGTATGATGAGGAAGTACCTTTCATAAACAAATCAAGCCGGTTCATATCTACCTTAAAGATACTATTTTTTTGCTATAATTTAATTGGGGATATTTGATGAAAACAATTATATTGTTTGGTAATTCTAAATGCTCCTTAAATTCTTTCGCCGGTTTGCTAATGTCAAGCATTAACCGACTTTCAGTATTATTATCCATAGCAAATATTTATTTCCAGGGGATAAATGGTTTTGTTGACTTTGTCTTTCCCAGATTATGCTGCAATAATCTGTGATTCAGATTTTCACAATGTCCTTTGTAAAACCTGTCGAAAGCTTCACTATATAAAA
>CAYOZZ010000486.1:0-3632 GCA_964408535.1 uncultured Bacteroidales bacterium | reverse complement strand
TAATCCTCAACAGTATTTATATTCACAAGAATCTTATCACTCTCCGCCTCCACCCTTTTTCCGTAATACCTTTTCATAATATCGCGCAAAGTGATATTAACATCATTTTCAGATAAAATCCCATCTATAACGGTTTCGGATAATAAAACCGGGTGTCCTCCCCTGCCTTCATAAACAGGAACACAGAAATCGTATCCTGAAATGCCGTTAAATAACAATCCCAAATCTCTTTGCGTAACAAATGGATTATCAACATTATGCACAAACACATACCTTTTACTGTTCAAACATAACAAACCGGTTTGCAATGAAAAAAACCGCCCTTTTTCGGGATGATGATTTATTTCAATTTTCACATTTTCGGGGAAAGCGATGTTAAGATTTTGAAATCCGGAATATCCTTCATCATTTAACACAATGACAATTTCGCCACAACCAAAAGTAAGGAACTGTGAGACAACCTCTTCAAGAAATATCATTTCATCATTATACCGCAATGCAAATTTGGGCTTCCCCATTCTGCCCGACCTGCCTGCGGCAAGAATTATTACCGAACAATCCATTTTCATATATTTCAGTTTATGAGTGCAAATGTAAAAGAATATTCCACCTTGCAGCAAACTAACATCCACCGGTTAATAATTAAATCCTTCAAATTTTGACTATTTAAAAATTTTTCCTAATTTTGCATTGAACAAAAACTAAATTGCAATGAACAAATCATTATTATTCGTATTTACAATCTTACTGTTTGCCGGTTGTACGCCGTCCCGGGAATTGCAAAATTTTTCAAAAAGCGACCTCATTTTCGGTTCGGGAGGCGGTATTACAGGCGCTACAAACGAATACATTTTAAAGTATGACGGCGTTATTAACAAACTTAACAGTCTCACAAATGAAACAACTCAGGTTACCACTATTTCAGCGAAAGACGCAAAAGCACTCTTCCGCGATTTTTTGAGTAACGGGTTGGATACATTAAATTTCTCCGTTCCCGGAAATATGTCACAATTCATCGGATTTAAAAACGACTCCATAACCCATAAAATAATCTGGGGTGGAGATGCAAATCCACCTGAAAATGCAAAAAAAATGTACGACAAACTCATCCATATAATTAATAATCAATAAAATACAGCGTTATGAAAAAACTTCTACTTTTCCTCATAGGCTTAATTGTTTCGATTGGCCTGACAGTACAAGCTCAAAAACAAAACCCGTTTAATGTAAAAAAGAAGACAGCAATTGCCAAATCCTCAATTGGTCTTAAGGGGCTTTCACCAATTCCGGCAAAAAGCAACAAAACACTTCCGGTTTCAGGTGTTTCCTATAAATCAATTCCTTTTGCACCGATGTCAGCAGAAAACAGCCGGACATATAAGAATCTGAAATTTAACAAAAAAGGGCAGGTAATTTTTCTTGAAGGCAGTAAAAAGTCTGATATTCAGTTTAATTCAAATTCAAAAGCGAGTGTTGAGCAGGCGGCTTTTCAATATCTAAACAATATTAAGGATATCATTGGTATTCAGCAGCCTGATAATGAGTTTAAAACAATAGAATTCCATAATGACGAATTCGGACTTACACATATTAAACTGCAACAGTACTTCAATAATATCAAAGTTTACAGAGGACAGGTCTTTGTACATGGTAAAAACGGTTTAATGTCGAAATTCAATGGAGAATACATTCCGACTCCGGATATTCAGGATTTGTCTCCTGCTATTACTGCCGGCGATGCTTATGAAATAGCAAAAGCCGACATATCAACACCTTTCATTGAGCCCACGGCCTTTGAAGAAGCCTTGCTGGGGTATGAAGGAGTTGTCTCCGAGTTGGTTCTTTATAATCCGTCTTTTGAATCAAATGATATCAGGTTAACCTGGCATTTGACAATCCGTCCGAATATTTTAAGGCGTTTTGAGTATTTTGTAGATGCAAAAACCGGTGAGATATTGAATCATTACAATAATACCTGCAGTGACGGTCCCGCCACAGCACAGGCAAACGACCTCAACGGTGTAACCCAGACAATACACACCTATCAGGTGGGCGGAAATTACTTTTTAATTGACGCATCACGTCCTATGTTCGATCAGGGACAATCGCAGTTGCCTGATAATCCGGTTGGTGCAATATGGACTATCAATGCCAACAACACATCTACCGGAAACAATATGAATCTCACACATTATAATTCATCCGGCAACAGCTGGAATAGTGTACCGGAAGCTGTTTCCGCCCATTACAATGCAGGTGAGACCTATGAATATTATCTTTCGACACATGGCAGAAACTCAATTAACGGGCAGGGCGGAACAATAATTTCGGTTTGTAATATTGCCAATGAAGACGGAACGAGTATGGAAAACGCTTTCTGGAACGGACAGGCTATGTTTTACGGTAACGGCGGCAGCGTTTTTAGCCCCCTCGCAGGAGCTTTGGACGTTGGTGCCCACGAAATGGGACATGGCGTTATTCAAAATACCTGTAATCTTGAATATCAGGATGAATCGGGAGCCCTGAACGAATCAATGGCGGATATATCCGGAACAATGGTTGACCGTAACGACTGGTACCTTGGGGAAGATGTTGTGATTAACACAAACTATTACCCTACCGGACACCTCAGAGATATGTCGAATCCGCATAACGGCGGAACATCTTTAAATGACCCCTGTTACCAACCGGCACACGTCAGCGAAAAATATACAGGGTCGCAGGATAATGGCGGTGTACACATAAACAGCGGAATAATGAACTTTGCATATTATAAATTTGCTGATGCAATCGGAAAAGATAAAGCCGAAAAAATATGGTATAAATCAATGACCGATTACCTTGTAAAATCTTCACAATTTGTTGATGCACGCGTTGCTTTTGTTAATGCTTCAACTGATATTTACGGTGCATCTTCGGCAGAAACAAATGCCGTAAAAAATGCCTTTTCAGAGGTTGGGATAGGTGAAGGCGGAGGTGGAACTCCCGGTCAGGGCGATCTTGAAATAAATCCGGGACAGGATTACATTCTTTCAGTGGACGTTAACAGTTCCGACCCGAATACATTGTACATCTCAAATACCGAGGCAACTGATTTTACTGCAATCTCAACAACAGCATTACAGCAAAAGCCGAGCATTGTGGATAATGGCTCTGTAGCTGTTTTTGTCACACCGCAGAATAAAATAAAATACATTGACCTGAACACATTCGAAGAGGATTTCCTTGCTGATGATGCTAGTTATGATAATATCGCCGTAAGTAAGGATGGAAATAGAATTGCTGTTGTTTCGGCCTGGGTTGACTCAGCTATTTGGGTCTATGATTTCGGTGTTCAGCAATGGGCAAAATATCATTTGTACAATCCGACATTTACTCCCGGTGTGATAACAGAAAATGTTTTATATGCCGACGCTATTGAATGGGATTATACCGGACAGTACATTATCTACGATGCTTACAACAAGATGCAGAATTCTTCAGGTCAGGACATTGACTACTGGGATATGGGGATAATACGCGTTTGGAACAATGCAGCCAATACCTGGGGAGACGGGAAAATTGAAAAGGTGTTTACCGACCTTCCCGAGGGCATAAGTGTTGGAAATCCAAGCCTTTCAAAAAATTCACCA
>CAYOZZ010000485.1:0-10576 GCA_964408535.1 uncultured Bacteroidales bacterium | reverse complement strand
ATGGAAATCTGGAGGTTTGCAATAGAGCGTAACCGCGAAACGGCTGGCAAGTACGACAAACTCGGAATGGCTGAATATGAGGCTATTGAGCTGTTCGTAGAGTACGAGATGAAGTAAGGAAGGATTTTGATTCGCCCGCGAATTGCACGAATTAGCACGGAGAGCTTTGTTCTTACGGTGTAAAAGCCGCCTGCATTGATATCTCGGCGGGAAATGAGGCTTTCTCTTTTAGTTTATCCGGCAAAGTGGCATCGCTTGATTACAACCTATTATTTAATTCTCTTATCACATCTCTGCCGAGTATTTGAGTATTTTTTCTTTCTCCGGATTTTCTCTCCAGGTTAACATCAAGTTTGTACTTTTTAATAATTTTTCTCAATATTGGCTTTACAGGCTCATCAACTATTTCATTATCTTCATTAAATATTCTGATCATTTTATTATCAAAACGTTTCAGATAATATTTTTTATCGTTTAACTCATATTCTGCTTGTTCTGCTACTTGGGAACCTGCAACACTATAATTTATGGATTTTCCTTTTATACTCAACTCCGTTGATATGTAATCAATAAATGATTTTAAAATGTATTGAGTGTTAGTATCAATTGGTGGAATTTCGGAATTATTTTCCAGTTTAATCAATTTTCGAAATATGTCAATTATTGAACTCTCATTTTCTTTTTCCCATTTAAGCCAAACTGACAATTTGTTTTCAGTTTTTACTTTGTCAAACATCAAAGAAAACTTTGGGAAGTCCGGTGTAATAAGGACAGAGAATACAGGAACGTTTTCTTGAAAATCTTCAATGGTTTTAAACAACTTGTATTGTTCTGCACATTGGTTTTTTTTAAATGCAGTTTTTTTTATCTTATTTTCAATTAAAAAATAGCAACAATCGTTTTCATTAAATTTTTCTGAAATTGTCAATAAAATATCGACATCTTGAATTTTCCCATTTCTGCTCAATCTATATTCAGGTATAGCATAGTAAGTATATTTCGCAATAAAATCATTCACTTTTTGTCTTTGACTTCTTCCTGAATATTCAAGTATATCTTGAAATTCAAAATTGTCTATATGGGTTTCGATTTGTTCTAAAAAAAGTAATAAGAATGAGGAGCTAAATTCATTAATCTCATTGAAAATATAACTCAAAAATGATGTTACATTTGTTTCGTTTATACTGCCGTCTCCCTGGCTTAGTGCTTTAAAAATATTCATTAGTGTTTTTTTTTAACAGGTCATAACGCCATTCCGTCCCAAAACCCCCGTTTCTTATTTTTCAGGCAAATATAAGACAATTTTCAAATGTTCTAATTTCCAAAACAGTACTTACGAATAAACCGTTTTTGCCTTTGAAGCAGTTTTGAATTTTTGCTTTGGTCTTTCGGGGCGGAATAGTCCTGAGATTTTATATTTTAATAATATTTCACTTCCTGACCGTCTCCACAATCCTTTCAATATCAATCTTCCGCATACAATCAAAATGCTTTTTAGGGCATTTTTCATAGCCCAGTTTACTGCACGGACGACACGAAAGGTTTTTCACTTCGAAAATAGTTGACTTTTCCTCATCACCCGGCATATACGGATACATCCCGAAACCGGGTATTGTATTTCCCCAAAGACTGATTATCTCTTTCCGGAAGGCTGCTGCAACGTGCATTAATCCGGTGTCGTTGGTTATAATTTTGTCGGCCTGCTTTACCAATGATGCCGAGCCATTCAGACTGAATTTGCCGCAAGCGTTAAAGACACTATCACCAACAGCTTCGGCAATTCTATCTCCTCTTTCCGCATCACTTTTCCCGCCGAGCAAAACAACAGGCTTTTGAATCTTCCGGCAAACCTCAATAATTTTATCATCGGGATATATCTTTGTAAAATAGGTTCCGCCTATAACCCATCCGATGTAACCGTTACGGTGCGTCTGTGGCAAATCGGTCATATTAACCTCATCAGACTCAGGAATAAAATAATCAAGACCCTCATCATCATTTTTTACTCCGAGATGTTCCACAGCCTGAAAATACCTGTCAACAATATGAACATCCGGCAGTCTGTTGATTTTAAGATTAACAGCCAGCCATTTCCGTACATTTATCTTATTGAAAGATGTTGCAGGCTTGCGCAGTTTCATTATCACGCCTTTCGACCTGAAATTTTTATGAAGGTCAACAATATGGTCGTAATTCTGCTTTCTCAGTTCCGGGATAATCTCATCAATACTGTCGTCAATAGTATGTATCCTGTCAATATGGGGATTAGCCCGAATAACAGACAGGAATTGCTTTTTCGTAAGATAATGCACTTCAACATCTTCAAGCTGCTTCTTTAAACACCTGATAACCGGCGTTGTAAGCACAATATCCCCGATGGAGCTAAAGCGTATGACAAGAATCTTTTTCAATTCAAAATTTTTTCAAAAATATAATAAAAACAATTAAATATAACTTACCTTTCGGTTAGTTTCCTTTTAGTTAGTAGCTGTTTGATTAGTTACCAATTGGTTAGTTTGTATATTTTTCATAAATTTGCCATTCATAAAAGTGAGCAGCTATGAACGCACCGTTTATTTTTGGCAAAATAGCCGTCGGTAACAATTTCATTGACAGAGAAAAAGAGATACAGCGACTGAAAACAAACTTTTACTCGGGGATTAACACCATTCTGATATCACCGAGACGGTGGGGTAAATCATCTTTGGTTAAAAAGGCCGGAAAGGAAGTCGTGGCAGAGAATCAAAATTACAAAATCGTATTTATTGATATGTTCAATATCCGTTCGGAAGAGGATTTTTATAAATCTTTGTCGGAAGCTTTGATAAAAGCCGTGTCGGGGAAATTTGAAGAAATAGTTGAAAATTCAAAAAAATTCTTCAAACAGTGGCTTCCGAAAATCACTTTTTCACCGGATAATCAGCAGGAGATCAGTTTCGGGCTTGACTGGCGTGATGTATCCGAAAATCCGGATGAAATATTAAATATGGCTGAAGCAATTTCAATTGAAAAGAAAATAAAGATAATAGTATGTATTGATGAATTTCAAAATACCGGGTTTTTCAGAGAGCCTCTTGCTTTCCTGAAAAAGCTGCGTTCTCACTGGCAGAACCACAAAAAAACAACTTACTGCCTTTTCGGAAGCAAACGCCTAATGCTGATGGAATTTTTCACTTCACCTTCAATGCCATTTTATAAATTCGGCGATTTGATGTTTCTTGATAAAATAGAAACAAAAAACTGGGAAAAGTTTATTGTTGAGACATTTGCGGCAACAGGCAAGAAAATTTCAAAAAAGCTCGCCGTTAAAATAGCCCTGTTAGTCGAAAACCATCCATATTATGTACAGCAACTGGCACAACTGACCTGGTTAAGAACCGGGAAAAGAGCAACTGAAAAAGTGATAACAGATGCCATTGAATCTCTTGTGCTGCAATTAAGTATGCTGTTTCAGAGTATTACCGAATCGTTAAGTACAACCCAAATAAATTTCCTGAATGCGGTTATTAATAATGTAAAACAGTTCAGTTCACAGGAAACCATTGAAAAATTCAGGCTCGGCACATCGGCAAATGTCATAAAAATAAAAAGAGTTCTGATATCAAAAGAAATTATAGACGAACGAAACGGAAAAATCGAAATTCTTGATCCGGTTTATGCCAAATGGCTAAAAGATTACTATTTCAGGTAGATACAAAAGTCCGAAGGAACCGGTGTTAAGCGGATAAATTTATATTATAAATCCGTTTCATTCGAGAAATAATATAATTTTGCCGGATGTTTTTAATTGATACGCATACTCACCTCTACCTTGAGGAATTTGACAACGACAGGGAAGCAGTTGTAGAAAGGGCTTTGGAAAATAATATCCGCTATATGTTGCTACCCAACATTGATTCGTCTTCCACAGAGCCGATGCTGAACCTTTGTGACAGGTTTCCCGGAAACTGTTTTCCGATGATGGGACTACATCCTACATCTGTAAAAGAGAATTATCGGGATGAGATGAAAAAGGTTGAAGAACTTCTAAAAAAGCAAAAATTTTACGGGATAGGCGAAACCGGAATTGATCTTTACTGGGACAAAACCTTTATTGATGAGCAAAAAATTGCTTTTAGTCGTCAGGTTGAACTTGCAAAAGAACACAAACTGCCAATTGTCATTCACTCCCGCGATTCGTTTGATGAGATTTACGAAATACTTCTGAAGCTGAACAGTGATGAACTGACAGGTGTTTTTCATTGTTTTACAGGAGATTATGAACAGGCTCAAAAAATAATCGAACTGGGTTTGAAACTCGGAATCGGCGGTGTTCTTACATTTAAAAACTCAGGTCTCGACAAGGTCATAGCACGAATTGACCTTGAAGACATAATTCTGGAAACGGATTCTCCCTACCTCACTCCCACCCCGTTCAGAGGAAAAAGAAACGAAAGTTCTTATGTGAATTATATTGCTGAAAAACTTGCAGCGGTTAAAAACACAACAGTTGATACTATTGCCGAAATAACATCACAAAACGCGATAGATTTATTTAAATTACCCGTTTGATATGGATTCAAAAACAAGCATACTTATAATATATACGGGCGGCACAATTGGAATGGTGAAAGATTCAAAAACCGGAGCACTCAGACCTTTCCGGTTTGAGAATCTGTTTAAAATCATTCCTTCACTCGAAATGCTGAACTATGAGATAGATTCATATTGTTTCGACCCGCTGGTGGATTCATCAAATATGAATCCCGGTTTTTGGGCAGAACTTGCCGGAGTAATTGAAAAGAACTACGAATCATACGATGGCTTTGTAATTCTTCATGGCTCCGACACAATGGCTTACACTGCTTCCGCATTGAGTTTTATGCTGCAAAACCTCAACAAACCCGTAATATTGACCGGTTCCCAGCTCCCCCTCGGTATGGTCAGAACAGACGGAAGGGAAAATCTGATAACATCAATTGAGATTGCAGCTGCCAAAGAGGATGAAACCCCGGTAGTACCGGAAGTCTGCATTTATTTCGAGAACCAGCTTTTCAGGGGAAACCGTACACACAAAATAAATGCAGATGACTTTGAAGCATTCCGTTCACCCAATTATCCCGTACTTGCCGATGCCGGAGTTTACATCAAATATAACAGGAATGCTATCCATAAACCGAATTTCAAAAAATTAAAAGTTTATAAAAATCTTGATACGGGAATTGTAATACTGAAACTGTTTCCGGGAATTACTGAAAGTACGGTGAGGTCAATATTAAATATAAAAGGTCTTAAAGCGGTAATTCTGGAAACCTACGGAGCAGGAAATGCCCCAACATCGGATTGGTTTATCAAATTGCTCAGAAATGCAATCAGGAAAGGATTATTTATTATTAATGTATCGCAATGTGAGAGTGGTTCTGTGGTTATGGGCAAATATGAAACAAGTATCAGGCTGAAAGAGGCCGGCGTTCTTGGAGCATTTGACATTACAACCGAAGCTGCCGTTGCAAAGCTGATGTACCTACTGGGAAATTTTAACGACAGGGAAAAAATTATTAAATTGCTCACGACTTCAATAGTGGGAGAGACAACAACATCAGGGAGTTAAATATGATAAGGGAGTAAATTTAACAGGAAATAAAAAGGAGAAACATTAAAAAAAATACAATTATTTCTTTCAGGTTAATTTTTTTTGTACTTTAGCCACCTCATTTTGAGAGAGATTTTTGTACTGGTACATACTGGGAGAGGTGACCGAGTGGCTGAAGGTGCACGCCTGGAAAGCGTGTGTACGCCAAAAGTGTACCGGGGGTTCGAATCCCCCTCTCTCCGCTGAGTTAACAATAAATTGAGAAAAATTAAGTTAAATAATTAATGTTACAAATCAATACAAATTAACTATGAAACGATTAATTGCTTTTATCGCGTTGGCAACTGTGCTGACTTTTGGTGTTAACAAAGTAATCATTGCACAAGATGTTCAGGAAGAAACAACAGTTGAAACAACAGACACAACTGCTACTTCCGATGATTCTGCTGCCGTTATGGAGACAGAGACAACAGAAACTGCAATGGAAGCAGAGCCTGATGCTCCCAAGTCATTCCACCAGGTTTTAAAGGAGAAATTTATACAGGGTGGTGCCGGATTTATGGGAATCATTCTTGTTGTACTTATCATAGGCCTTGCTCTGGTAATTGAAAGAATCATTTATTTGAACCTTTCCACAACAAACACCCAGAAATTGCTTAATAAGGTAGAGACAGCACTTGAAAATGAAGGTATTAACGGCGCAAAAGAAGTTTGTAAAAACACCAGGGGACCGGTTGCAGGTATTTTTGTACAGGGACTTGACAGATACGAAGAGGGACTTGACATTGTTGAGAAATCAATAATTTCTTACGGAGGTGTTTTAATGGGACGACTCGAAAAAGGTCTCAGCTGGATATCATTGTTCATTGCCCTTGCTCCTATGCTTGGATTTATGGGTACTGTAATCGGGATGATTCAGGCTTTCGATAATATTGAAGCAGTAGGTGATATCTCTCCGACAGTTGTTGCCAGCGGTATTAAAGTTGCTCTTTTAACTACGGTTTTCGGTCTGATTGTTGCAATTATTCTTCAGATATTCTACAACTATCTTGTTTCTAAAATTGACAGCCTTGTAAATGATATGGAAGATAGTTCTATTACATTTGTTGATATTCTTGCAAAACACGATCAAAAAAATAAATAATTATGGATAAGATAGTTCTTAATATATTTAAAGTCGTCTCCCTTGTTCTGATAGCTCTTGCAGCGGTTTTTCAGGTAATTGTACTATACAAGGGTGATGATGCAGGTTCGGTGGTTGACAGTTTCATAACGACAAGTTTCGTTGCTTTTGGAATTGCCGCTGTTCTTGCAATTGTTTTCCCAATAATTTTTATCGGGCAAAATCCTAAAAATGCTCTTAAAGTCCTCGCAGTTCTTGTCGGATTTGTCATTATCGGCTTTATTTGCTACTCAATTGCCGGTAACACATTTAATAATGTCAGACTTGAGGAACTTAAAACTACAGCATCAATTTCAAGAATTGTCGGTGCCGGTTTATATTTCACCTACATTGTAGGCGGTGCTGCCATACTTGCAGTAATTTTTTCCGGAGTTTCGGGTATATTTAAATAAAAAGGAGTGAATTATGGCGAGATCAGTAAGTGAAATAAATGCAGGCTCAATGGCTGATATAGCCTTCCTGCTGTTAATATTCTTCCTTGTGACCACAACAATGGATGTTGATACCGGTATTACAAGGAAACTTCCGCCACCCCCTCCGAAAGACCAGGAAGATATCAAAGTTAAGGAACGTAACGTTTTGAAGGTTTTGGTAAACAAAAATGACAGATTAATGGTTAACGGCAAACCGGATGATATCTCAAATCTGAGAGCTGAAGTAAAAGAGTTCCTGAGAAATGACGATATTCATAGTCCGAATAGTGCGGATGACAGACCGGAAAAGAGAAAAGAGCCGCTAAATTTCCCATTACTCGGCGGACAAGTCTGGCCTTCGAAAGGGGTTATTTCTTTGAAAAACGACAGAGGTACATCCTATGATATGTACATTCAGGTTCAAAATGAACTGGCTGCTGCTATCAGAGAACTGAGAGATGAGCTTTCCCAGCAATATTTCGGGATGCGTTATGATCAACTCGTTGATGATAATAAAATCAAAGCGATTCAAAAAACTATTCCGGTTGCTATTTCAGAGGCTGAACCGGAAGATATAGGAGACAAATAATATGGCAAAATTTAAGAAAAAAGGAGGAAATGCAACACCGGGAATCTCGACTTCGTCGTTGCCTGATATTATCTTTATGTTGTTGTTCTTTTTTATGGTTACAACAACTATGAGAGAATCTACACTTTTAGTTCAAATTAAACCTCCTCAGGCGACAGAAGTTCAGAAACTTGAAAAAAAGTCCCTCGTAAGTTTTATCTATATCGGTCCTCCATTGAGGAAACAATACGGTACGGAATCAAGGATTCAATTAAACGATAGTTTTGCTACTGTTGATGATATCCCTGAGTTTATTGAAGCGGAAAGAGAAGCACACGACGAAGCTGACAGAAAACTTCTTACAACTTCACTTAAAGTTGACAAGGAGACAAAAATGGGAGTTGTAACTGATGTGAAACAGCAACTCCGCGAAATAGGTGCTTTTAAAATCAACTACTCTACAGCAAAAAAGATTGCTGAAAAATAAAAAAATTCATAGTTAATACACAAAAAAGGAAGCATTAATCAATGCTTCCTTTTTTTATCGAATCCAGGTCATATTTCTTATTCAGCCATTTCGTTACTTTTAGTCAGTTTATTCAGATACGATAATAAAAATATTGAGATAGCAAGACTACCAAAAAGAACATAAGTACTTGTTGATGAACCTATTGAATCAATATCCGCCTCTATAATTCCGATATTGGCAAGATAGTAGGCCACAACAGTCATCCCGTTAAAAAGGAAATGGAGAATAACCGGTATCCAGATTGTACCGGTCCACAAAAAAATGTATCCGAACATTATACCGAGAAAAAGCCGCGGGAAAAAACCGTAAAACTGAAAGTGTATTGCACTAAACAATATTGCCGAAAGAATAACTGAAAAATGAATATTTTGTGACCAGTCATTAATAATCCGCAAAATGACTCCTCTGAACAAAAACTCCTCTCCTACTGCTGCCAGCAAGGCAATGATGATTAAGTTAATTACCAATCCCCCGACAGTGCTTACATTTAAAAATGCATCCGTCAGTGCCTTTGCCTTATCTTCCGAGCTGCGCATCCACTCCTCAATCCCTCTTAACGATTCGGGCAGTTGCATTTGTCCGTTAATCTCAACAAGCCAGTTAATTGCAGGTATTGCACCGGCAATGATTAAAATTGAGATTAAAAGATATCTGATATTAATTTTACCTTTTAATCTCAGATAAGCTGAAGCACTTCTGTTTTCAAGTTGTGCATAAAATAATGCGGGCAGAACAAAAACCCCGATTTGATTTACAACCTGAAAATACTTTAATATTTCAATTGTGCGGGTGTCAGACAAATCATCAAGGGAGGTCAACTCGCCGAATATTTCAATACCAAATACCGGTATTGCTATAACAATCCCGAGAACAGTTGAAAGTACCAGAAAAACAGCTACCAATAAAACTAAAATCAATAGCTTCATTCCAACCGGTTTATCCTTTATCTCAGGAAATAATGAGAAAAATTTCATACGGCACTATTTAATTTTGAGGCTAAAATTAAGACTTTTCAGTTTATCACCGTCAAAAATAGTGAATATGTCATTACTTCCGGTAATATGAAATACCTTGTAGCCCGATTCTGAGGCAGCCTTAATATTCTGTTCCGAGTCATCAAGAAACAGAGTTTCAGCCGGAAGGACTCCACTATTTTGGGCAACAAACTCAAAAACCTCCCTGTCAGGCTTTCGTTTTCCAATCTTAAACGACCAGTATGTTTTCCTGAAAAGTGAATTAAAATCAAACCCAAACTCATCCATAAACTTTGTAATGTAATAATTGTAATGGATAATATTTGTATTGCTCAACAAATAGAGATTGTAATTCCCTGAGATTCTTTTAAGAAGATTGATTCTTTCCGGCGGATAATCACCGATAATTTTATTCCAGGTCGAATCAAGCAGTTCGTCATCTATATCAAGACCGGATATTTTCCGGAGTCCTTCCCTGAACTTATCAGGCTCAATCAAACCTTTTTCCAGATCAATAAAAAGATGACTCTGCTGCGCTTTTGAATATAATTCATCAAAATTCCCTACTCCAATATTCATAAAAGCCTTCTCAACCCTTTGATGGTCAATATTTAAAATAACTCCGCCAAAATCAAACAGTATATTTTTGACCGGTTTTTCCACATTCATATAATATATTTTTAAAAAAACTTAAATTTGTGCTTGTAATTAATTTGCAAAGTTGTAAATTTGCACCCCCATTTCCAAGTAAGTGGGAACGTTTTTTGAAAAATATCAGGCCTATAGCTC
Organism: uncultured Bacteroidales bacterium; assembly: GCA_964408535.1. Lineage (GTDB taxonomy): Bacteria > Bacteroidota > Bacteroidia > Bacteroidales > JAADJA01 > JAADJA01. The sequence goes on along the minus strand of CAYOZZ010000485.1, from coordinate 548 downwards.
GGTCCCGATAAAAAGGAAATCGAAGATTTCAATTTTATCGAGGATGCCCGCAAAAATAATTTTCAATTATTTTTGCGGCATTGGTTATAATCACAGATAATTAAAATCAGAGTTCTGATGTGGAAATATTGATTGTCGTATAGGTAAAACAATAAGGGCCTATAGCTCAGTTGGTTAGTCCCGAAAGCTTTCGGGATGACTCATAATCAGAGTTCTGATATGAAAATATTGATTGTCGTATAGGTAAAACAATAAGGGCCTATAGCTCAGTTGGTTAGAGCACTTGACTCATAATCAAGTGGTCCCTGGTTCGAGTCCAGGTGGGCCCACCAACTAACTAAGCCGGAAGATTCCGGCTTTTTTATTATGTGTTATTGTTACATTTTACATAGTCCGTCTACAGATACTTTTTATGTCGGGTCAACCGGAAATTCAATAGATGAAAGAATAGAACTACATTTGAATAAATATTATGGCAGTTCAAAATTTACCGCTAAATTTAACGATTGGGTATTATTTCACTCTATTCCCTGTAATTCATTTAAACA
>CAYOZZ010000484.1:0-1607 GCA_964408535.1 uncultured Bacteroidales bacterium | reverse complement strand
GTGTATCCAACTGCGATCTGATAAGATTTTTCTTCATTTGGCTGCAAAGTCAGGTTTATTTTAGCCAACAACTCTTCTCCTAAATTGTTTTTTGTATCAGATAGTGTTATCCCACCATCAATTGCCTTCATAAATAATGCCGGAGGAAAACCATCGTATTGTGACATTTGGTCCGGGTCAGCAGGGAAAAGCATGGGGTCTTCAGATATTGCTTCATTAGTAACCACGATCGTATTGTTATTATACTTTAATACATCGTGATTGTAATTTATTATCCGGTCTTCTTTTCTGATCTTCTGCTGCTTCATGGGGGTGTAATTGGCAGTTACCGATTCCATAAACTCGATATCAACTGCTTTTGATCGACTGTTTTTCAGTGTGATTGTTATTAAAAATGCCGAGGTTCCGTTGTATGGTGTTGTTGATGGTTTTACGGAAAAGTTTTTTGTGCATGTTACACCATCTATATCGTATTTATATTCGGCAAACCCTACGCCGAACGAGCGTTTACATGTTCGGGGATCTGCGGCCAACGAATTCATCCCTGTTAACCGGTATGTTTTTTTATTGATGATCATCATAGAGCTGTTGCTGCCGCTGTTAGCAGATTCTCCCTGATTAAGCCGGCCCCATTCGCGTTGGCCGCTGACTAATTCGTATTGTCCACTGACATGAGTAAAAAGTATTAATCTGTAGTTGCCCAATAAAAACCAAGGATCGGCAGGCAGGTCTACCTTTTTGCCATTTGGTAATTTGGCAGAGTAAGGTAAAGTGCCGGTATATTCAAACATTGGTAAATTATGTTTGTCGGTTGTCCAGTGGCCTATGTTATTGTCTTGTGCCAATACTACATTCATGTTTATTGCAAGTATGGCGCATATAAGTATTCTGTATATCATCATCCTAAATGTTAATTGTTATTTCCTTTGTTTATGTGTACAATATTAAAATATTCAATATTTCCGGCAATTATTCTTTTTCCCTCCTTTTGAACTGGTGCAAAAATTGCAACAGTTGAATTACTTTCTAATTTCCACCTCCTTATAAATGTTATTTATATGTCTGAAGATTACTGACCTATCCCGTTCAAAAAGATCGGATATTTGATTGAGGTTCAACCAAACAGACTCCTTCCCGAGTTTTACTTCAATGGAAGTCTTGCCGTCAGGCGTTTTGTATATCTTAATTTCCGATTTTCCCATGTAATAAAAATACGATCATTTTTCTACTCACGGAAATTTTCTGTGAATGTACCACGGCGGTTTGAATATGGTGCGTTTGGCATTTCAACGCACCAACTTTTCAATTTATTACTATGTTTATTTATTGCTATCCTCTTCATATTTGGTGACACCTGCCAAATGCACTATATTTTTTGTTGTAAGGCGTTTTCCCATTATCTGTTCTTTTTTTCAGTTCAAGTTTCTAACATTGTTAAAGAGCAGTTTTATTAATTTCCTTTTTAATTAAATAACGATTTATAATTGCAAATAATAATAGTATACTACCAGTATAATAGGCACAATAATAAATATTATCAGTCACAATAAAACCAAATAAACTCCCACCAACAACCAATACAGGGGCAAGTATCCAATATGTCTTCA
>CAYOZZ010000483.1:0-3629 GCA_964408535.1 uncultured Bacteroidales bacterium | reverse complement strand
GACGGGTTTTTTATTATTATGCATTTGTAAACCTATTCGGCAAAAACTTCAAAGCTAATATTTGCCTTGATATCTTTATGAAGAACAATTTCGGCAGTATAAGTTCCGAGTTCTTTAATGCTGTCGCCATCAACCATAATTTTTTTCCTGTCGATATCGTAGCTGAACTGGTCTTTCAGAGCTTCCGAAATTTGAATATTGTTTACTGAGCCGAATATTTTTCCTGATTCGGCAGCCTTTGCCCCGATTTTAACGGTAATACCGTCAAGAGCTTTAGCAAGTGTTTCTGCCTCTTTCCTGATTTTTTCCTCTTTGAATGATTTCTGTTTCAGATTTTCAGCCAGCACCTTGCGGTTTGTAGGAGTTGCGGCAATTGCCATTCCTTTTGGGAGCAAATAATTACGGGCATATCCGTTTTTTACGGTAACAATGTCGTTAACGTAACCCAAATTCTTTATGTCTTGTTTTAATATAATTTCCATAACGCCCTCCCTATTTTAATAAGTCTGCTACATAAGGTAATAATCCGATGTGCCTTGCTCTTTTAACGGCTTTGGCAACTTTTTTCTGATATTTTGTTGATGTTCCTGTAATTCTGCGAGGTAAGATTTTACCCTGCTCATTCAGAAATCTCATCAGAAAGTCAGGATCTTTGTAGTCAATATATTTTATTTTATTCTTTTTAAACCGGCAATATTTTTTCCTTTTGGTATCAACTGCTATCGGTGTCAAATATTTAATGTCTGAATTTGATTGTGCCATTTTATTTTAAATTAAGGGTTAGTAAATAAATTAAGCTTCGGCTTTTTGAGCTTCTTTTGCTTTTCTACGCTTCTTCTCGTTATATGCAATTGCATGTTTGTCGAGCTTTACGGTTAAGAAGCGAAGGATTCTTTCGTCACGCTTGTATGTAATTTCAAGGTCACGAATAACATCACCCTCCGATTTGAACTCAATCAAATAGTAAAATCCTGTTGATTTTTTCTGGATAGGATAAGCCAGTTTGCGCATCCCCCAATTGTCTTCATAGACAATCTCTGCGCCTTTTTCTTTCAGATACTTCTGATACTTTTTTACCGCTTCCTTTACCTGATCGTCAGATAAAACGGGAGTTAAAATGAAAACGGTTTCATACTGATTTAACATAATAGTTTTTTTAATTAATTAACTCAATTTGTTTAACTTAATCCTTTTTCTAAAAGGACGGCAAAAGTAGATAAAAATTGATAAATAGCAAAACGTAATTAATAATTTTTTTACCGGTTCTCAGAAACTGAAAAATGTGAAGTTTACTTTTCCGTATTTCCGGTGGTCATGATAATGTGAATGGCCTGAAAAATCAATAGTTCCAGGGTGTTCGACGATTAAAATGCCGTTTTTGTTCATTAGCGAATTTACGGCAATCAAATCCGGGATTTCTTCAATATTTTCCATATTGTATGGCGGATCTGCAAAAATAAGGTCGAAAAGTCCGCCCGATGAATTAAGAAACCGCCGGTAATCAGCTCTTATTACATATATATTATCATAATTTAATTTTCTGGCTGTTTCACTGATAAATGCGGTACATTTGTTATCAAGGTCAACAGATGTTACCGATTTGCAGCCACGCGAAGCAAATTCATAGGTTATATTTCCTGTGCCTGCAAACAGGTCAAGAACTCTTAACCCGTCAATATCCGTCAAATTATTAATGATGTTAAAAAGGCTCTCTTTAGCCATATCAGTCGTCGGGCGCACCGGCAGGTTCTTTGGTGCAACAATCTTACGACCCTTGTTTTTACCGCTTATAATTCGCACCTGTTTATATTGATTAAGTTAAGATAATAATGTTCGGGAATCTCTTTAATGACATAACTGTATGAAAATGCATCGCTGAGTTTCTCAAACTTAACATTCCTTATATATTTATATACGATTTCAAATAATTCCGAATCCTTTTCAATTGCTCCTGTCAGACTGAGGTCAATCTCTTCGGGATTTATTTTTAATTGCTCCGGTACTAATAATATATAGTATATGAAATCTTCCTTATTCATATACGAAAAAGAATTCTGATAAAGCAGCTTGTTACCTTCAGTAATTATTATGTCAATCGAAGTTTTTCTCACGTTTACGAATTCACGTTTTTTAACGGGAAGATTCTTGCAATATGTCAATATAGTTTCAATAAGTACCGAGGAATGGCTGTGTATTTTGCAACCGGGAAAGAGGTTAATGAGTGTTTGTTTAATTTCCTTAGGTATGGAAAAAACATTGTATGCTTCTGCATTTGTAAGTTTATCAAACATAACAATCTCTTCGGAATTCTTCTTGAAATTGAATGCCGAAAAATGTTCTATATCTTTTTCGCTGAAAAGAGGAAATGGTACGAGGGTTGTTTTTGAGCTTTCGTAAAGTATTGAAACATCCGAATACTTAAGTGTCAGATATTCATTGCTTTTAGCCAATTTTTCAGTTGCAAGGCAATATTCGCCGACTTTTTTTGAACCTTTATATTCAAACGAAGCCAGACCTGAGAAAAAATTGCTTTCGGGATGAAACAGGGCAAAAGAAAATCCATTCTGCGAGAGCAGAATGGATAATTTATATTCTTCTGAACGGCTTTTATTTAAAGCGTCATCAAACTTGCCAAATATCTGGTTGAAGTACCCGGACATCCGTTAGAGATTACTCCCAGTTGCCGTCGGTCGAGGCTTCAGTCATTGAACCTACTTTTAGCCCAGGGAATTTTTCTATTTGTTCCTTTGAAGCTATCAGGTTCGTAACCATCTGCTTATCCATATCGGCAAGATACTGTTTGTAAAGAGCAGAAGCTTCAAAAACATTAACGGAAACACCTCCTCTGTCAATAACCCCAGCATCTAATTTGAAAATCTGACCGTTGGTGAACGGAATATATTTTATTTTTGAAATATCAAAGTTTGCACGTTTTCCAAACAATGAATCTGCGACCGGAACGTACCCGATTGTATCGCGAATAGTTTTTGTGAAAGTTGTATCATTCGGATCGGGAATAATTTTTATTTCAGGAATCTGTCCGTTCTTCAGAAAGTCAATGAGCGTATCATAACTTGCGGTGTAACGCCCGTTTATTGCTTTAAAACTCATTTCAGCATTTCTGATATCCTTTAATGACTGAACAACAACAGCATTTCTTCTTTCAACTTCCTTATTGAATTTAACCGGCTCCATTATGCTGTCGTACACCATATATGCCAGAACCACAATGATTACTACAAGTAATACTTTGATTATATTGTTTACCATAATGATATATTTTTTTGTACGGCAAATTTATAAATAATTTTATACCAACTTTATTTTATTTTCGGAAAAATTTTATTTTTATTTTTTTTTGGAAAAATAATTTGCTATTGCTTACCTTTGCAGCCCTTTTTTGAGTGATTATAATTCTGAATAGGACGAATCACCAAAAAGGAATACGTATTATCAGAATTTGTTTTTGATCGTTATTTGATATTTTAATTTTATTTATTTCGGGGTGTAGCGCTCCCGATAGTTATCGGGACGGTTAGCGCGCACGTACGTTAAGTAGAAAAGCAACAAGAAGGTTCTTTAAAATAAACTGATAAATCAGTATTATTTCGGGGTGTAGCGCTCCCGAT
>CAYOZZ010000482.1:0-7671 GCA_964408535.1 uncultured Bacteroidales bacterium | reverse complement strand
TGCTCAATGAGTACAGAACAGCGGTTTTCCTCTTTGTAATATTAAATTTATTACTGTTAATTGTTAATTCCATTGATATTTACTGGGTTTGGTTCAATTTTGAATGGAACGGGCAATATCTGAAACAGTTTGTTCACGAGGGGACTTATCTTCTGATATTTTCAATTTTACTGTCGCTTGTACTGACCTTGTATTTTTTCAGAGGCAATCTGAATTTTTTAAAGAAAAACAGGTGGCTTGTTTTGCAGGCAAAAATATGGCTTCTGCAAAATGCCATTCTTGTTATTTCCGTTGCTATCCGTAATTTCCGGTATATTCACTATTACGCTTTGGCATATAAACGTATTGGAGTAATCTTTTTTCTTATTGCAACTTTGTTCAGCATCTGGTTTGTTTACCGGAAGATTAGGTTTAGAAAATCATCCTGGTACCTGTTCAGAGTAAACTCCCTTACGCTTTATGTTATTCTTGTTGCAATGACTTTGTTTAACTGGGATGTGATAATTGCTCGATATAACTTCAATCATTATAAAACATCTTTTGTTCATCTTGACTTTTTATCCGGTCTGAGCGATAAAGCCTTACCATATCTTGATATTCCGAAGGATAAACTCAGGAACATATCACAGGAGCAACAGGAAACTTTTTCATCTTCATTCAGCAGGAACAAGTATATGACTCCTGAAAAGTATTACAAACATATTCAGCGGCGCAAAGAGCGTTTTCTAAAAGAGTGGCCAGAGAGGAGCCTGCTTTCGTGGAACTTTGCCGGTTGGTGGGCTTACAAACTGTTGAAAAAGAAGCAGGGAGCAGATTATTAACCTTCTGCTCCCTGTAAAAATAATACTGTAATAGTATCAGAAATTCACAAAAGTAATTCCCGCAGCCCACGGATACACTTCGGGACCTTTATCCTTCCTGAACATTTCGTTGACGGAATATGTTGCAAAAAGATTGACAAACCCCCAGCCTATCCTTACAGTTGCGTCAAATTTAAAAGGCTGCAGAAAGTAATCGTCAAAGTCCTTTGTTTTCGAATAATCGGGAGATGTGGCTGTATATACCGTTTCATACATACCGGTTTCCGGATTATAAAGCGTCACATTGAAATCTTTGTTTCTTTCATCGTAGTATTTTTTTGTGTGTGATGTGAGCCGCAATCCTGCAATCATCCCCACTGCAATGTGAAAACTGTTTTTCTTCATCCTGTTATTTGTCTGAAATTCAAGAAGAAGCGGAACTGTCAGATACCAGGTTGTCAGTTTCGATTTTCTGATACTTATTCCCTGGTCAACATACCCGATTAATGCTGACGAATCCGAATTAAGCCGTGTGTCTTTGCTAAAGCGGTAGTTGTTCCAGTATGTTCCGAAACCGGTTACCAGACCCCATTTCTGATTTTTTGAAAGCGCAACATTTTGTTCAAAAAAATTGACATATACTGAAACGGATTTTGCCATATTCAGGTCAAGATACTCCGAACTTTTCGGGAAACTCATATTAAAATCGGAATTGACATAACCGTTAAGTCCCATCTCAAAACCTGCCCAGTGACCGTTAAATCTTGAGGGTTTACACCTTTGGAAGCTCACATTGCCATTATCATCAACTTTCAGTTCCCTGTTACCAATCCTTACCTTGACCGAATCGGAATCCTCGTAATAGTTAACTTCAAGCCTTCCGACTTTGACTTTTACAGAGTCCTGGTAATCACCTGCATAATAATGACCTGAGTAGGTCTCTCCGTTATCCGACCTTGAGATATACATTAATCTCGGTTCACCAATGTTTGAATATGAGCCCGAATTACTAACGGACCCGTGTAGTTCGGTTGTGACATTCAGATCTGCACTACCTGCACCGGTTATATGGCAATCGGCTTTTTTCGTTTCAAGGCCTTTTGCATTGAGGCTTCCTGCTCCGCTGACAGTGATGTTGTTGTAACCGGCGCTTCCGTTTAATGTAACATCGGCAGCACCTGAGATTGTCGTCTCCAACCAATCGGTTTTCAGACTAAGTGAGACGTCGGCGGCCCCGCTTGCGAAAATTGCCATTTTTCCCGGCTCAAAAAGTGAAACTCCATTGATATCAGTTGCCCCCGAAGCTTTTACATAGGTAAGTTCCGGCATTGCTATATAGGCTTTAAGCTTTTTTGAATTTCTGATATTTTTTGTCGTAATCCTCAGTATGCTATCGCTGACAGTTGTCTTTACATTATCCTGTAAATTTTCGTCAGTCTCAATTACAACGATAAAAGAATCACCCTTTTCTATCGTTACATCAATTGCTCCTCCTGCCTCAATTCCCCTGAAAGCCTTAATTTCCCTGGTCTGTTTTACAACATTTCCGTTACCTTTTTCCTGCGAAAAGGAATTTGTACTGATTATTGTCATTAGAAGAATTACCAAGCTCAGAGTGATTGTTTTCGTGAATTTCATAGTTGTAAATATTATTTGTTTTTAAATATTTTTGTGATAGGACGGAGAGGGGGGCGGAAAAGTTACTTTGAGAAAGGAAAAGTTAATGAATGCTTTGCTCACCGATTCCAATGAATCGCATTGGCTAAGCTGGGGGTGAATGCTTGACCTCCGCTGACAAGGCTTTTTTTAGGTAAAAAAACGGTGGATGTAACATTTTTACGTGAATGTATTGTTATTTATGAGAATCAAAATGCCGGTTCGCACTATAATATTAAGATGTATAAATAATATTAAATATTTTGCAAATATTGAAAAAGCACATTAGGAATACCAGACAGTTTCTAAATAAGAGTTTGAAAAGAAATTTTAATACTAAATTTTCCTTTATTATCGTTTTTGAATGAAACAAACCAAACATCATTGTTATGAAAAAACTCATTGCTGTAATTTCATTTGGTTTTCTTTGCATCATTTCTTATGCTCAGGAAGCAGACACCGCCCTTGTATCGCGCGAAAATGCGCTAAATGTTTATTTTGATTGTGATTTTTGTGATATGACATATTTCCGTCAGAATTTTACATTGATAAATTATGTTCGCGATCGTAAAGTTGCAGATGTTCAGATAATTGTAACAACAATGGATAATGGAGGCGGAGGTATCGAATTTAAGTTTCAGTTTGTTGGCTTGGGAAAATTTGATAATATGACCGACACAATTACATTTAACACCAAAGCTGATGCAACTTCCGATGAAATAAGGGAAATGCAGTTAAGTGTTGTAAAAAGAGGATTAGCACCCTTTATTCTAAAAACGCCGTTTGCCGATAAAGTGCAAATAAGCTATACTGAAGAAAAAGAAAAGATTGAGGAGAAAGATCCCTGGAATAATTGGGTTTTTAATATAAATGCCGACGGCTATTTCAATGGGCAGAAATCGTACAAATCAATGCATGTGTTTAGCTCGGCATCGGCAAGTAGAATAACGGAAGAGATAAAACACGAAACAAGCTTTGATTTTAACTATTCGGAGAATCAATATAAACTTTATAATAATAATGATTCTTTGATTTATTCTGCCAGTACATATATGAGAGGAGTTTCATTCGAGCACAGGACAACATGGTCAATGGGTGACCATTGGGGCTCCGGTGTGTCAGTAGATGCTTACCAGTCAACATATTCGAATATTGCTTTTGGGGCTTCAGTGGGTCCTGCAGTTGAGTATAATGTATTCAAATATTCAGAGGCCTCTCAAAAGCAATTGCGATTCGGCTATATGTTGAGTGCAGGTTACCGTGATTATGTTGACACTACTATTTACAATAAAACCGAGGAGTTTATTTTCAGACAAAGTGTGGAAGTCAATTTTAAATATATAACAAAGTGGGGTTCTGTCAGAACCGGTGTTTATTGGAGAAATTATTTGCACGATTTTAAATTGTATAGTGTCAGCACCTATGTTGGAACACAAATCAGAATTTTTAAAGGCCTGTCATTTAATTTGTATGGCAATCTTTCAATGCCGAGGAATCAGATAGGACTGGTTAAAAGTGAAACTACACCTGAAGATGTCTTGTTGCATCAGCGTGAATTGGAAACTCAATATTCTTATTACACAAGCGTAGGTCTTTCATATACATTCGGCTCCATCTATAATAATGTGGTTAACCCGAGATTGGATTAATGTCATCATTGCAGATTATTGTATCGCTCAGGAAATGGAAATACGGGAAGGAAAAACGTAAGGCTCCACTCCCCTACTCTTTCATACGACTTTTGACTCTTTTTACAATTTCAATATTATCACCGACAACATTGTATGCAATAATATTTCCTTCACTGTCATACTGCTTTTCAACCTCAACATCCTTATCAGCAATAAAGTTATAGCTTCCGACTGTATATTCGATAAAAGATTTTTTCTCAGTACGGTTTGCCGGAACCATCTTTCTGACTACCGATGAAATAAATCTTGCCATAAAAGATTTCCTTTTCGGTATATCTCCGGACGAATCATTGACTGCAAGGGCATTTGTATAGCCTCCTTCACTATCATAGACAGGAATATCAATATATGCAAGGGCATCTGCAAATGTTTCAATTTTTGAAATTCCTTTCGGCGAAATTGCATTTACCATTGCCGGCTCTCTCACAATAATTTCATCGCTCTTTTCAACAGAGACAATAACCGGTATTGTTGAAATTGTTGTCTGAATTTTCATAGGTGCAACTGTTTCAGGAACCTCAATTTCCGGCGCAACAGGTTCAATTTTACCTATCTGCAATGATCTTCCTGCAGGCCTGCTATTCTGATTCAATAAAGAGTAAACACCAAAGAAAATAAGCAGTGATGCCGCTATCGAAACGGCATATAGCAAGGCAGAACGATAAACGACAAACAGACCCCTTTTTTTCAAAGATTCTTTGTCATCATAAACAATCCCCTCCGGTTTAATGAAAGTAGCACGGAGGGCATTATATTCAAGTTTTGTATGCGGATTTTTATTTAGAAATAAGATTACATCAGCCAAATCCGTTTCATTCAAATCACCCTCCAATGCGGCAACAAAATACTCTTCATAATTATTACCGTCAATTTTCCCAACAGAGATAAACTCTTTTTTTTTCAGGTCGCTTTTTTTATCAAAGCCGACTGTTTTATCTGCTGTCAGAAGTATTACATCCCGGAAAGCATCAAATTCCTCTTTCAGATCATCGTTTTCCTCAAGGAAAATCATAAGCAAAGCCACCTGTTCAGGCGACAGATTATTCTCGTAATAATCGAGAAAAAACGCTTCGTAGTTGTTCCTTGTTATTTTCATTTTCAAATCTTAATAATCAATTAGGTTCTCCATACTGACGAGATATTTCTTCATCGCAACCCGTGCCCGGTAAATGTAAACTTTCACCTGCGACTCGTTCAAACCCGTTATCTCACCGATTTCATCATACGAATAACCTTCATAATCCCGTAGCAGCAAAACCGACCTTTGAACCTCCGGCAGTCTTTCCAAAGCTTCGTCAAGTATCTCTTTCAAATCGGAATATCCCGGGTTGCTACCCTTGTCATATCTCTCCATATCTTCACCGTCTTCCCACCTTTTATCCTTTCTTATCCTGTCAATCATAGTATGATATGCAGCGGTAAACAGATATGACTTCGATTTTTCGTAAGAGATATCCTTCACCTTCTCCCACATTTTGGCAAACGCATCCTGAACGATGTCGCCGGCTGTATCCGCATCTTTAATATTTTTGAGGATAAACCGGTAAACACCATCAGCATAAGCATCAACACATTTATTGTATTCGTTTACTGTCATTCAATCTGTTTTGCCAATGTATAAGTGTGACGGACGTATCTGCAATTTGTTACAATCCGGTTTAATAAATTCTTAATAAATCATTTTCTGATTACCTATTATTATATCTTTGCTTCAAAATTACACTAATTCTTGATAACGGTTGTACCGACATAACGCTATTTGCTAAGCAAATTCGTTTAGAAACAGATAATATTTTAGAAAAAACAAAAATACAAATATGATAACAATAGAAAAATTCGTTTTCAATCCTTTTCAGGAGAATACCTATGTACTTTATGACGAAACCGGCGAGTGTGTAATCATTGACCCCGGATGTTTCGAAAAAAGTGAGGAAGAAGAACTAGCCGGATTCATTTCGGATAAAAAACTTAAACCGGTCAGGCTGATTTATACCCATAACCATGGTGACCATATGTTCGGGAACAATTTTATATGTAACACCTACGGACTGAAACCTGAATTGCACAAGGAGGGATTGCCATTCTTTTTGGGTGCTCAGGAACAGGGTAAGATGTACGGATTTACGGTTGATGCTCCAATTGAACCGGAGAGATTCATCGAAGATGAGGAAATTATCAAATTCGGCAACTCCGAGTTGAAAGCTCTTTACACTCCGGGACATGTTGACGGAAGCCTCTGTTTTGTCAACTATCCGCAAAAGTTTGTGATAACAGGTGACGTTCTTTTCAAAGACAGTATAGGCAGGACAGACTTCCCGTCGGGCGACTTCGACCTTTTGATGGAGAGTATTCACACTAAGCTTTTCACTTTGCCTGATGACTTCACAGTCTATTCGGGACACGGTCCTGAGACGAGGATAGGTTATGAAAAACTGAATAATCCGTTTATCCGGTTTTAACATTCAAACCCGGTTTTTGGTATTAAAATATCCGGTCTCGTCATAATTTTGGCTTCACCATTGACAACGGAATGATTATTGTTATATTTCGTTGTTTCCGGCAAGTCCGGATTTCATAATTAATATTTATTCAATCAATTAAAAATCAGCGCTATGAGAAAAGCATTCCCTTTTGTTTTCAGTCTTTTTGTTACGGTTTTTTCAGTACACGGACAAAACTCTTCAATCGGTTTTTTCGGTGGAATGAATCTGTCAAATGTTAACGGAACTTATAATTCCGATAGTTATTACACCAATACAACAACTCTTGTAACAAAACAGTTCGGAGTTATACTGTCGTATAACGTGTCAGACAAGTTATCATTATTCAGCGACCCCGGCTATTATGAAAAAGGTTTTAATTACGAACCAACGGAATCTTATGCCGGAGGTGCAACGGTAAAAGGAAGAAGTAAATTCAAATCTGTTGATGTTCCGTTGAGTTTAAAATTCGGGATGTTCAAAAATCAAATCTTCTACATCAGGACAGGCGTTTATCTTTCTTTCCTTTTATCAGCAAAAAACAATGATACAATCTATTACGATACGCCTGATATGGAGACGAAAATTACCGAAAATGACATCCTTGACAAAATGAACAAAACGACCTTAGGTTTCATCGCCGGAGCAGGCTTTGACATTCCCGTTTCACAAAAACTCGGTATTTTACTTGATGTATCATACAGACTTGACCTTTCGGATGCAATGAAAAACAGGCAAATTTCAATCTGGAAAGACGGCAATAACGATTATTTCGTAAATACCGACAATGTAAGAAACCGAAATCTGACTATTTCTTTGGGAGTGACATACAGGATTGGATCAGGTAAATGATAAGGGGCACATTAGCTTCTTGCTAAACAAAAATAAACCGGAAAAATAAATTACCGGCAATCTTTCCCATCATTGTTTCTTTAAAAATCGTTCTAAATAAAATAATTTTTAAAAGATTTATTTGGAATCCATGATTTTTTTCTAATTTCGTCGGGTTGTAAAAACAATCAAATTCAGATAAACGCATGGCAA
>CAYOZZ010000481.1:0-4937 GCA_964408535.1 uncultured Bacteroidales bacterium | reverse complement strand
GTACGGTTAATGCTACTGCCGATTCCCTCGGAGGATTTCATTACGAAACGCAGGAATGGAACGACAATCAGTGGAAAGATATTTTTATTGTTGACAGAGTTGTTAACAAAGACGGATTTATTATTTTTAACAAAGTACAGGGTAATCAGGATTTTCAGGGAATATGGAAAATTATTTTTGCCGATACGGTTGTTTTAACTTATGACGGACCGCGGTTAACCGAATATGAAATAATGTGGCTCGATACTACCGGAGGGCAATTTAAATGGATAGGTGGTCAGAAATATAAATATAAAGATTATTTCTACGTATTAAAAACAGATGAAATATTTAAAGGAAATAAATATAAAGAATTCCAGATAATCCCAAACCCCACAAAAAGTTCAATTCTGATAAAACTGAACGACGAGAGCGACAGGATAAAAAGCGTGAGGGTTTACAACATAACCGGACAAAGAGTACTTGAAAAGAGTTTCTACGGCAAACGGATACAGGAAAATCTGAACGTATCATCTTTAAAAAACGGAGTTTATATTCTGACCGTGACAACAAAAGAAGGAAAAACAATGAAAGGGAAATTTATAAAGGAGTAAACACGGGAAGAAGCGGATACTAATATAAAAATATTGCCAAATCATAACCATTAATTCCAAACTCGCAGGGTCGAAAGCGGGTTAAAATTCCGAACATCCCGGGAGTTCAATGATAAAAGTCCACCTGCACTGAAAATTCGGCGAGTGAAGAGAGAGGCTCTCCTCGTCGGTTTAGCCGGCGGGACAGCCTACTTGATTACAGGGTTATTATTATTTTTACAGTTCCTCGTTCCCGGATTTCAATTAATTCTGCTTAACAAACTTTTTAGTAATCTTATTCCCTCTGTACGAGGCTTCAAGAATATATGTAGAAGCAGGTAAAGTGGAAACATCAACAGTGATGTCTTGTTCTTCGGTTTCCGTTTTTTTAACAACACTTCCGGTCAGATTGTAAATTGTTATCTCTCTTTGCAATGCTTTTTCATCCTCAAAAAAGATATTCAGTTTATCGTTAACGGGATTGGGACCGAAACCGAACTCTAACATCTTCTCATATTCCCTTGTATTTACGGTTATACTTCCGACCTTATTTACCACCCAATTATCAGGGTCAACAATAATTCCCGAAATTGTTTTTGAAATGGGGATGGTGAAATAATTCACATTGTCGGTCTGATAAAAATATACGGTTGTATCGGTTCCGTCGGTAAAATTAAGTTTATATGCCATCAGCATCTTAAATACCGGAGTTGCCGATGGGTATGAAACCGTCTGGTTTGTTTCAAGGTAGAAATTGGCATCATCCTGACTCCATTGCAACGAGTATGTAGGGTAACCCTGACCGTAATACCACTCATCAAAAAAATCGGTAAAATCCATTCCCGAAACCTCCATCATTTTATCCCTGAAATCGGCACCGGTAGCAGTACTGCCGCCATATTGCTGTGTATATTGTTTCAAAGCATCAAAAAACAGGTCATCATCCTGAAACTCAAAGCGTAACATATGTAGAATTGCCGCTCCTTTGTTATATGAAAGCCTGCCGTCAAAAATTCTCCATTCATTACCATAATAAATCTCATCTTCGGGGATATAAGTACTTCCGCCGGGTTCCGACATTGTTGAATTGAAAATAGAATTAATTCTTTGATTAAGTGCGCTTTGTCCGTTAATAAATTCATTTGCAAGAATTTCGGCATAAGTTGCAAAGCCTTCATTTATCCAGATATCGCTCCAGGTAGCACATGTTATATTGTCGCCAAACCACATATGACCCATTTCGTGAGCCACAAGAAAGAAACTGAAACCTCCGATTGTTGTCATTGTCTGGTGTTCCATTCCTCCTCCGAGGGCTGTCAGACAATGGCCGTATTTTTCTTCCGAAAAAGGATAAAGTGAAAACAGATTTGAATAGAGTTCGATTATTTCCGACGACTCGTCAATACCGTCTTTATAAGTTTCAAGGCATCCGGGGGCATCGTAAATAAAATTCTGAATTAAAAGAGAATCGGTTCCCATAGCCTCAGGATGGGCATAAATACTGTAATCCTGATACTCAGAAACGGCAAAAGATATCAGATAGTAGTCAATCGGGTAGCTCGATTTCCATTCATAGCGCAGTTTGTTTCCGGCAACCGGAGTAACGGCAGTAAGCGTACCCTGTGAACCGGCCATATTATTTTCATCGGTAGTTAAAAACACCCATACCGAATCCGCCTTATCTTCAAGAACCTGTTTTACGGGCCACCAGTCACGGGCATTGAAAGGTTCCGAAAGCGTCCATGTTACATCCTTTCCCCAGTCATTCGTTGATGTAATACCCGAAAAGAACCCACCTGAAGTAGGTGTACCGTGGTAAGTAATCTTAGCCTCGAACATCTCACCCTGTGAAATCGGTGTTCCGAGAGGAACAAATGCCTCGTCCGTGTTGTGGATAACCGTTTTCGGTTGCCCGTTAATCAAAACTTCATCAACAGTCATATTGGCAATCAGCTCAAATGCAAAGGTGTCAAGCTGTGTTGCAACAACCTCGGCATTATATGTAACCGTACCGCTGACATAGGTTGAACTGTTATCAACTTCAATATCAAGAAAATAGAATTTAACGTCATAATCAAACAGATAAGGAGTCTGAATAATCTCTTTCGATTGCTTCATATACTCTGAAAAGAATTTGGCATGACTGCAGGTCATCTCACCGTTATGTATATGATTCTGAGCAATTCCGCTCCCAAAAATGAAAGAAAGAAACAGGAAGAAAAATAGTTTTTTTTGCATAATAAAAATGAATTTAACGTTAGTAATTTTAAATAAGACACATAAAGAGAACATAGGTTGCTTTTTACATATATTATTTTTCTGGATTATGGATTTTGATATCGCATTGATCTATGGTATATCAATCCGGGACTAAGCAGATACCGATCAGGTTTATGAATAAATCTCCGAAACAAAATTTTCCGGTGTAACAACTCTAAACTCCGAACCCGGATAACCCTTTATGAAATCGGCAGGCGGTTTAAATTTCTTTACCGTACTCCATTTAAACTCATAAGCAATATATTTTTCTCCCCTTTCTTCTATCAGGTCAATTTCTTTCTGGTTATAGTTTCTCCAAAAATATGTATTTACAATTCTTGGAATGTTATAATCCATAGTCTTTTCACGTTCTGCCACACAAAAATTTTCCCAAAGAGCTCCCTGGTCGTTTCTAAAATCAAGAGAGTTAGTATTTTGAATCAATGCATTTCTTACTCCTAAATCCCAGAAGTATATCTTTCTTGATTTCCCAATCTCATTCCTTAGATTTTTCTTCAATGCTTTTAGTCTGAAAATAATGAAACTGTCTTCAAGAAGCTGGATATATCGTTGAACCACAGTTTGGTCAACCCGTAATTTCCGGGCAAGTTCTGTGTATGAAACTTCATTTGAAATCTGAAATGCCAGAAGTTTAAGTAATTCCAACAACACATCAGGCTTTTTTAAGTGTTGAAACTCAAGAATATCTTTAAATAAATAGCTTGATACTATTTCCGTAATGTTTTCCAATGCTGTCCGGTCATCATTCAGAATTACGGCAGGATATGTTCCGAATCGCAAAATCCTGTTTAGTTCACGCCTTGAGGCCAACATCGAACGGTTTGATGCCAACTCAATAAATGTCAAAGGATATAACCTGTAAACCACTTTCCGGCCTGTCAGCGGCTCGTTTATCATATTTGACAAGTCAAAGCTTGATGAGCCTGTTGCAATAATTTTTAAACCCGGAAACTCATCATGAAGAATTTTCAGTGTTATTCCTATATTCGGGATTCTCTGTGCCTCATCTAAAATTATCAGATCCAGATTGCCGATAATATTTTTAATATTGACTGCATTTTCATAAGAAAATATAGATTGCACATCAAGATAATCACAATTGAAATAGTCCGACATAAGATTAGTTTCTGACAGAATATGCTTAACAAGAGTGGTCTTCCCTACTTGTCTTGCCCCATAAATAATAATGATTTTATGCTCATCAGGATTATTCAAACGTCTGATAATGTCATCCGTAATAGTGCGCTTTACTGTTACCATTTTTACTCTTTTTGGAGCAAAGATATAAAAAAAATATAATTCAACTCTTGTAATTCATAATAATTAGATGACTCAACTCTTGTAATTCATAATAATTAGATGAGTTAACTCTTGCAATTCATAAATTTTATTGCTATATTTTCTTTAATTTATTCCGAAAAAGCTTACGGAATAAGTTTTGAAACCGGGGTTTGTTACACTCTACCTTCCCATAATAAACTTTTTAACCATCCTCGCACCGTTACCTTCAACACTTATCAGATATGCAGAAGGTTTCAGTTCAGAAATATCTATACGGTTGTTTTCCTTTGTCAAAGTGGTGTTAATAACCGCCTTTCCGCTAAGGTCATAGATTGTGACACTAATATTACTGTTATTGTCATCGGCAAAATGAACGAAAAGCACATCTGAGGCCGGATTTGGAGTTATTGTGAAAAAAACCGGATTATAAATATCTTCTGTTCCCATTGATATTGAGGCTACTTTTTTCAGACACCAGTTATGGGGGTCAACTGCAATGGAATCAATCTGTTTGTTAACAGGAATAATATAGTTCTCAACACTTCCAGTTTGCCAGACTCTTATCAGAGTATCTGTTCCGTCATTGAAATATATTCCGTATTCCATTGTCATTTTAAAAAACGGTGTTATATCAGGCATAGAGGACGATTGTGTAGCAGTCATTACAAAATTTCCATCCCACTGTGCCCATTCAATATCGTAAACGGGATAACCCTGTCCGAAATACCACTGGTCGAAAAAATATGTAAAGTCTATTCCGGTAGTTTCGTTCAGTACATTCATAAAATCAAGTCCTGTTGCAAC
>CAYOZZ010000480.1:0-8465 GCA_964408535.1 uncultured Bacteroidales bacterium | reverse complement strand
TTATCTCTTCTTAAAAACAACCGCTTCCGACAAATAGTTTTTCGGATTTATTTCGGATGAGATAATACTTCCTTTAAACTTTGCTGCTATCTGACCTTCATCAACACCCATTGAAATCAATGTTTGAGAAACGGCATCCGTTTTCATCCGACCGTATTCTTTATTCTCTTTCTCCTTTTTCGATTGGGAGAAATATACATCAATATCCAGCTTCATCTCAGGATTTTTTATAAGAACAACGGCAACTTTGGAAAGGTCGGCAAGACTTGGTCCGCTAAGTTTGCTGTCGTTTATAAGATAGTCAATATTAAAAGAAATATATTCTCCGTCGTTAATCTGGTCAACAACAGGTTTTTGATTTTTAGCCAAAATAAAATTCTTGAAAAAGACAGGAGTTATTGCATAATAATCAATTGTTATACCGGTCGGATTTATATCATCCTTATAAGTAATCATCTTTCTCTCGTTCAGATAGACATTTATAAGTCCTTTATCAAAAGAGACCGACAATCTGTACCAGTTCGACATACCGTTATCATCAAGAGCCATCACAGGGTACCTGCTTAACGAATCTTTATATGAAACTATATTTTTGTTAATGACAATAGGCTGAATTTCGTTGTTTTTCGTCTCAATACCGTAAAAATAGACGGAAATGGGTTTTGCATAGGGTGTGACAGGCATCATAAAATCGAATTCAAAAGTAAAATTGTCGGGTAGATAGTCTTCGCCAGGATTTTCCACTTTCGGACTTAAATAGCCTTTACCGGCAACAAGAATTGATTTACCCTGGTCCAGTTCATCAACATTGACCTCCCCGTTTGATTTTTTGTCAAACAACCATTTGGAGGGCTCTTTCCTCTTGTCCTCATAATTAAACGGTTTATCGTAAAATATTAAATCTTCTCCTCTAACGAATGCCAGTTTTTGCCATTGCACATCCGAAGCTTCTATCAAATTATTGTCAACAAACATCTCAACCTCACCGTAATACGGGTCTGACCACGCCTCCAGTTTGTTAACGCCTTCCAAAGCATGTTTCATTCCTTCCTGCTCCGCATCTTCGGCATGTTTCATTCCTTCTTCTTCCGCTTTTTTTGCATGTTCTTTCCCTATTTCCTTACCTTTTTGTTTATAATGGTTTTTTATCCTGTTTTGGATACCAAACTGACCAAAAGAGTTTACTGTTATTAAGGCTACAGCAGCCATGAATAGTAATTTTTTCATTTTCAATTATTTTATAACACAATGTAAATTAACAAGATAAATCTAAATATTCTACTTTAATAAATATTTATTAAAATTATAACAGGAAGGTACACCTCCAATGATCTGCTATTTCGGGTGCAAAATTAGAAGAATATTTCAGTTAAAAAAAACTCAAATAATAATTTATTATTTTTCCCCGCTTCAGAAACTCCGGAATATTAAGAAAACAGTTTTATTGTCTTTTTATTACCTGTGCATTATTTTTTCAGTTGATAACATTTCTCCGGCATCATTATAAACTTTCACAATCAGAATACCTGCCGGCGTATTTTTCAGCGGAATTGTGTTTCTGCCTGAATGCACATCACTGCTTTTCAATAACACACCCTGCTCATTATAAACCGAAACATAAGCCTGATTATATCCATCGGGTATTTCGACAAAAACTTTGTTGCCTGCAGGATTGGGGTATATTCTGGCAGCTTTTTGCGAAGCTTCCTGGGAATCGTCTTTTCCGGTTATAAGGCTGCAATCAACATTTTCAAAGTTAAAACTGCCGTCATTGTCAACAGTTCCTTTCCAGCACTGACCGTCGGGGGATTTGAGGATCAAACCGCTAAATTTATCTTCAATGAATATATCACCACCTTTTATTTGTAGTTTTGTGCGTGGATTATAAGAACCGATTCCTACATTTCCATCCCAGAAAACAAAGTCAGAAGCCGTATGAAAATTAAGATCAAGTGTTCCTCTGGCATCAATTCTGTTTTCTAATGAACCAAATTTTATACGGGCATATTTCAAAGTCCCCGGCTCGAGAAATATATCGGCATCCTCATTCTCGTCACCTTTAATATGAAGTTTTGCCTGCGGGTTGGTTGCATTGCCTATTCCGACACGTCCTGTTTTTCCCTTACCCCAGGAATCACCAACAAAAAAAGTTGGTTTGTCAGAATTAAAGCCGATCATTAATGATTTTGAGATATTATTATTCAATACATTTACTGTGTCCAATCCTGAACCTATAACAAAAGTATTATTGGCACTTGTAGTACAATACTCTCCGATTGCGAAAGAACCATATATAAGTGATTTGGCATATACCCCAAGAGCAAAAGAGTGATGTCCCAAAGCATGTGTCCAATGTCCAAATGCAAAAGATGTATAACCCTCAGCAGAAGTGTTTATCCCACCTGCAAATGAATTCTCACCCGAAGCAGTGGTATTTTGGCCAATCTCACTTGCGTATTCTCCCGGAGGTAAAAATGTATTATCACATTGGGTACATTGTGCATTCACTTTTTGGGTGAACAAAAACAGCCCTAAATAAGCCGTTACTAAAATTGAAATCGTTGTTTTCATAGTTTTAAGATTTATTGTTTTTAATCCATTTTCCGTTAATTGTATTACCGTTTTTATTATCGCAACATACATTGTATTGTATGTTATCAAACTGTCCTGTTGCGTGTTCTATCCATAATATATCTCCGGAATCAGTTATTTTAATAAAAATCATTGAAGATGATTTATGTTGCAATATTACGAACAAAAATTATTATTCCCAAATAAATTAAAAAATTATATCTTTGTAAAAATACTTTTTAACGGTATAAACAAGATATGAATTCAATAAATCAACCCTTATCGAATGTTCAATTGGAACTTTTAAAGACTTTTTCATATAATCTGTCTGATAATGAATTGAAAGAGCTTAAAGCATTATTAGCTGATTTTTTTTCAAGAATAGCTATTTCCGAAGCAAACAAAGTTTGGGAAAGAGATGGCTGGGATGATAAAAAGGTCAAGGAAATTTTAGAAACAAAATTAAGAAAGACAAATAAAAAGTATCAAAGTGAATAAAGTTGTATTAGATACAGATGAATTTAAAAAAATATTAAACATTGTATAGCTAAGATATGTTTAAAAAGATTCCCCACACTTACGTAATCATCTTTTTCATAATTGTACTTGCAGCCGTGCTTACCTGGTTTATTCCGGGAGGTGAATATACAAGGCATACCATTGAAGTAAACGGTGTTCAGCGTACGGTTATTGATAAAGATTCCTTTCATTATGTTGATGCCAATGCACAGACCTGGCAAATTTTCGGAGCTATGTTTAAAGGTTTTGTGCGACAGGCAGGCATTATTGTTTTTATACTTATGATTGGAGGTGCTTTCTGGATTATGAACGATAGCAAAGCCATTGATGTCGGGATTTTTTCCTTCCTGAAATTTACAAAAAAAGCAGAGCATATCAGGCTTTTTAAATTACTGGGGGTCAATAATATAATTATAACGCTCGTGATGCTGATGTTCAGTGTTTTCGGTGCAGTATTCGGGATGAGTGAGGAGACAATAGCTTTTATTATAATCCTTGTACCGCTTGCCATCAGTATGGGCTACGATTCAATAGTTGGTGTAAGTATGGTTTTTGTGGCTGCCGGTCTGGGTTTTGCAGGTGCTGTCCTTAATCCTTTCACAATCGGTATTGCACAGGGAATTGCCGACCTGCCTCTTTTTTCAGGATTTGAGTACAGACTTTTCAGCTGGGCTATTATCAATGCCATCGGTATTATTTGGGTGTTACGGTATGCTGCAAGGGTGAAAAAAAACCCCGAATCTTCTCTCGTTTACGATGATGATGCATACTGGAGAAAAAGAGGAAGTACTGATATTGAAACCATAAAGTACAAAACTCCGCTCTCAGCCTGGCTCGTTTTTGCTTTTATCTCAACCGGATTGATTATTTTTTCAATTAAATATCCGATAACCGAAATGAAAATAGGTACCTCTTCGTCACATTTGCCTATGGTTCCTGTGAGTACGGGATTGTTTATCCTTACAAGCCTGTTATCGTTGCGTAAGTCGGTTCATTTCTTTGTTTTAAACCTGCTGGCTTTTACCATTGTATTTCTGATTGTCGGGGTTATGGGATACGGTTGGTACATAATGCGGATTGCGGCTCTGTTTTTTGCAATGGGGATATTTTCCGGAATTGCTATGAGCAACGGTGCCAACACCATTACAAAACTTTTTCTTGAAGGTGCCGGGGATATTATGTCGGCGGCACTTGTTGTGGGGCTTGCAGGAGGTATTCTCGTTATTCTCGAAGACGGAAAAGTAATTGATACGATTCTTCACGGAGTTTCGCGCTCAATGAGTGGTATGGGTAAATTCGGGACGGTGAGTGTGATGTACGCCATTCAGAATATGATTAACATTATTATTCCGTCCGGTTCGGCAAAGGCTGCTCTCACAATGCCGGTTATGGCTCCCTTTTCCGACCTTGTAAACCTGTCACGACAAGCAACAATTATGGCTTTCCAGTTCGGTGACGGTTTTACAAATATGATAACCCCTACCTCAGGTGTGTTGATAGGTGTGCTCGGTGTTGCAAAAATTCCTTACGAAAAATGGGTCAAGTGGATTTTCCCGTTTATGGTAATTCTGATATTACTTGGCTGGTTGCTGCTTATTCCGACGGTTACTATGAATCTGAATGGGTTTTAAAAAGTAAAACTTAAAAATTTTCAAAAATATTTGTTAGTAATTAAAAATATTTTACGACTTTTGTGTTACGAATAGTTCGTAACGAAGTATTCGTAATGAAGATTTAGTTATAAAATAATAACGATGCGAAATCCGTTTTTAGTAAAGGGGTATATTTCTCCTGAACACTTCTGTAACAGAGAATTAGAAACAGATAAAATAATTTCTGCTATAGAAAACGGGAGAGATCTAACTCTGATTTCTCCAAGAAAAATGGGGAAAACAGGGTTGATTTATCATGTTTTAAATCAAAAACAGATAAAAGAAAATTACTATACGGTCTATTGTGATATATATCAAACCTGTAAATTGAGTGATTTTGTTACGGTTTTTGGTAATGCTGTCATCAATCAGCTGGAGAAAACACCCGAAAAGATATTGAAAAAGATAAAGCGGTTTTTCTCAGGCCTGGCACCTTCTTTTAGTTTTAATCCCATAACTTTTCAGGCCGAAATTGATTTTAAAATTGTAAATCCGCAGGAAGCTGAAAAAACACTTCAGCAAATATTTGCTTTAATAGAAGATTCTAAAAAGCCGGTTGTTATAGCTTTTGATGAGTTTCAGCAAATAACCGATTATCCCGAAAAAAATACGGAGGCTCTCTTGCGAACTTATATTCAACACTTAGTTAATACAAGAATAATCTTTTCAGGCAGTAGTAAGCATTTATTGTCTGCTATTTTCTCCGATTATAACAGGCCCTTTTATCAAAGCACTCAATTGCTTACGCTTCCGAAGATTAACAGGAATGACTATTCCGGTTTTATTTCAGGGAAATTCAGTGCTGCCGGAAGGACAATTGATGAAAAGGCTGTTTCACATATTTTGAATATCACACGAACACACACTTATTACGTACAGTATCTTTGTAACAGGTTGTATGAAAGCCGTATTAAAAAAATTAATAAAGAGGTTGTTGATAAAATTTTGCTTAATATCTTATATGAAAATGAGGGTTACTATTTCACATACAGGAATCTGCTTACAACTCAACAGTTTTTGTTGTTGAAAGCTATTGGTAAAGAAGACGGGGTTGCACAACCATCCTCAAAAGGTTTTATATTGAAATACGGACTTGGAACGACAAGTACGGTAGCTTCCGCCATTAAGAGTTTGTTATCTAAAGACCTGATATTTAAAGAGGATGATAAGTATGTGGTTTACGATGTATTTTTTAGTCTATGGCTGAAATTTCTGAATTAAATATTATTGATTACAAAATAAAAAGATATCTCAAAAATGACTGACAACTTCTGGAAAAGTCTTAAAAAACCCGTTTTTACACTTGCTCCTATGGAGGATGTTACAGATACGGTCTTTCGTGAGATAGTACTCAGCGTATCAAATCCCGGATATCTGAATGTTCTTTTCACCGAGTTTATGTCAACCGACGGATTTTGCCACGAAGCAGGCAGACCGAAGGTGAGCCACCGTCTTCTCGTGAATGATTCGGAGCGGAAGTTGTTAAAAGAGAAGAATGTAAAGATTGTTGCACAGATTTGGGGAAAAGACCCTGAGAAATTTTTTAAGGCAACCAAAGCTATCTGCGAGGAGTACGATTTCGACGGTATTGATATCAATATGGGATGCCCTGTAAAAAAAATAGTTAAACAGGGTGGCTGTTCCGCACTGATAGGTATGCCTCATCTTGCCAAAGAAATTGTGCTTGCGACAAAAGAGGCTTCGGATATTCCGGTGAGTGTGAAGACACGGATTGGACTCAGCAAAGTTGTCACGGAGGAGTGGATAAACCACCTGCTTGATACAAATCCGGCAGTGATTACTGTGCACGGCAGATTACAAAAGCAGCAATCGGAAGGAGAGGCCGACTGGAACGAAGTGGCAAAAGCCGTAAAGCTGAGAAATAACCGTAATTCCGATACTCTTATACACGGAAACGGCGACGTGATGAGCATTGAAGACGGTATTCGGAGGGCGGAGAAATACGGCGTGGAAGGAATTATGATAGGGCGCGGTATCTTTCATAATCCCTGGTTTTTTAATCCCGGGCAAACCGAGAAAACACCTGAAGAACGTCTTGCACTATTATGGAAGCATACATCACTTTTTGTCAAAACCTGGGGCGAAAGTAAAAATTTTGCAATCCTGAAACGTTTTTTCAAAATATATACAACCGGTTTTTACGGTGCTGCCCAAATAAGGGCAAAACTGATGGAGTGTAACAATCAGGATGATGTCGGAAAAGTACTGGATTCATTCAAGGAATGAGTCTGCAGGTATTAAATCAGTTACTACGCAGCAGCTTAAAGCGCATACAATCAATAGCTAACCCTTCTTCCGTAATGTAGTGGCATTAGCCTGTGCAGCAGGCATTATCAAGAGGTCATTTATGTTAACGTGAGCCGGAAGTGTTGTAACGTAGTAAATTACGTCCGCAATATCTTTACCTGTCAACGGTTGAAATCCCTGATAAACCTCTTTGGCTCTTTGTTTGTCACCATAAAAGCGTACTTCCGAAAACTCCGTTTCCACAGCTCCCGGAGCTATCTGGGTAACTTTTATTCCGTAAGGCAAAAGGTCAATGCGGGTAGCTTTTGTAAGTGCATCCACGGCATGCTTTGTGGCACAATAAACGTTACCGTTCGGATAGACCTCTTTGCCGGCAATGGAACCGATATTGATAATATGACCTTTTCCGCGGGCAATCATCATTTTCGAAACGAATTTTGTCATATAGAGCAGCCCCTTGATATTTGTATCAATCATTGTATCCCAGTCAACGGGATCTCCTTTGTCAACGGTTGTCAATCCAAGGGCAAGGCCGGCATTGTTCACGAGTACATCTATATCTTTCCGTTCTTCATCCAATGAATTCAGATTAGATTCGACGGCATTTTTATCCCTTACGTCAAAACACAAAGGCAGTATGTTCCTGCCGTAAGAAGTATTCAACTCTTTTGCAAAATCAAACAACCTCTCTTTTCTGCGGCCTGTGATAATCAAATTATATCCGTTTTTTGCAAAAATTTTTGCGGTGGCTCTGCCAATACCGCTTGTTGCTCCCGTAATAAGTGCCGTTTTTGTCGTCATAACATACAAAATTAAAACTGCGTAACAACGGAAAAGTCATTACGCAGATAATAAAACAAACAATTATTCAATAATTTACTTTTTCTCTTTAGTCTTGTATGTGAACTGTGCGTAAAGCATACCAAGGAAAAATCCGAGGAAAAAGACAATCAGGAAGAACCAGATAACCTGTCCTGCCGTCATACTCATTTCAACGCTGAACATCTCCATAGCAAGTATCATAGCCAGTTTAGGCAAAGCGAACAATGTTGTCATAATGATGATTTTTAAGGTTTAACAAAATATTTATGGTGCAAATATAATAAAAATTTATAAAAAACCGAATGTTTTGTAGAATTGTCTATTAGAATCCCCCTTTTGTATTTATTTTGCCTATATTTCCAAGCGTGGACGCTTGGAACATCGGCGGGTGGACGCTTGGAACATCGGCGAGGTACTCCCTTTGAAAAACCTTTCAAAAGGTCTTTATTTGTTAAAGCTTGACTATGAAGGAGCTACTCTTGATACAAAAAAGTTGACAATTTTGAAATAATTTAATAACTTTGTGCAACCGGAGAAAGACTCCGGTTGCATTTTCTCTTATTTTTATATTATGAAAAATCGTTTCTTATTATTACTATTATCATTATACGTAATATCACCGGCACAGGAACC
>CAYOZZ010000479.1:0-2942 GCA_964408535.1 uncultured Bacteroidales bacterium | reverse complement strand
TAGTCCTTTCCCTTACCGTTTTTCTCGTAATAATTCTCAATTAACGTTTTGGTATCTGCCATACGGTTTGAGTCAACATCGCAAACGGCAACCATCCTGACAGAGTCGAACTTCATAACCCCGGGCATATCCCAGGCTCTGGAAATGCGTCCGCAACCGATTACCCCTACGTTAATTTTGTCATTTGGACTCCCTTTTCCAAAAACAGAAGAGGGAACGACAGCCGGCAATAGTATTGTACCCGCCGCTCCGGCAACAGCATTTCTGATAAATTTTCTTCTTTCCATTTTCCAGGAGATATGCCGTATCGGGCAAAACTCAAAGAAGAAATATCCTTTGTTATCAATGGAATTTGAGAGCCAGACACGCATCGGCTCCGGGAATTCCCTGTTTTGAGGAAAATCCATAAACAGAATTCCGTTTTTCTTATTTTCTTTTATCCCTGTTACTATGCACCAGCGTGCTTTAGTTCCGTCTGCATTATCCCTTTCATTTCCTTCGGAAGTCAGAACAAAGCAGTTATCCTTAGTCCATTTCTCAGTGGCACGGAATCCGATGCCACCTCCATAACGGTATGCTTCAAGTAAAATGCCGCTGTCAATCGGAGTGCTTTGAGTCGAAATGTAATCAATCAACCAGGCATCTTTTCCAGTATTCCAGGCTCTCACCGTCAACTCTTCATTTATCAATTTTATCGAACAAATGTACATTAATTATTTTATTGACCGGTGACAGACCTGTCAATGTGAAAAAACAAAGATATTTAAAAATCTTCTATCTTTGCATCCGGTGATGGAGTTCACCCATAACTGTCGCTCAGGCTGATGACTCCTGCAAATTTATTATTCTACAGGAATGATAGAACATGCCATTT
Source organism: uncultured Bacteroidales bacterium (assembly GCA_964408535.1). Classification (GTDB taxonomy): domain Bacteria; phylum Bacteroidota; class Bacteroidia; order Bacteroidales; family JAADJA01; genus JAADJA01. The sequence continues at coordinate 2,068 of CAYOZZ010000479.1, read as the reverse complement.
TTGAAAGAGTTTATGAGATAATTAAATCGGAGAATATCCGGGCACTTGAGATACAGGCTGAACAGACGGCTAAAATGCTAAATGAAGACAAAACGATTGATGTTGCCGTTCTTGGCGAGTTTAAGGTTGGGAAAAGTTCGTTTATCAACTGTTTTATAGGTGAGGAGGTGCTGCCTGTAGGAGTTATTCCGGTAACATCTGTTATTACAAGAATAGCCAAAGGTGACAGGAAAGAGGCATTTGTACGGTACCTTAACGGGAAAACAGAATCTGTTGAAGCGGGGAAAATTGACGAGTTTGTTAATGAATCGAAAAACCCTGAGAATGTCAGGCAGGTTGAGTATGTTGATGTCAGGCTTCCACAAATTGACTTTTTAGGCGGTTTGCAAATTGTTGACACTCCGGGTCTGAGAAGTTTTTGGAAACATAATACCGAAACAACAAAGCAATGGTTCGGCAGGGTCGGTGTTGCCATTGTTGCAATAAGTGCCGAAAGGCCGCTCAGTAACGATGAAATTTTATTGATAAAGGAAATTGAAAAAGAAACTCCGGAGATTGTTATCCTACTTACCAAAACCGATCTTTTTACCCGGGATGAAATTGAAAAAATAGAATTATATATCAGGTCGTCACTAAGAACGGTATTGGGAAAAGATTTTAGGATTTTCAAATATTCGACAAGAAAAAACACGGACAAATTCCAAAAAGAGATGGTTAAATTCCTGATTGAGCCTCTTGTCAGCCGTTTTGAACTTAAACGTAAAAATATAATTAACCGTAAAATTAATTTACTTGCCGTAAACTGCATTGATTACCTTGAGATTGCACTTGCAAGTTCACGTCATTCGGAGGATGAACGTAAAAAGCTGAAAAAAGTGATTTTCGATAAGAAGATAAACCAAAATTTTGTTGCACAAGAGATGGCTCTCGTATTGACTGATGAACTTAACGGGATTAGGGATAAAATTCTGAATTTATTTATACCGGAAAGAGAGAACCTGAAAATGAAGCTTATCCGAAAATTCAGAAGAGATTATAAAAAATGGAACGGAAATCTATATAAAAGGACGCGAAGATTTGAGAACTGGATGAAAGAAGAGCTTTCTGATGAGTTTAAAATGATGATTGATGAGAATAGGGATTATTTTGAAAATATTGTTAAGGAAGCAGGTGAACACTTTGGGTTTTTTGCAAATTCATTTCGTAACAGTCTGAAAGACAGGATAGAGAAGGTGCTTGGAGTAAAAATGACTGTAGAAAAGCCTGATATTCATCTTGAAGGAATTCAAAACCCCGATTTAAGAGTTAGCTGGACGTTTGAAAGCCACATTGATTTACTTTGGTTTCTGTTTCCGATGCCTGTTTTCGGCAGGATGTTCGGTAAATATTTCGAAAAGCAGATACCACATGAGATCGAGATCAATATTTACAGAATAGCATCTGCAATAACGGCAAACATTTCAAAATCAATTCGCAATATAAAAGAGCAGTCACAAGGATATATTACCGAAGAGCTCAGAACAATTGAAAATTTGCTAAACGGAACTATTTCAAAGAGCCTGTATTATGAGGAGTTAATTGAAGAGCTAAGGAAGTTTAAATAAAGTTTTAATCTTATGCGAAAAAAGTCTTGTTTTTTTCAAAAGAAGATTATTTTGTAAGTTGAAAAAAAATATCTTTGCACCAAATGTATTTTGTAAAAACACCCGTCATATTATCCCTTTTTTATAAAGATTTTATCTGGAAGGTCAATACCAAAGAGAAAATTATTTATCTTACTTTTGATGACGGGCCGGATGAAGAAGTAACTCCGAAAGTACTTGATATCCTTGATGAATATGATGCTAAGGCAACATTCTTTTGCCTTGGTAATAATGCTCAAAAATATCCCGGAATTATTGAGAAAATTGTGAAATCCGGGCATGTTCTCGGAAATCATTCCTACAGTCACAAAAACGGTTACAAGAGCAAACTTGATGAATATATTGCAGATGTTGAAAGGTGTGAAAGTGTTTTTAAATCAAATTTATTCCGGCCTCCTTACGGGAGAATTAAGAAGAGCCAGGCA
>CAYOZZ010000478.1:0-1644 GCA_964408535.1 uncultured Bacteroidales bacterium | reverse complement strand
TTATTGGGATTGCTTAATACTTCATCAACCACATTACCTTCAACAATGCAGTTTCTAATTGTTTTGCTTTTTGTCAATTGTTCCATTTTTTTAATACTTTTTATAAATGCCAATGAATCACTATTACCCATTGTTAAAGCATATCTCGGGTTTTCAAAAGAAGAGATAAGCTTTTCGACAGCATTTGTATTATCTGAACCAAAAACAATAAATAAACTGTTGCCGAATAATATTTCTTTTGTGATTACACTTCCATACTCCGGACGATAATTGTACAATTCAGGACCTTTTAACAGCTTCCGGTATTTCCAGGTATCTTTTGCTTTCCCCACAGATTTGCCGAAGACTCCATATTTGAACGAATTGTTATCGAAAAAATCTTGTGCCGATTTAGGCGATAAGCCCATTGCAGCACCCGCCATTCCCATTATTGTCGTTGGCGGAGGCAAAGGCAATGTTTTGTGAAAATTCTGAAATTCAGGATTTCGGAATGTTGCTGTATTAGTGATAATTTCCAAAACAAAAAATTCCATAATTAATTGTTTACATTATAATATTCTTTAATCCATTTTTCAATTTCTTCAAAGCCCTCTTTTAAACTTTCCGTATTATTTTCTTTATTAAATATTGATTCTTGGACTGCGAAGAGGGATTTGTCAATATATTTATCGTAATCGTTTAGGACAGTGTTTAATTTTTCATAATTAATTTCACCTTTTTTGTTTATGTCAACTGCCTCTAGAAAAATCGGATTTTTCGATTTCATCAAAGCCGCTGCAATAAACTTTGGTGAAATATCGGCAAGAAATCTGGTTTGCCTTCCCGAACTCCACAATGTCCGGAATGCATCGAGAAAAGCAATAACCCTATCGGCTTTTGTTTTGTTATCAATCAAGTCAATTTCTTCCAGTTCTTTTGTCTTTTTGTCTTTTAACCGTATTTCTTTACCCACCCTGTCAAGTTCAATGAGTATAGTACCCCTATAAATTCCCGAATGAATTTCCGTTTCAAAAATATTTGGTTCTTCGCCAATGGCTTTGCCCATAAAATTTGTGGCAAAATCAAGATCTCCTTTATAGGTGGCAAGTGCAATCATCGATTCAACCCTGACAGGCGAAGTTCTTGTTTTGGATGTTCCTGCCTCACTGCCTGAGCCGGCTTTAGCATCCATATAACCAAACAGATCGTCATCAATGTATTTTTTTGGATCCAGGGCGGTTTTTGGAGCTCCTTTGGCAGTGCTTGCAGCATCAACAGGGGAAACCTCAAAACCAAGCTCCTCAATTTTATTCCTTAATGCTCTCCGGATTGCCTGTGAAGAGACATAAGGCAGTTCTTCTCCGTTATCCATTGTAACTTTTTTAATGGGGTTGATATTATCAACCTCTTTATCACTTCCGTTTAAACTTGCAAGTGAAACTTTACTTAAATAAGTAATTGTAATACTGTTCGTTTTCATTATAATAAATTTTTAATTGTTATTTGATTCGTTTTTTTAATTATTTAATGTCGAATTAAGTTGATTTAATGCCCCTATAAGAGCAAACTGTCGTATTAATTGGAAGTTGTCGTCGTTAATATTTTCCAAAATATTGTTGCTGACAGAGATTCCGTACTTGTTTGAAATTCGGTAAATACTATCGA
>CAYOZZ010000477.1:0-8586 GCA_964408535.1 uncultured Bacteroidales bacterium | reverse complement strand
TTTTGCACTCTTTATATCATTGGCTTCATCAACAATAATAAACTTATCAGGTAACAACCTTACGATGTCGCCGATAATAGTACGTGCATTCGATTCATCATCTATGATAATAGTTCGTATCAATTAAATAAATTTAGTGTTTAGCCTGATAAAATTTAAAACAAAGCAAAGATAGTAAAATTTTCTAATTTGCAAAAATAAATGGAATAGTCAGGATAACTCTGGTTCCACAGGGCTTCCCAATTTTATCATATAAATCTGTTATTTGAACGGAGATATTCCTTTTTGTCTTTTTATTAAGAAGGGACAGCCTTTCTTTAGTAATTTTCATAGCCATTGATTTATGGCCAGGTCTGTTTTGTTCTCTCAATTCTCTTGCTTTTTCTCTGCCAACACCATTATCTTCAACAACTACATTTATGTAATCTTCCAAAAGACTGAAACTAATTTTCACCATACCTCCTTTCTCCAAAGGTCTTAAACCATGTTCGATGGCATTCTCAACAAAAGGTTGAATCAACATAGGCGGAATTAACATTTCATCAGGTTCCATTTCCGCGTCGGTTTCTATTTCAAATGCAAACTTATCATCAAAACGTAAAGCCTGCAATTTAAGGTAGTTTTCAAGAAATGTTATTTCATCTTCAAGTTTTATTTGCTCAACTGCCGAACTGTGAAGGATAAAACGCATAAGTTTGGTAAATCTGCCGAGGTAATCGGATGCGAGAAGTGAAGATTTATCGTAAATATATTTTTGAATAGCAGCAAGGGTGTTGAAAATAAAATGTGGATTCATCTGACTCCGCAGTAACTTTTGTTCCAAGACAATTGTTTTTTGTAAGTTGCGAATCCTATTCTGTCTTATAAGCAAAATCAGAAAAAGGAATACCATTGAAAAGAAAGCAATAAAACCTGCTAACAGGTATCTTGACTTTGAGAGTTTCAATTCTTTAATTTCGTTTTCGTGTTTCAGATTTTCAACCTCACGGCCTTTTTTCTCCATTTCATACTTTATTTGCACTACCGTATATTTATCGGCCTCCTCGTGCTTAAGTAAACTGTCCCTGATTGTCGAATATAGTTTATAATACTTTAAAGCTTTAGCGGCATTATTTGTGTTTTCGTACAGTTTTGAGATTGATAGATAGCTGTCTTTCAAATTATCCATTGCTCCGATTTTGCGTGAAACAGCTATTGAATTAAGTAAAAGTTCCATTGCTTTCGGATACTTTTTTTCCGAAAGATATATATCGCCTAAGGTTCGGGTAAAAGATGAAATTCCATATTGATAATTTATTTTCTTGCTTAACGAAAGTGATTCTTCAGCACATTTAACGGCAGCTTCTTTTTTACCTGTTTCATAATAAACACTACTGAGTTTAGCGAGAATATTTGCCTTTGACATTTTATCGTTTAACGAATCGGACAGTTGTAAAGCTTTCAAATAATTTGCTATTGAAAAATCATATTTTTTCATCAGCCAGTAGTCGAATCCTAAACCGGTACGAGCCTTCATCCGGTTGTAATAGTCATTATTTTTCGATGCCAGTTTGACTGCTTCGGTATGAAACTCAACAGCCTCATCGTATTTTTCAAGTGTACTGTACACCGATGCAATATTGATAAGCGAAGGAGCGAGGCTTTGTGTCTGACCGTGCTCTTTTTTTAAATAATATGATTTCAAAAAATAATCAAGTGCTTTCAGGTCATCACCGAGAAAATGATATATTCCGCCGATATTATTCAAAAAAGCCGCTTCATATTTAAACATTTCAGGCTCATTTTTTGAATATTCAACAGCCTGCTTGTAATTTTCCAGTGCATCGTAATAATTTCCAAGATTGATTTGTGCGTTTCCAAGTAAACTTTGAAAGTATGCCACATCCCAGGGTTTATTTACTTTTATTGCGGTATTTATTGCTGCTTTGGCATAATAAACACAAGAATCATATTCGTTCAATACTTCAAAATTCTGCACAATCAGGTCAAAAGCATAAAGCGATCTGACCAAACTATCGTGCTTCTCCGAAATATTTAATAGTTTAAATGCGACTTCCTGGCTCTTTTCAATATCAACTTCTTGATATCGTTTGGATAGCAGGTAGTATTGTCTTAATTTGAATTGTTCGGGTTCGGTGCTGTTATGCAATTCGGTTTTAAGGCTGTCAATAACTCTGTTTTGTGAAAAGACAATTGCCGGGAACAGGCAAATGAACAATATTTGACCTGAAAGCAACTGCAATAAGAATATTAGTTTACTCTGCTTTATCAATTCTCCTGTTTTTGATTTGTTCACAAATATACAAAAAATTCCGGAATAAAAAAAATCCCGCCGAATCCGGCGGGATTAAATCGGATATATTTGCGAAGATGTAAAGAACGTATGTTTTTTGATTGACAAACCGCTTCATATTTGAACCGGTTTTCGTTGGAATTTTATCTTTTTACTTGCAGTTCACAAATACTTTTACGGTTTCTTTTCCTGAAGAATTTTCAAGTGCTTTTCCGAGAGTCCCGGTATTTTCAGCCACGGAAATTCCGTTAACCTTTGTAGTTTTTACTTTTCGTGCACCATTATTTCCCACAGTCAGAGTTTCACCCGGCTTCACCGGTTCACCCGGCTCAATTTTCACATCGGCAGTGCCGAGGACAGTAACCGAAAGGTAATCGCCGGTAGCGATATTCCCTTCCTGGTATTTATAGTTTCTTTCCGGTTCAGATTCGTCTTTGAGTTGTTTTTCCTCAATCTGAACTTTATAGTCAACAACTCCGAATATTTTTTCCGCATTCGACGGGTTTGCTTTTTCAACATACACAACCGGAAGCGTTTTACGTCCAAGAGCATCTTCTTCATAACCACCTGCTATGCAGACCAAATCGCCTTTTTCAAGAGTGCCGTTACCGACAAATTTTCCGATACCGTTCATTTTGGTACCGCTGTATCCCATATCTGCCCTGATTTTATCGGGAGTATATACTCCCCATTCACTCTGGTAGTCTGTAGTTATGGCATGAACGCCATCGTCGTGCCCTGTGGCATTAATTCCATCATAATCCGCACTGGTAACTTTTATTCCGTTTAATGCCGCACCGGTAATTTGAATTCCTTCTCCTCCCGAATCATATATATCAACACCATGGGTTCCGGGATTATCTACTTTTATTCCGCTAAAACCCGTATTAATTATATTTATTCCGAAATATGCAGCATCACCGATATACATTCCGCTTTTGCCCGTGTTTTGAACCCAGATACCTTCTTCAGTAGAATTATCCACATACAGGCCGCTTTTTACAGGTGAATCAACAGCAAATCCATAGTACTGGGGTGTGTTGACGTAAATTCCGTTTACAGCAGGTGTTTCAATCCACATCCCATTATGCCCAGGGCTGTTAACCCTGATTCCAACACCTGTGGCACCGCTAATTTCAAGCTTTGCATTTGCCGGATTTGATGTTCCGATACCTACATTTCCCGAAGGATAAATTCCTCCCGTACAGGTATAAACATTATTGTTGTACACACCCCAGTCGTTGTCTGTAACCGGTTTGTTGTCAACATAGGCTTTTGTTGCCGCTTCCTGCGGATTGGTGGGATTTTTCAGGTTAATAATTGCATAATTCGACATATTTAAGGTTTGTGTTGCGATATGATTTCCAAGATTATCGCCGCCGTTGATATTTGTCAATTGCGAACCGTCTCCGATAAAAGAAACCGCTTTAATGTTTCCGTCCACTTCAAGTTTCTCCGACGGGGCATCAAGCCCGATTCCGACATAACCGCGGGATGTTATTCTCATTTTCTCACTTACCGAAGCATTTCTCATAGTTCTGAATAAAATAGCATCGTTCATTGTTGAGTTGTTACCATTCCATTCATCATTTTCGCTTTTCATTGTAATGCCGCCGATAAACTGGTTATATCCGTCGGAATCATTATTGTGCCATCCGAATGTTCCGATAGTTTCGTCTGCGAGTACCTCTTCGTCACCGCTAACAATAGAAGCTTTATATACCTCAAGCTTATAATGGGGGTTGTCAATTCCTATTCCGGTATTTCCCGAATGATATGAATGCATATCCGCTCCAGTTACAACCCAGTCATCATCGGGAGGAGCACTTTCAACGCTTTTTGCATAAAGAGCGTAAGGTACGCTGATTAGTTTTGAAGTTCCCATAGTAGTATATCCATTTCCGGGTATCAGCTCCAATTCCACTTCAAGATATTTTGAACCGTTACCCCAATCAATATTTGAGAAGTTTCCGATAACGGGTGTTCCGCTACCGATTGAGAGTGTGGTTAGCCCGAATTGATTTGTGGATACACCGGTAAATGTTTCCTGATAAATTATTGTTCCGCTTGCAATTGCGTTGTGAATGCTCATTCTGAAATTCACGAGTCCGTTCGTCAGTATCTCTCCGGAAGCATCCCTTATAACAGCCTGATATCTGAATGATTGGGGGCTTTGTGCAGGAAGTAACGATACTGCCGCTAACAATAACAGAATAATAGATGTAGTTCTTTTCATAACAATATTTTTTGTGTTATTAATCTTTTATACACCTGACCGAAAAACCATACTCAATATTGGTTGTTTCGGTATAGATGTGAGGGTCATTGTTTACAATATATCTGTCAACAGCACCGTTTTTTGATGTCCAGAAATATGTTTTTGAACCGATAAAAGCAAAGGGATATCCGCTAAGTTGCGGTTCACGGTATCCTGCCATCAATGCTTCAAAACCGGAACCCCCACCTTGAACCAGATATGCACCGGCATAATTCGGACCGCCGGTAGCATTAACAAGCTCTGTCCATTCGGCATCAGCCGGAACATGCCATCCTTCGGGACATAGTCCCTGTGCACCTTCATTATAGGAGTATTGCATAACTTCATTCCACTGATATAACCCACCGTAAGTATCGCACAAGCCCGGATTATCGGAATAACAATACTTCTCAATTACTCCATCGTTCGACGGATTTGTTGTTCCCTGTATCATAGTTCCGATATTAATATTTTCGGCCATCCAGCATCGTCCGTTAATCTCAACTGTGTTGTAATATGTTCCGTCGCGGGAATCGAGTAAAGGATTTCCACAGGTGAAATCAGCCTGTCTGACTCCTGTTATCTCCAACCAGCCGTAACCGTCGAAGTAGTTTATGCGGTGTGTGTCCGAATTAAACAGTTGCATTCCCGTTTCAGGTGTGGTTATTGCATCCCTTTCGGCTGAGGTCATAACCGTTAAACCGGATGTGGTTTTCGCATTTAAACTGAAAGGTACCGAAAGCAATTGTGTTGTTCCCATTTGAGTATAATTGCTGCCTCCGTTAACATCAATTTCAACCTGAAGGAATTTATCCTTTCCGTCTCCCCAGTTTATTGATGAAAACGAACCTGAAACAGGTGTGCCGTTTCCAATATGTAAGGTGGCAAGGCCGAATTGATTGGTTGTTGAAGAATGTGTTTCACGGTAAAGCAGCGAACCGGTTTGAGTTACATCACGGATACTTGTCCTGAAGCTGACATTCTGATTTACGATAAGCTCGCCGGCACTGTTGCGCACCACAGCCTGATACGAAAATGATTGTTGGTTTTGTGCAAATGTTGTTATTGTACCGGATAAAAGTATCGAAATGAATAGTTTTATTGCTTTCATACGTTATGTTTTTGCATTTTTTTAAGATATCAATTACTCCGGTACTTCGGTTTCTGCACCGACTGTTATAGCCCAGGTTTCGTTTTTATCCCTGTTATCAATCTGACCGTCGAGAGTAAAGTCCTTCACGTCATAGCCGGTTCTTATACCTGCATTCGGCTCCCAGAAACCGAGTTTGTCCTGTTGGGTTACCGATTGACTGTAATCGGCATCGCCGCCCATCATACCGAACACTCCGTTGCCAAGGTCAATCAGGGCATCGGTGCCTCCGTAGGCCTGTGAAGCACCGGTTGTAAAGTCATATCTTGCAGGTGAGATACCGTTTATCGAAACCGCCGACATAACACCGATATGATTTCTGTGCCAGATAACAAGATAAACATTGTCGGTAACATCAATGTCATATTTAAGTTCAGGTGTAAATTTATACGGATCAATTGCAACACCGTCGTTTCTTAACAGTAATGCGCGTTGCATCACAATTGTTCCTGAAGTAGCCGTTTCGGGGCCTCCGGCTGTCTGGCGAAGTTCAACAAGTATCCAGTCAACAACATCGGCAGGGATCGAAGGAGCAGTTTCTCCACCGTCATAATTCCATGGAGCTGTGTTAAACGGCTGATCAAGCGGGATTAACCCGAGGTCTGCCAGATCAGTATTCATACCGGTACCGTTGTACGGTCCTTGCAAGAATACTTTCGGGTCAATTATTATACCGCTTCTCAGGACAATTGTCCTTGAAGTGTCGGAAGCCGAAACACAATAGAAATCACCATTCCAGGTATTGGATACGGGAACCTGCCATTCGAGATATCGCGTTGTTTCTCCGGTGAAATCCTGAGAGTCTAACAAAGCATCATTCCAATACCACTGATAAGGAGCTGTTCCGGTAACAGCATCAAATACTACATCACCATCTATTTGTTTTTGACTTACAAGATAAATCAACTGATCTTCGGTACCGGTCAGCCTCGTTTTGTAATTTGTCCAGATACCGTTATTGATAATATGGCCTTCACAATACAGTGTTAATTGGTAATTACTGTTGATTATTGCACCGTTATTGATTACCCGTCCTTCGACGGTAACAGATGCATTGGTGTTATTTTTAGTGTTTAGTGTGTCGCGTACATCAATATCTCCCTCAAATGTGTTATTTATACCTATAGCTCTTACATTTCCGAAAAGTGTAACATTTCCCGCAAAGGTCAATTCCGAAAAACCGGAATAATCATTTCCTTCAAACTCAAAATTGCCACCGCTTAATTTACCATCGGTTATATACGCAAAATCTGCCGAAATTCCCAAAACCGAAAACCTCTTTTCATCGGTCATTATCATTTCAACACCATTCAAATCAACATTGGTTTTGTAAAAAGTAATATCCGTAAGAACGGTTATCTGTCCTGTTGTGTCGGCAGCAATAAAGTCTTTGCAGGAAAATTTATTCCCGGTTCCCTGTGAAATTGTATGTGTACCCGTTCCGGATAGGTTTGTAGTATTATTTGACCATTCCCCATTGTTCGTAATATCTCCTGTAATATTTAAAGTAAGAGCATAATCGGGGTCGGTAATAGTATCGTTGTTTGTAATATTTCCATCAATTGTAACTGTAGCATAATTTGTGTGATTATTGCGCAGAAAGGCATTGTTTATCACTTCTCCCTCAAATACATTTGCGGCGCCAATGAATTGTACGGTACCTTCAAGTGTAACATTACCGGTAAACTTCAAATCAGATAGTTTTGAATATACGTTTCCTTCAAATTCATAAGTACCCCCACTGACAATACCATCGGTAAAAATGATATAATTTCCCGCTCCTGTCTCTCCTATTACGGTTAGCTTTTTTCCGTTGGCAATATTCAATGTTACACCGTTCAAATCAACATCGGTTTTGTAAAAAGTAATATCCGAAACAGCCGTTATCTGTCCTGTCGTATCTGCTGCATTAAAATCTTCATTGGTAAAACTCATACCGTTTGCCTGCGAAATTGTATGTGTACCCAATCCGGACAGGTTTGTAGTGTGATTCGACCATTCGCCGTTGTTTGTAATATTACCATAGATATTCAGTGTTAAGGTGTAATTCGGATCTGTAATAATACCATTGTTGATAATATTGCCATAGATAAAAAGAATTCTGTGTTGGTTTTGATGATTTCGCAATGTTGCTCCCGATTCAACGGTAATATTTAAACATTCGGCATCACTGATATTAATATATACCGTTGATAATGCCGTAATAATAACATCGTCGGCGGCTGTCGGGACGATACTTTCCTGCCAGGTTGTTACGTTTGTCCAGTCGCCACCGGTTGCTGTGGAGTGAATAGTTGCTGCATTTAATCCTGTTTCCGAAATAATCAGAAAAGAGATTACTGTAATAATGTTTAAAATTGTTTTCATAATATCTGTTTTTAAATGATTTTACCAAGTTTAATAATTTAATAACTTCTTACTTGCCATATTAATGTACATCATTGTCTCTTAATCTCCCGGATCAGCAGATTGTCTCAATGCATCCGGCGTAGTGACGGTTTTACCTGCATAGACCGGCGGATCATTTTGCTGAGCCGTTTTTGCAGTATCGTCATCTTTTGAACATCCCCCCTAAAAACATAATCATAATGATTACAACTGCTGAAAGTAGTAAATTTGATTGTTTCATTTTTTAATTTTATGTTAATATTCCGATTTAATGTCATTTTTCCCTTTACCCGTATTGTCAAAACCTTCACTTTCATCATTATAATTTTCTTCAAAGTCATTTTTTCCGCCTGCATTTTGAAATATTTCAAACAGTTTATTTAACACGGAATTCTGAAGCTGAAGCTTTTCAAGAAAAGATTTTATTTCATCATTGGTATTTTCCATTCCACTCTGAACTGATTTGTTTCGCAAAAATATATTCTCAAAAAGGGGAAG
>CAYOZZ010000476.1:0-7641 GCA_964408535.1 uncultured Bacteroidales bacterium | reverse complement strand
ATGGCATTGTTTTCGGTGTGCGGGTTTTTGATATTGTGTCTGAACCGTCTTTATGTATCGGGTGTTTAAGTTCTTTTTGAGTCGTCAATTCCATCACGCCCCTTGGTACCCTAAAGGGGAAGATCCAGCGCACACATTCGTAAATCGTAAATCGTACATCGTACATCGTCAATCGTAATTCACAATTCATAATTCACAATTCACAATTCCATCACGCCCCTCAGTCCCCTAAAGGGGAAGAGCCTGCGCGCGCATTCGTGTTATGACTTATTAAAAACAGGTCGTCCCGGCGGGACATTTTTGTGCGTGATTATTTTTCATCCGACTTGTACTGTGGACAGTGTCCGGTGTTACAAACAGGGCGTGCCTTTGCAAACCTCCTCCTGATGACTACAGGTGCATAAATAGGAAGATAATTCAATCTGCCTGTTCGTCTGCATTTAGCTGTCATCCGGAGATTGCGGGCAAGGTTTTTGTCTGTGTCTATATTTATGAAGCCGGTATGGTTATTAGTTTAGGTATATGTTGTGGGCGTACTGACCTTAGACCCGCCTTATGCCTTAAAACTTTAACTAACTAATGGATTAATTAGAATAATCCTTGTGTAAATAATTAACTTTTTAGCATAGTTTCCTGTTTTGAATATGGTATTGCATAACCTTATCACATACAGGCTTCTTTATAAAAATTTCTTAAAATAAATTTACTTTATACAACCATTTGTTGTATATTATACCCCTTTAATTGTCAAAATATGTATTCTGATTGAGATACTATGATGGAAATATAGATTTACAATTATTGCATACTGAAGAAGAAATAGTTGATGGGTGCATCAGGAAAGACAGGAAATTGCAAAAGACTTTATATGAAAAGTATTGTAATGCAATGTTCTCTTCTGCATATCGTATATTGAATGATTACGAGCTTGCAAATGATGCGTTGCAGGAGGCTTTTATTCAGGTCTTTCGTGATATTGGGAAGTTCAGAGGCGATTCAACTCTCGGAGCCTGGATTAAAACAATAGTTGTGCGCACTGCTATACGAAAACTTAAAAGGGAAAAAATGTTTGTCGGTTTTGAAGAATCGAAGAATGAAATCCCGGTTGTAATCCCGGATTCACTTGACGGTGAATATCTCGAAAAAGCAATCTTGTCGTTACCTGACGGATTCCGGACGGTTTTTTTGCTTGTGGAAGTTGAAGGTTATACTCACAGGGAAGTAGCCGGAATGTTGAATATTTCGGAAGGTACATCAAAATCGCAATTGCATTTCGCAAAGAAAAAACTTCAAAAGATTATTAATGGGTGATATCAATAAAAATATTAACAACTGGAATTTACCGGAACATCAACCTGATCCTGGATTGTGGGAGAGGATTGAAAAGGAGCTTGATAAGCCGGTAAACGGTTCAGTTGATTATAAAAAAATGATGACAATATTGCCGGTTCATAATCCGCCTCCCGATACATGGAACCACATCGCAGACAAATTGGATGAAAAGCCGGTTTATCCTCTTTTTACTCAATTAAAGAAGTTTGTTATTCCGTTGATAATCATTCTGTTATTGGGAGTGGTAATCTTTTACTTTGTTCCTTTTCGCGAAAAGGAAGTGTCTGATGGGAATAGTTACAGGCCGAAAAGTAAAAGTGTGGAATTGCAAAAGGAGTTACAGGATAGAGATAATAAGACAAAAGGGAATGAACCTGAATTAAGTGTCGGGAAGATTGATGAGAAGATTGAGAGTTTGATTGACAACAGAGTAAAGAAAAATAAAACGTCGGATATCGGTATTTCCGGTAGCAAAACGGAAATCAAAAGGAATAATGATTACACTTTACCTGTTAATACCCGGGATATACCTGTTTTGGATACCGGCAAACCGGTGGATTATGAGGCTGTTAAGGAAGTTACGGCAATAGGCATTCGCAATATTGCACTTCCTGAAACCGGAAATATGAAAAGTATAATTCCTGTATCACGGTTTACGGATGTAAAATTGTATGATGCTGATTTTAACGGGAAAAGCGATTTGTTACTGAGAAATTTTTATACGGGAATCCATTATGTCTCTGAATTTATTTATCATAAAAATGGTGACTTGCAAATACACAGGGCAAAAGGTTTCGGTATTGACTTGGGTTATAAGTTTCCCGCATTGTTCTTTGAAAGCGGTTTGGAATTATCGTTTACAAGTGATAACGGTACGTATGAAGTTGATTATCTTCAAAACGAAATAATAAACACATATATAAAAGTTGATTCTATTATTTATGATACAACGGGTCAGAACCTCAGTAAAGAATATGTAACTTCGGATGTTAATGTTTACGACTCGGTTGAGCATAACGAAAACAGGCAAACCGTCAATCGTTATTCGTACCTCAGGATACCTTTGTTGTTAGGATATAAGTTTGATTATCGAAAAGTGTCGCTGTTTATAAAGGCCGGGACGGAGTTCTCCTTGCTTGTCAGGGGTGATGAGCCTGTTCCGGTTATTAACGGGAATGAGATAAGGATTGTTAATGTTGACCGATTGTCGCCTGACAGGGTTTCGACTAACTGGCAGATGATTATTAGTGCCGGTATGGGAATCAGAGTAACAAGGTCAATTTACTTTACTTTTGAGCCGCAATACAGGTATTATTTAAATTCATATTATTCGCAACAAATGAAGAATTATAAAAAACCTTATTCAATTGGTATCAGGGCGGGTTTACTGTTAAATTTTTAATTATACAACTATTTTGAAAATTATATCCCCTTTATAACAAAAGCTAATTGCAATTAGATAAAATCAATAAATTAATTAAAAACGATACAATTATGAAAATAAACAGACTTATTTTAGTTCTATCGGTGATGTTGGTAAGTGTTTCATTATTAACGGCACAATCATATACGTCGTCGAAAGCTGAACCTGCTAACACCAACGGAATAAAATCTTCAACTTATGTAGAAGATTTTGAAACAGGTGATTTCAGTAGTTTCGACTGGGAGTTTAACGGAGATGCCGATTGGGTTATTGATTCCAATAATCATTATGAAGGGCAGTATTCCGCAGCCTCGGGTGATATTACCGACAATCAAACCTCCGAACTGGGACTTATGATGGATATATTTACCCAGGGACCTATATCTTTTTATTTTAAAACGTCAACGGAAAACCTGTACGACAAATTAACTTTCCTAATCGACAACAATGAAATGGGAGTATGGTCGGGAGAGAATGACTGGCAACAGGTTAGTTTTGATGTCAATCTCGGTACTCATTTTTTCAGGTGGATTTATGCCAAAGACTTTAGTGTTTCGGGTGGTGATGATAAGGTGTGGATTGACAGTATTGTTTTTCCGGGAGGGAACGTGTCAATGGTGCAGGCTGATTTTATTGCCGATAATACAAATGTCGAACCGGGGGATACCGTATATTTTACCGATATTTCAACAGGCAATATTCAGTCGTGGGTCTGGAGTTTCCCGGGAGGAAATCCTTCGGCTTCGACCGAACAAAATCCGGCAGTTGTTTATAGTAACTCAGGGTCTTTTGATGTCACCCTTACTGTTTCTGACGGTTCGGAATCAAGTACACTGACAAAAGAGGATTATATTCAGGTTGAAGATTGTCCGTTGTGTGGCGATATTCTTGTTATTGACCTTACCGGTGATCATGTTTCGGCAAATGCAATAAACGAAAGCCTTGCCGAAAATGGTATAATTGCAACCACAATGTTTGCCGTTCCTTCAAACTTTGAGGATTTTCAGGCGGTCTTTGTCTGTCTTGGGCTGTACGGATCGAATCATATATTAACTGAGGATGAAAGTACATTATTATCGGATTATCTTCTCTCCGGAAAGAATCTGTATATGGAAGGCGGCGATACCTGGTACTGGGATAATGTTCAGGGCAACTGGACGACGTTGCACACTTTGTTCAATATAACACCGCTCGGTCAGGATTATAATAATGTTATGACATTAATTTACGGTCAGGACGGCTCACTTGCCGAAGGACTGACGTATGAGTTTTCGTCAAACTCCGATTTTCATGATTACATTGAAAATATACAACCTGCTATAACGGTATTGAAAAGTGATAATATATCAAATCCGGGATTATTCGGCAGATGTGTATCGTATGATGCTGGTAATTATAAAACCGTGGGGTCATCAATTGAGTTTGAAGAACTGTCTGACGGTGAAAACTCTAAGGCCGAATATATGGCTGCGATACTTGAGTTTTTTGATATATTTTCCGGAGGACAGACTTATACTGAAGATTTTGAAACCGGTGATTTCTCAAAATTCGACTGGCAATTTGGTGGTGATGCAAACTGGATTATAGATAATAATGTTGCACTGGGCAGCTATTCGGCGCGTTCGGGGGTTATTGAAAGTAATCAGACTTCTGAATTATTCATTACAAGAAATGTTACTGAACCCGGAATAATATCATTCTTTAATAAAACATCGAGTGAGTTTAACTTTGATATGCTTCTGTTTTACATTGACGATGAATTAATGTCGGAATACTCGGGCGAAAATGACTGGAATGAGGTTGAATTTGAAGTAACAACGGTTGGCGAACATACTTTTAAATGGGTATATTCAAAAGATTATAACTTTATTGTCGGGGAAGATGCAGTTTGGATTGATAATATAGTTTTTCCTCCGGGCGATCCGGGATGTCCTCCTGTTATTGCAAGTTTTACGGCGACAATGGGTAATGCATCAATGCTGTTTCAAAGTACATCTCAGGGTGATATCGAAGAGTGGGTATGGAGCTTTGGTGACGGCACAGGTGGAACAGGTGAAAATATTGCACACTATTTCGAACCGGGAACCTATACGGTTTGTCTGACGGTTTATAGTGCCTGCGACAGTACAAGCGACACCTATTGTGAAGAGATAACCGTTGAAGGTTGTCCGCCCTGCGTCTCTTATTTCGATTTTGTACAAGATCCGAACGATGTCTATACATTTTATTTCAATAATGTTCCTGTTGATAGTATCGCCGGTTACTTATGGGAGTTTGGTGACGGTACGACGTCGGATGAACAACTTCCTTCACATACATATACAGAAGAGGGTACTTATGAAGTCTGCCTGACGGTTTACAGCTCCTGTAGCTATTGTGCCGACACATATTGTGCTGATATTGAAATTGTCGATCCGGGACTTTATAATCTTGGCGGTACAGTTTTTGCCGGTGAAGAACCGATTGACGAAGGATTTGCCTATCTGTTTAAAATGGAAGGAAGCCAAATTGTTGATGTATATGCAAGTTTTATTTCGGAATATGGCTATTACGATTTCTACCAGCTCGAAGAAGGTTATTATATTTTGAAAGCCGAGTTAAGTCCTAATTCCCCGTTGTATAACCAGTATGTTCCTACTTATTACGGCGATGTTCCAAACTGGGTCAACGCATCGGTTATACATTTGCAGACAAACACTTGGAATGCGGATGTAAATATGATTCCTGTTTCGAATGCTGTTCCCGGTCAGGGGCTGATTTCCGGGAAAATTATTAAAGAGGAAAATTTCAAAGACGGTTATGGCCCGGTAGCTGATGTTGAGGTGCTGCTTATGAATGAAAATAATACCGTGCTGGAGTATGCATTTTCCGATGCAAACGGAATTTATCAGTTTGAAGATATCGGTTTCGGAACCTATAAGATTATCGTTGAGGTTATGGGAAAATTCTCAGTCCCCGTAACTATAACCCTTGATGAAACCAACCCGGCTGTTGATGACCTGACCTTTATTATCTCCGGTGATAATATAACTCTTTCAATTGATGAAAATATTCCTGATTTTATTTCCGGAATGGGTTATGTCTATCCGAATCCCGTATTTGACAAGGCTAATATAGAATACACCCTGAACAAATCTGCTGTTGTTCATTATACGGTTACTGATATTTTGGGCAGAGTAATAGCCGAACAGACTGAAAAATCAACTCAGGGAAACAATAATATCACTATTGACACAAGAAGTTTTGAAAGCGGAATCTATTATATCTTTATGGAATTCGATAATTCATTTGTTGTGTCAAGAAAATTTGTGAAAACAAAGTAAGTTAATTTTCACATAAGGTAAGGCAATCGTCTGTTATGACGGTTGCCTTTTTTGTTGGGTGGCTTTAACCCGTTTTATCCATTAAGGGTTTTACAAATTAATTGATTAGTTAGAATAACCAAAGTTTAATGAAATTAAACTTTTAATCCTTCAGGAATTTTAATAATATTCTGAATCCTTTGTTAATAGCTTAGTTGCTCTATTTTTAAATATGATATTGCATAATTCGGGTTTAATAACTATTTATTGTTACTTTCGTATCAGATATTATAATCCCGATATTTGAAAGAACGATAATGAAAAAAAAATGTATAAGTTTGATAAATAGCATAATAGGTGCAACTGTAATTTTCTTTTCAATATGCTCATTTTCACAGAACCTTAAAGCGTCTTATCTTGATTCTTCGACGGCAAAGGCTGAGAAGTATGTCGGAAAATCGGTTGATTCAGTTTTGATGTATGCTATGGAAGCAATAGATAGGGCAAAGAAAATAAATGATATTGAGTCGGTCGCACTAAATTATTTATTTATTCAGAAGGCTTATTATCTTGAGGGACAAATGGATTCAGCCCTGAAATATTCCTCCGTCACAATGTCGTTTGTGCAGCAAATAGAAAACTATAATATTGTATCAAAAATATATCATGCCTCGGGAATTGTATTTTATAAGATCGGTGAATTAGACAGTGCTCTTCTATCATACAGTAGGGAATATGAGATTTATAAAAAAAATGACAAAAAAGATAGAGCAGCAGCTGCTCTTGGGAATATAGGTATGGTGTATTACCGGAAAAGTGAGTTCGGAAAAGCCATTGATGCCTATTTTGAATGTTTAACTATTTTTCAGAAAATTGGTAATGAACGAGAAGTGATGATGACCTACAACAATATAGGTGATGTTTACAGGTTACTTGAAGATTATCAGAAAGCACTTTTTTATTACAAAAAAGCTATTGAGTTGAATAAAAAGGAAGATATAAAAAGATTTTCTGGATTCCTGTATAATAATCTTGCAATGATTTATAGAAAACAGAATAAATATGATTCTGCGCTTGTATATTATGAAAAGGCAAAAAATATTTACAAAGATGCAGGTTACCAAAAAGGTATTGCTTCGGCTTTAACCGGTATAGCAATTATATATAATAAACGTGGTGAACTTGATAAAGCATTTGAAATATATTTAAAAGCCATTTATATTCAGAAAAAAGTAAATGACAAAATAGGTCTGGCTTCAAATTATGGTAATCTTGGTATTTTATCACTTAATAAAGGCAACCCTGAGGAGGCAGTATTATATTTGCAAAAGAGTGATTCGCTTGCAATTATTACGGGATACAGGGAAGTGCAAAAGAATAACTACGAAACTTTCAGGAATGCCTATTCAATGCTGGGTGATTACAAAAAGGCTCTTGATTATAAGCTTAAATATGTCGCGCTGAAAGATTCGATATACAATATTGAAAAACTGAAAGAGATTGAAAATATTCAGGAAAAATATCAGGCTGAGCAGAAGCAGCATAAAATTGATATACTCAATGAACAGGCTAGAGTGAAAGATG
>CAYOZZ010000475.1:0-3155 GCA_964408535.1 uncultured Bacteroidales bacterium | reverse complement strand
AAAATATTTTTTAGAAAAACTCTCCCAATTAAATCCCAATTCATAACTTTGCGAATTCATTTTTAAAATATCTATTTTTGCCGATATGTTTATCGGTTAACTAAATTATTAAAAGCAGATGAAACAATTAATAGAATGTGTTCCGAACATCAGCGAAGGTCGCGATGAAAATATTATAAAACAAGTTACCGATGTCGTTGAGACAGTAGAGGGTGTCAGGCTTATTGATGTTGACCCCGGTAAAGCCACCAACAGAACGGTGATTACTTTTGTCGGTACTCCGGATGAAGTTTGCGAAGCTGCTTTCAGAGTTGTGAAAAAAGCTTCCGAACTTATTGATATGAGCAAACATTCGGGTGCTCACCCGCGTTTTGGTGCTACTGATGTATGCCCTTTGGTACCGGTTGCCAATATCACAATGGAAGAGACTGTTGAACTTGCCCGTAATCTCGGTAAAAGAATCGGTGAGGAGTTGGGAATTCCCGTTTATAATTATGAATTTGCCGCATTTACCGAAGAGCGCAGAAATCTTGCAAATTGCCGTTCAGGTGAATATGAAGGATTGAGAGAAAAGCTTGCCGACCCCCACTGGAAGCCCGACTGGGGCCCTGCCGAATTTAACGAGCATGTTGTAAAAACAGGTGCAACGGCTGTCAGTGCACGTAATTTTCTTGTTGCATACAACGTTAATCTGAACACGACTTCAACACGCCGTGCCAATGCTATCGCCTTTGATGTAAGGGAAAGAGGACGTGTGAAACGTGAGGGAAATCCCCTTACCGGAAAAATCGTTAAAGATGAAAAGGGAAACCCTGTATATATCCCGGGAGTGTTGAAAAAGGTGAAAGCAATCGGTTGGTTTATTGAAGAATATGGTATCGCACAGATATCTATGAACCTTACCGATATTACCGTAACATCGGTTCACGAAGCCTTTGAGGCGGTTAAAAAGAGTGCCGAATCAAGGGGAGTCAGGGTTACGGGCTCCGAACTTGTTGGTGTAATACCCCTGAAAGCTATGCTCGATGCAGGAAAGTATTATCTGAAGATGCAAAAAAGGTCGCTCGGTATTACCGACAGGGAAATAATCAAAATCGCTGTTAAATCGCTCGGACTTGATGAGCTTGGGCCTTTCGACCCCGATAAAAAGATTATCGAATACATTCTTGAGGATAAATCGCAGAAAAAACTTGTGGATATGACAGTCTCCGGATTTACAGAGGAGACTGCTTCGGAGTCGCCTGCTCCCGGAGGAGGCTCAATCTCGGCTGCAATGGGTGCTATGGGTGCTGCTCTCGGTACAATGGTTGCAAACCTTTCGTCACACAAACGCGGGTGGGACGACCGTTGGGAGGAATTCTCCGAATGGGCGGAAAAGGGAAAATATTACCAGACCGAACTCCTGAAAATGGTGGATGAGGATACAAATGCTTTTAATAAGATAATGGATGCCTTCGGACTGCCGAAAAAGAGTGATGAGGATAAAGCAATTCGTAACAAAGCCATTCAGGATGCAACAAAATATGCAATTGAGGTGCCGTTTAAAGTGATGAACCTGTGCTATGAATCAATGGAAGTTATGAAAGCTATGGCTGAGATTGGTAATCCTAACTCGGTTTCGGATGCAGGTGTCGGCGCTATTGCTGCGCTGGCGGGAGTTAAAGGTGCTTTCCTTAACGTGAAAATAAACGGCGGCGGACTTGATGACAAAGCTTTTGTTGAAGATATCGTTAAAAAAGGACAGGAAATACAAGCGAAGGCAGCCGCTTTGCAAAAAGAGATATTGAATACCGTTAATGAAAAGATGTAACCGGATAATCCGGCACATAATAATATGGATAGTATAGATATTTCATTGTTCAATCTGAAGCCTGAATACTTTGATAATCAAAGTACTCTTCACGGCATAAATCACACTTACAGGGTGATGTGTCTGACAATGTATATTGCTGAAGCCGAAGATTTAACGGATAAGGCGCTTCCTGCTTTGTGTGCCGCTTTTATTCACGACCTTGCACGGAAAGATGACGGGTATTGCACTCAGCACGGTAGCTGGGCGGCAAAAAGTAAACTTCCTGCTTTTGAATCCCTTTTTCGCAAAGCCGGGATAGAAACAAATGATATTAAGATTGTCGGAAAAGCTGTTGCAAATCATTCCGTTTACAAGGAATTTGCTGAAACGGATGAGGCGTACACCGTAACCGCTATCCTCAAGGATGCCGATGCCCTCGACAGAATCAGGCTCGGTGAGGATAATCTTGATGAAAAGTATTTGCGTTTTGATGCAAGCAGAAAACTTGTTAACTTTGCTAAAGAACTTTATTATAAAACTGAAAATACCCATCCTGAAAGTTTTAAGGAAATAATTGAAATTGCAAAACAGATTAAATAAAAACCTGAACTATGGTTAAGCACATTGTAATGCTAAAATTGAAAGAGACAGAAGAGCCGGCAGAGAAACTTGCTAATGCTCTGCGACTTAAAAAATCGCTCGAAGACCTGAAAATCTATATTGATGAGATAAAATTCATTGAAGTCGGGCTGAATTTTAATATGAAACCATCAGCTTACGATTTGGTTTTGAATACTATTTTTGATTCGGAAGAAGACCTTAACAAATACAGAAGTCATCCGAAACACGTTGAAGTGCTTGACTTTCTGGGAAAAGTTACTGAAAGTACTGCTGTTGTGGATTATAAAATATAATACTCCGGCTACTGCCTTACATTTATCCTCAGGTTGGCATTGTCGCTAACGAGATTGCGGGCAGGTTTTTTGTCTGTGTTTAAGTTTATGATACCAGATGGTTTTTATGTGGACTTACCTAACCATAGACCTGCCTTATGCATAAAAACTTTAACTAGCTAATGGATTAGTTAGAATAACTTAGGTTTAATACAATTAACTTTTTTAGCAAATATTAGCCTTATCGATACTTTTTCCTAGTAAAAACACTATTCCTAACTATTTTCCAATATGTTAAGTCGTTTTAATAGTAAAGTGGGGGAGGAAGTTCCTTTACAATCCCAGCAACTCGATAACCGGATCATTTCCGCCGAACAGCATTTTTGCCGGGTTCTCAAGCATCTCTTTTACTTTGACAAGAAATGTAACCGACTCTTTTCCGTCAATTATTCTGTGATCGTACGAAAGTG
>CAYOZZ010000474.1:0-2308 GCA_964408535.1 uncultured Bacteroidales bacterium | reverse complement strand
ATAGCAAGAGCCAATCCGATTCCGAATAAATTTTTCTTTATCTTTTTCATATCAATTAAATTTTAAATTAAACAATAAAGATTTCACTTCATCAACCCGGCCTGTATTTCAGGACGGGGGTAAGTCGAATGAATTTGTTTTTGCCTGTAAAAAAGATGTAATATTTATCCGGATGCTTTTTTGCAAATTCAGTTGTGTCAGTGGTTTTATGCAAAAAATAAGCAGTTTCATTTCGAACCGGTTTTTATTTCATCAAGTATTGAGCTTATATCATATTTAAGTATTTTTTCATCAAAATATGCAACGCCGTACATTATTCCGTTTTTTTCGTCAATTGAAAAATATTGTAGATAATCCGGAACTTTTAATATACAAACCGGCTCGGCATTCCAATTAAATATTCTTATTTTCACGGGAACAGATTTTTCGGGGTAATCGGATTGTAATTGATTGTAATAAAGTGTGTAAAAAAAGGAGTTTGTTGCAAACGCGGCCATATAATAATCTTTTACATTCACTTTTTTTATATTTTCTTGCTTTGCCGAAAGATAAGTTTTTATAATATAACCCGGTATATCGTCTTCGTCTATATAAGAATTTTTAATATTTCCATCTTTATCAAAAATATCAACTCTATTAAACATGTTCATTGCCGAACCAAACTTTGTCTTGTCAGGTTTCATCATAAACCCGCAATTGTACAACCTATTATATCTATAAAAAATAAAATTCAAATCTTGGTTATCATTATTAACTTTAGGGAATAAAGATACTGTTTTAACAATTTTTTCCAATTGAGGATTATAAATCTGAAAACGATTCATTTTTATTGCGAGATTGCTTGGTTGTCCGATAATTGTTGCCGAGTCTAAGAAATACACTTGAGAAAACATGCATTCAGGAAGATATTTAATTTCTTTATCAATGCAAGTTTTACTATCTTTAATGCTTTTTGTTATATTTATTCTATAAAGTTTGTTTCTGTTTTTATCACAAAGCCATATGTATAATTGATCGTGTATCTTTTCGTATTGTCCGAAATACTGAAGTCCATTTGTGAAATTATTGCCACTTTCTCCAATCGGAGCAATATTAACAATCTTATTAAGAGTTTTTGAATTATAAATTCGAAAATTATAATCATTAGATCTTAACTTTGCAAAAATAAATGTATCTATTGCATCAACTAACATAATATCAAATTCTTCATTGAATATTTCTTCTCCTGAAAGTTCGTAAGATTTTGTAAAGGCGTTGTCCTTATTTTGCCCGAAATCGTTATAGGTAAATACTAAGGTGAAAAGTACTGCTAACACAATTTTATTATTAATCATAATTTATTAAATATCTTTGTTAATTATCTAATTATTTACTTTTGGATAACACTTTGACTGTCCTCCATATCTTTCACCACTTACATTCTCACAAGTGCCATTTCCCTGGCAATACCAACAAGCTCCCGTTAACTTCCATATATAAGCAGAATAACATAACCAAGAGTTATCAACTCCCTGTTCTTACCTGTTGTGGTAAAAAACCAAACCCAATACCCATAATCATAGCAAGAGCCAATCCGATTCCGAATAAATTTTTCTTTATCTTTTTCATTTCAATAAAATTCTGAAATTAAACAAAAAACATTTCACTTAATCAACCCGGCCTGTATTTCAGGACGGGGGTAAGTCGAATGAATTTGTTTTTGCCTGTAAAAAAGATGTAACATTTATGTGAACGATTTTTTGTAAAGTCAGTTGTGTCAGTTGTTTTATGCGAAACACAAGCCCATATATTTACGGGAGTTACGCCATGTACCCCCCCTCAATTGTTGAAAGAGGAGTGCTGTTTCAGCTACTGCTATTCTCTTAATTAGCCTTGCTACGGTTAAAGAAATTTTCATGGCATTTGTTTTGTCTTCGGATGCAATTATAATAATTTATCTGTTAAGATTGTAACAATTTGCAGAAAAAATATTAAAAAACAGGCAGATTCCACTATTTTTCCACTTTTTGGAACTGACTCACATATTAATACACTCCAAACCGGGGCAGACAGTGGAAGCTGCAAGCTTATATTGCTAACAGGGATTTGTTTATGTTTATGAAACAGGATGGTTATAGGTTAGGTTTATCCCCCCCTTCGTGAACCTTTGAGCCTTTGTGACTTCGTGGCATTATTTTTTATTGATACTTCTATAACGAGACATTTTGTTTTTCGCCAGAACTCCGAAAATTTTCGGAGCGAAGACACAAAGAAACACAAAAACACAAAAACACAAAAACCCTCCACCTTAATTAGTGTAAATTCGTGA
>CAYOZZ010000473.1:0-14222 GCA_964408535.1 uncultured Bacteroidales bacterium | reverse complement strand
TTCAATTAAGAAGTTTGCAGAGCTTGAAAAATCAACATTCTCTTGAAATTTTTTCATTAAACAGTTGCTTTTTTATATCAAAGCAAAAGTAAAATATGTTAATTATGTAAAGGTGTACCTAAATGGTGTAAAAAGGGAGTAATTTTATTTTACCCGTTTGGTGACTTTATATTAATCAATTAATAATACCCATCTCTTTTGCCCTGGCAACGGCATTCCGACGTTTATTAACATCTAATTTCTGGTAGATATTAATTGTGTGTTTTTTAACTGTTGTCGGAGATATAAATAATTTTTCGGCAATTTCTTTATTTGAAAATCTTTGTGCAAGCAAGTTAATGACATCAATTTCACGGTTGGATAATCTTATTTTTGGGGAAAACTTACTTTCTGTTGTATTGTTCGGTATGGTTTTTATCAAAGCATTAATAAATTCATTGATATTCTCGTCATTTGATTTTATTTTGGGTAATAAATCATTCACAATTTTTGCTTGTTCGGCAAAAGGAAAAACAAAATGGCCTTTTTCGGCTAAACCAAGTGCCCGGGTTAACATATCAATAGCTTTTGTGAGTTCATTTTTTTTGTAGAATGCCACCGAAAGTAAGATAAATATTTCAATAGTTTGCGGTACATTATATGTGCTTTCGGTGAATTTTTGTATTTCCGTAAGCTTATTAATAGCTTTATTAATACTTTGTTTGGTATTTTTTGCAAGTAATAATTTACAATGTGTAATTTTAGGAACCTCAATATTAAAAATTATTGTTTCGGCATTAAATGTCATATCCGTTTTCTTAAAATTGCTTGTTGCTTCTTGTAAATTGTTATTTAAAATAGCTAATCTTGTTTTTAAAGAATATGCAATAGTAGTATATGCCGGATTACTCACTTCAAATATAAAAGATGATAATTGATTTTCAATTTTTTCAAAATCGCCGGTCATATTATTAATTTTTGAACTGAGCAAGGCTCCTGCAAAAGTGTCAGCAGGTGCGTGAGTATTAAGAAAATACACAAATTTCAGAGCTTTTTTGTAATGTAACAGAGCTTCTTCGGTTCTATATTGTTGCAAAGTAATATAGCCCATAAAAAATTCATACCAAACTCTATAAAAATCGTTATTTAATGTGGAACTTTGTTTGTGAAACCTTTCTGTAATTCGCTCTGCAGTAAATAAGTCGCCCTCCAAAAATTTTATATAAATAAGAGACGCCAAAAGAATTATTTTATAATCTTTTGGCAGGTTATTTCGGGTTATTTCAAATTGATAATCTTTATAAGTTTGCTCCCCTTTGCCTGTCATTTGAGAAGCACTTGCAAAATATATAGCCGATAAACTTATTGCTCCTAATTTATCGTTACCCATATTTTGCTTTACATATTCGAATTGTTTTACACTTTCTTTAATATTTGCATTCCAAAAATTAAGAACTGCTTTAAAAAATATAAGCTGATGTTCAATACTCTTGTATAACTCAATTTTTTTGTTTTTTATATCTTCAATTTTATCTAATAAAGCAGGAATTGTCCAATATAAACCTTTATGTTGCATCACCCACATTTGTGCAGTTAGCAAAACCGGACAATTGTTAATAATATTATCGGGTAAATGTTTTAACCAGCGTTCCAGAATAAACCACTTATTTTCATTAAGTGGTTTATACATATTTTCTTTGACAAAATCAACTATTATCTCATTATCATCAGTTTGAGCTGCGTGATAGAAAGCATCTTCATAAAAACCGTTATCACTATACCATTCAATCGCTTTTGTATGAATTTTTAGAATATCGTTCTTACTATGAGTTCTTTTTAATTCTTTCAGTAATGCATCCTGAAAAAGATGATGATACCTGAACCATTCCGAATGATTATCAAAATTTATCAGAAACAGATTTTTATTTAATAAGCCTTTTATAATGCCTTTGCTGTTAAAGGTCCTTTTGTTTTCAGATAAAATAAAACTTGACAGTTCGTTATTAAATTTCTGAAGAACAGATGTTTGTAATAAGAACTTTAATGTATTCTTGTCAATTTGTTTTATGATTTCTTCAATAAAATATGTTTCGGATAAATGGTTATCGTTAATAAATCTTTCTATTTCATTTATACTATTATCAACATACGAAAAATGAATTTTCAGCAATCTTATACCTGTAACCCAACCTTCAAATTTATTATTGAAAATATTAGTTACTTTGTCAATATCCTGATTCTTGAAATTGTTTTGGATAAATAGTTTTATTTCTTCGTTGGATAAACGCAAATGCGACGAACGAATGTCTTTCATTTTATTACCTGCACGAAGCTTTGCAAGAGGTAAAGGCGGGTCGGTACGGCTTATTATTGCCATATGAAATTTTCCCAACGGATACTTTAAAATATTTGATATTAAGTTAGTGATTTCGATATTAGTAATATTATGAAAATCATCTAATACCAAAAGAATATCTTCCTGTAAACTGTTTAAGTCATTAATTAAGTTGTTGGTTAATAATTTTAATGAACTAATATTCGGCGAGTAAATATTTCTGTAAATATTTTCTCCGAAATTTGGAATTTGTGTTTGTATTGCTGCTATTAAATAACTTAAAAACATTCTTATATCATTGTCGTTTTCGTCAATAGAGAACCAACAATTTTTATAAGAAATTTCATTTATCCAGTTACTTACAGTTGTGCTTTTTCCAAAACCGGCTCCTGCTGAAATCAGAGTTAACGGCCTGGAGACATTTTCATTAAGGTAATCAACCAGTTTCTTTCTGTGTATCAGGTCTTCCGGTAAATTGGGTTTTTGTAATTTTGTTATTAATAAATGATTATTGTATTTCAAATCCATTTTTTAGAGTTTCATAACATCAGCAAAGATAATAAAATTATCATTTGGTTTTCCGTTTTACTTTATATTTGCACAACCGATAAGTTATTAGTTGGTACCCCTGTTTTGATATTTAATAGATTCTGTCCTTTCAAGATTTAATAATTATGAGAAAAAATGCAATTGTTTTATTTTCACTGCTTGCAACTACGATGGTATTACTATTTTATTCCTGCGATACCGGCGGTCGAAAAAAACATATCATTGAATCCAATCCCGAGTTTGGAAATTATATTTACGGATATACAACCGGAATTATTTCGGTCAAATCTCCGGTTACTATACGTTTCAGAAAACATTTGAAGTTAAATGTGCAACCAGGGGAGGTTATTGAAGAGAGTTTGTTGGAATTCAGGCCGAAAATAGATGGAAAACTCTATTTGAAGGATGAAACCACTATTGAATTCAGGCCTGACGGCAAAATGATTTCAGGTGAGACATATTTGGCAAAACTCAGGCTTGGCAAGCTGTTCCGGGTTTCCGGCGACCTTGAGGTTTTTGAATTTCAATTCCGTACAATCGGGCAGTCTTTCAATGTTGTAAATGAGGGATATTCGGCATATAATTCAAATGATATGACCCGTAATAAACTTTCGGGATATGTAGTCACAGCCGATGTAATGGATGAGGATGATATCCGGAAAATATTGAGTGCAAGCCAGAACGGAAAAGAGCTGCCGTTGAAGTGGAATTTTACCGGTGATACAAAAAAGTTTCCTTTTACGGTTGACAGCATAGTTAGGACAAACAAGGCAGGAAATGTCATCCTTTTCTGGGACGGAAGTCCGCTGAATATTAAGAACAAAGGAACTGATACAACTTATATTCCGCCCATAGGTGAGTTTACTGTATTGAATGCCAATGTGATACAGCAACCCGAACAATATGTGGAGATACGCTTTTCCGATCCGCTTAAAACCGGCCAGAATCTGAAGGGCCTTATCAGGCTTAAAAACGTGGGTGACCTGAGACTGACATTGGAAAACAATATTGTAAAAGCCTATCCTCCTTCAAGACAGTCGGGTGTAAAAACACTTCAAATAGAGGCTGCCGTCAAAAATATTGCAGGATATAAACTGAAGGAACCCTACTCAATTGAACTTACCTTTGAGAAGATTAAACCTGCCGTAAGAATGACGGGAAAAGGTGTTATTCTGCCGGAATCGAACGGGCTGATTTTGCCGTTTGAAGCGGTTAACCTTAATGCCGTTGATATCGAGATAGTAAAAATATTTACAGATAATGTATTGCAATATCTTCAGGTAAACAGAATGGATGAAGAGTACCGGAACCAGCTTAAAAGGGTTGCCCGCCCCATTCTGAAAAAGAAAATATCTCTGACTGAGGGTAGTACTTTTGATTATGGGAAGTGGAATGCCTTCTCAATAGACCTGACAGGTTTGATAAGGAAGGAGCCGGGTGCAATCTATCAGATAGAATTCTCATTTAAAAAGGAGTATTCGATGTATGACTGCCCGGGACAAAAAGATGAAACAGGTTTTGTTGAAACGGAGACAGAATATTTTGACGGGGAGGATGAGGAGTCATCCTGGGATGTAAACGGATATTATTGGGATAATTATTATCCCGATGGTTATGACTGGCGCGAAAGAGATAACCCTTGCCATATTTCATACTATAATCCGCGCCGATGGGTGAGTAAAATGGTTTTGGCCTCAAATATTGGAATTATAGCTAAGGGAGGCAGCGGCAATGTTTTTAAATTTGCCGTTACAGACCTGAGGACGACAGAACCTTTGAACGGTGCAAAAATCACAATATACAACTATCAGCAACAACCTGTCGGAGAGGTGACAACGGGTAGTGACGGCTTTGCGGATATTGACCTGAAAATGAAACCTTTTGTCCTTGTGGCTTCCTACAATGATGAAATCGGATATCTGCGTCTTGATGACGGCACTTCACTTTCAACAAGTATGTTTGATGTGAAAGGTGAACGGGTTCAAAAGGGAATCAAGGGATTTATTTATGGTGACAGGGGCGTTTGGCGACCCGGTGATACGTTGTTCCTGAACTTTATTCTTGAAGATGAAAAGAATTTTCTGCCTGAAGGTCATCCGGTTACGTTTGAACTGAGGAATCCTCAGGGACAATTGGTGACAAGGAATGTGAAGACTTCAGGAGTAAATGGCTTTTATAATTTTACTACTGTAACCGGTACTGAAGCTCAAACGGGAGTTTGGAGCGCAGTTGTCAGGGTTGGAGGGGCCGTTTTCACAAAGAGGATAAGGATAGAAACCGTAAAACCAAACAGACTGAAGATAGAGCTTGATTTCGATAAAGAGATACTGTCGGTGAAGGATAAGAATCTTAAAGGTATTTTAAAGATTAGATGGTTGCACGGTGCCATGGCGCGGAATCTTAAGGCGAATGTATCGGTTACATTGAGAAAAACAAGGACTGTTTTTGAAAATTACGAGGATTATGTTTTTGATGATCCTACCAAAAGAATATCGGCTGATGAGGAGGTTATCTTCGATGGAAAGGTTAATGAAGAGGGCATTGCGATTGTAAAGCCTGACCTTGGAGTTCATGAAAATGCGCCTGGAATGTTAAAGGCCTATTTTATGGTCAGGGCTTTTGAGGAGAGCGGTGAATTTAGTACAGATTTCTTCTCAATGTTGTACGCCCCTTACAAAAGGTTTGTGGGATTAAAACTGCCGGAAGGCGAAGATATGTACTGGTCGGCATTGGTAACCGACAGCACTTACACCGGAAGTGTTGTAACTGTGGACGAAAACGGAAATCCTGTCTCGGTTGACGACCTTGAGGTGCTGATGTATAAAGTAAGATGGAGATGGTGGTGGGATGTGTCGGAGCAAAATCTCGGGAATTATTTTAACAGCAGTGAACATGAGCTTTTGATGAGGAAAACCGTTTCAACTGAAAACGGAAAAGGTTCTTTCACTTTTAAAGTTGAATATCCGGAGTGGGGAAGGTATCTTATTTTTGTTAAAGATAAAACCGGTAAACATTCTACCGGGCAGTATTTTTATGTTGACTGGCCCGAATGGAGGAGCAGGTCGAACCGCAAACGACCCGAAGGGGCGGCCGTACTTGCGTTTTCGTCTGATAAGGAGAAGTATAATGTGGGAGAAAAAGCCGAAGTTTCGTTCCCGACAAGCGGGCAGGGCAGGGCACTTGTAAGTATTGAAAACGGATCTGAGATACTTGAATCATTCTGGATAGTTCCTGAACCTGATAAAACGGAAACAAAATTCAGGTTTGATATAACGGATGAAATGTGTCCCAATGTGTATTTGTACATAACTTATGTTCAACCGCATGCCCAGACTGTAAATGACTTACCCATTAGGCTTTACGGGGTTATCCCGATACTTGTTGAAGATAAAAACACTCGTCTTTACCCCCTGATTGATATGCCTGACGAGTTAAAGCCGGAAAAAAGCTTTACAGTAAAAGTATCGGAGAAAAATAATAAACGGATGACATACACTCTCGCCATAGTGGATGACGGTTTGCTTGACCTTACAAGATTCAGAACACCAAATCCCTGGTCTGCTTTCTATGCCCGTGAAGCTCTCGGTGTGAAAACCTGGGATTTATATGATTATGTGCTTGGTGCTTACGGCGGAAAGATAGAAAAGATGTTTGCCGTTGGAGGTGATGAAGGTGAACTTGCGAAAAATGAACAAAAGGCCAACCGTTTTAAACCTGTGGTTATCTTTCTCGGGCCGTTTACCCTCAATGGCGGAACCAATGAGCATAAGCTGAAAATGCCGAAATATGTCGGCTCCGTAAGGGCTATGGTGATTGCCGGGAATGAAGGTGCTTATGGCTCAGCAGATAAGACGGTTCCCGTGAAAAATCCCTTGATGATACTTGCCACTTTACCGAGGGTGCTTGGACCTGATGAGGAAGTGAAACTGCCTGTAACAGTGTTT
Organism: uncultured Bacteroidales bacterium; assembly: GCA_964408535.1. Classification (GTDB taxonomy): domain Bacteria; phylum Bacteroidota; class Bacteroidia; order Bacteroidales; family JAADJA01; genus JAADJA01. The sequence goes on along the minus strand of CAYOZZ010000473.1, from coordinate 7,415 downwards.
GCTATGGACAAAAAGGTGAAAGATGTCAAACTGGAAGTTAAAGTAAATGAGCTTTTTAATGTACAGGGTGAAAGGGTTAAGAAGGTGCATTTTGACCGTACGGGTGATAAACTTGTCGGTTTTGACCTGAAAGTTGCTGAAGGCACCGGAATTGGTAAAGTGACGGTTGTTGCCACCGGTGGTGGAGAAAAAGCTTCCTATGATATTGAACTTGATGTCAGGAATCCGAATCCGCCGGAGACCGAAATTATCGAAACGGTTTTGAAACCGGGTGAATCGAAGATAATTGCTTATAAACCGGTCGGAATTCCCGGCACTAATGAAGGAACATTTGAAATTTCCAATATTCCGCCGGTTGATTTCGGACGAAGGCTTAAATATCTTTTGCAATATCCTTATGGATGTGCCGAGCAGACAACTTCTGCAGCCTTTCCGCAACTCTATATTTCCGACCTTATCAAGACCGATCAAAGAGTAAAGGATTATACTACGAAAAATGTTAAGGAGGCTATCAGGGCACTTGGATTTATGCAACTTGGTAACGGGGGTCTGAAATACTGGCCGAATGCCTTAACCGCAAACGATTGGTTAACATCTTATGTGGGACATTTTATGCTTGAAGCTGAAATAAAAGGATATTCGATTCCTCCCGGATTTAAAGAGAGTTGGATTGCATACCAGAGAAAAGCTGCCCGTAGCTGGCAATATCACAGTGAAAAATATCCCGGTTATTACCGTGGCTATGAGTTTGCCCAGGCTTACAGACTTTATACGCTTGCCCTTGCGGGTTCACCCGAGATGGGAGCAATGAACAGGCTTAAAGAGAAAGGAAAATATCTTGAAACAAAGTGGAGGCTTGCTGCTGCCTATGCCCTTGCCGGCCAGACCGAAGTGGCCAAAAGCATAGTTGACGGCCTTTCGACAGGTGTGGAAAAATATAATCTGAGAAATTATGTTTTCGGCTCTGCTTTGCGTGACAAGGCTATGATACTCGAAACAATGACAATACTCGGTCAGAATGATGAGGCTGCAGGAATGGTTGCAAGGATAGCAAAGGAGCTAAGTTCTCAAAACTGGTACAGCACTCAGACAACCGCCTTCTGCCTTTGTGCGATAGGTAAGTACGCCGGTAAAAATAAAATTGTGGGTGATGAACTGTTTTTTAAATACAGGATTGATAATGATGATAAAAAGGAGGTGAGAACGCAACTCCCCATATCCCGGTTTGACCTGAATATCGAAAAAAAGGACACGGGAAATGTTTATATTGAAAACAAAGGGAAGTCATTAATATATTCACGATTGGTATTGCAGGGGATTCCTGCTGCCGGAAATGAGACATCAACCGGAAATTTTTTAACAATTAACGTGAAATACACCGACTTAAAAGGTAATGCTATTGATGTAACGGAAATTGAGCAGGGAACGGACTTTCTCGCCGTTGTTTCTGTTTTTAATCCGGGAGCATTCGGGTGGTTGCAGAATATGGCCTTAACGCAGATTTTTCCATCGGGCTGGGAGATAATTAACACAAGACTTGCAGGTTACACATCGGCTTATCATGCTGATAATCCTACATATCAGGATATTCGTGACGACAGAGTCTATACCTTTTTCGATATCGGCAGAAATAACAGGAAGAACTTTGTCGTTACCCTTAATGCGTCGTATCTCGGTAAGTTTTATCTTCCGGCAGTTAGTTGCGAAGCGATGTATGACAATCAGGTTTTTGCAAGAGTACCCGGACGGTGGGTTGAGGTGGTTAAACCGGGAACAAAGTAGGTGGTAAATCCGGGAAAATTTATAATTATTAAAAATAATTAATAGATTTGAGAATTATTTTATCTTTGTTTTTTATAAAAATGTTGACAAATGAATCTAACAGGTAATTGTTTGTGCAATAAAAAAATAAAATATCTCTTTTTATTTTTATTAAATATTTGCATATTAAATATTGTTTTTTCACAAGAATCTCCGGGTTTAGCTTTCGGGGGAAATGATACGGAATATGGATATAGTATTTGTCTGACGTCGGACGGTGGTTATGCAATGGTTGGTTCAACAAGAAGTATGGGGGGAGGTAATGATGATTTTTATTTTATAAAACTTGATTCTACCGGAGAGGTAACTCAGGAAAAAACATATACGGGATCGAATCAAAATTTTCTCAGAAAAATTAAGCCCTTTCAAAACGGGTTTGTCATTATCGGGGATGGTTACGATTACTGGCCATATTTTCATGATGTTTTCTTTTTAAGAACCAATGAATTCGGCAATCAGATTTCATCTAATTATTTTAAACAAAACAACAGAGATATCGGTTTTGACATATTAAATGTTGATGATGATAATTTTCTTATTCTCGGACATTCCCGAACAGCCAATCCTAGAGGAGATATTTCCCTGGCAAAAATCAACTATGACGGTTCGGAATTATGGAAAAAATTTTATTGGGAGGATTACAATATTTATGCATTTCAAATAACTCGATCCACTGATAATGAGGGATATATTATGATCGGCTCTAAATATGGTTTTTTTAACGATCTTCATGCCGAATTTCAAACACATGACGCTGATTATTTACTTATTAAAGTTGACGATGAAGGAGAGGAAATATGGAGAAAGACTTACGGAGAGAACCAGCATGATTTTGGATATAGTATTTGTCCGGCAAACGATGGAGGATATTATCTGTTCGGTGCAAGCCAGAGTTATGGCAGCGGAAGTTTTGATATGCTTTTAATTAAGGTGAATAGTGAGGGTGAGGAACAATGGCATAAAAGTTACGGTGGTACATCTTTTGAATATGGAAAATCAATTGCAAAAACACAATCCGGTGAACTTTATTTGTTGGGAAGCTCAAAAAGTTTTGGCATTGACGGGTCTGTTGATATTTACATAGTAAAAACCGATTCTGAAGGAAATGAACTTTGGAGTGAAACTATTGGAGGCACTATGAATGATTTCGGAGAAAGCCTTGTAGTTACACCTGATTCAGGTTGCGCTATAGTCGGAAGTACGGAAAGTTTCGGTAGCGGCGGAAAAGATATGTATTTCCTGAAACTGCTTTCTGACGGAACTGTTGAGGTTATGAAAGGTTATACTCCTGTTACAAACAGTAATACAATTAAGGTCAGTCCGAACCCAATGGTTAGCAGTTCAAAATTTAATATTTATAATACATCTGTCAGTAAAGTAGATTTCATACTTTACGATTTAAATGGTAAAGTTGTTGGGAAGAAGTCCTTTTCAGGAAATACTTTTATTGTTGAGCGTAATTCACTTAAGTCGGGAACTTATATATTTAATATTGTTTCGAATGGAAATTCTAAACTAATATTCACAGGAAAACTAATTATTAAATAAAATATTTAAAGTTCTATTTTTTGATTTGTTGAAAATATAATAATGAATCAATGTAATGAAAATCCCAGGTCATCTTTTGTGTTGCAACATCATATTGAAAAACTATTACCTGATCGGCAGGGTCTCCCTGATCCAGTCCGCAACCGAGAAACTGGATACTGTCAACTGACATTTGTGCAAATGTTTTTGGGTTGCTTCCCATATCACCCATAACACAAAAAACATCAATACCTTTATTTTTAACCTCCACAAGCTTAGGATAAACAACTTCAACAAAAGATGTATTTGCGGAATCGCAATTTGCATTCCAATACTGCAAATCACTGAAAGCATAAGTTACGGGATTAGGCAAGTCCGGGATATCGTGCCAAAGACCGTGGTGCATTAATAAAATCAGATATTTCGATTGCTGAATCGTATCGCACACATCTGATATTATTTTAAATTCATCATCCAGTATCTCACAATTAACAGGAAGAATATTTGTATTCAGCACTATACGTGTAATGTTATTACTTGAGTAAGCATAATATGTTTTCCGTCCTGTAAATTCTTCATACCATTCCCAGTTTCCGTTTCTTGCATCATGATTCCCCATTGCCCAATGTGTTTCAGGATTATTAAGGTCGAAAAGACTGTCAATGTATTGCACGGAACCATATGAAAGCATCGTTCCGGTTGTAAGATCTCCTCCCAGCCAGACTCCTTCATAAGAACTGAAATCAAGTTGTTTAAGGCGCTCATCTATTTGATATCCGGGGATATCAACCTGGTAGCAATGACCGGTAAAAAAATATTTTATCGTATCCTGTGCCGTCAACTGCCCGCAAATGACAAAAAAAATAATATAAAGTATTTTTGGATTCATTATTCTTTCTAATTTAGTCTGCAAATATATTAATAAATTATAGAATGTAAACTGAAGTTGGATATTAATTTATACTTTTGAACGTTTATTAATTGTTAACTTGTTGATATGAATTTGAGAGCAGTAGTTTTTACGGGTTTGTTTGTTGTTTTATCCGCATTTTTTGTTTCGGCTCAGGATGAGGTGGCTGATAATGCCGTTTATGTCGAAGGATTTGGAAACGGAGGCATTGCATCTTTGAATTATGAAAGTATGCTGAGGGTTAATCCGGTTTTTGATTTGAGTCTCAGATTCGGAGTCTCGGTGATACCGAGAATGAAAAATGTTGATTTTGATTACCACGGCTTTGGTTTTCCGGTTGAGTTTAACCAGATATTTGCTTTTCGCGACGGTTCTGTAAGTCACTGGGAGGCCGGTGAAGGACTGTTCTGGTTTTTCAATAAAACCGATAACGACGATGTGATACGCTCAATAGGTGCCTTTACGTTGAGAACCGGATACAGATATCAAAAAAGGGAAGGTGGTTTTTTCTTCAAAGCATCCGCAATGATATTTTTATATGTCTATGACTCAAGGATTACAAATTCCGGTTTTGATCAACAGGTGCTCTATCCCTGGGGGGGAATCGGATTGGGATATTCATTTTAATTTGAATATATCGTAACGGCATATAGTCCCTTCAGGTTTGCCGGATGTAATAATGTGCGAAATGAAAATTAAAAAGGGAATGGCAAAACCGGTTTTAATATTGACGGCAATTATCATATTGCTCCTTTTTTGGTTTTCACTTCCTTCAAAGCTTTTTACCGATCCTGCTTCTACGGTTATTGAAGATAAGAACGGTATTTTGCTTGGCGCCAAAATTGCCTCTGACGGTCAATGGCGCTTTCCGCATAATTATTGTGTTCCCGGAAAATTTAAAACAGCAATAATAGAATTTGAAGATAACCATTTTTATCAGCATCCGGGTGTCAATCCTTTTTCGCTTGTCAGGGCAGTTTATCAGAATATCCGTTCGGGAAAGGTTGTCAGCGGTGGCAGCACACTTACAATGCAGGTCATCAGGCTGATGCGTAGGGGGAAGCCTCGCACAATCAAAGAGAAAATCATAGAAATGATACTTGCCGTCAGACTGGAGATGACACATTCCAAAAATGATATTCTTGCACTCTATGCTTCCAATGCACCTTTCGGAGGAAACGTGGTCGGGCTGGATGCCGCTTCGTGGCGTTATTTCGGTCAGAATCCTGATAATATCTCGTGGTCCGAAGCTGCTGCCCTTGCCGTTCTTCCGAATGCACCTTCATTGATATATCCCGGTAAAAATCATTATCGTCTGAAAAAGAAAAGAGACAGATTGCTTAAAAACCTACTTCTGAACGGAAAAATTGACTCAACGGAATACCGGCTTGCTGTTGCCGAACCTCTGCCCGGAAAACCATTACCTCTTGAGCAATCGGCTCCACATCTTCTGATAAAGGCGTTTAAAGAACATACGGGCGAGCGGGTCAAAACGACTGTTGAGCATTCATTGCAGGTTGCAGTTAGCTCGGTTGTCGAATCACATCATAATCAGTTGAAATATAACGAAATTCATAATATAGCTGCTCTTGTTCTTGATGTTGAAACGGGTAATGTGCTTGCGTATGTCGGGAATACTGAAAACAGTGCGCATCCCGAATATGGCAGCGATGTGGATATTATTCAGGCACCGAGAAGTACGGGTAGTATCCTGAAACCGATATTGTATGCATCAATGCTTGATGCAGGTGAGATATTGCCAAATACACTGATAGCTGATGTTCCGACAATGATTTCGGGTTTTTCTCCGAAAAATTTCAACAGAAAGTATAATGGAGCTGTTCCGGCTTCAAAGGCTCTGTTCCGCTCGCTAAATGTTCCGGCTGTCAGGATGCTCAGAGAGTATGGGGTGCCGCGTTTTTACGATAAACTGAAAAGTGCCGGAATAACAACACTTAATAATCCACCGGCACACTACGGGCTTTCATTGATACTTGGCGGTTCGGAAGCTACATTGTGGGATTTGGCGGGTGTTTATGCCGGAATGAGTCGTGTTTTAAATCATTTTTACCGCTTTAACGGTAAATATTATGCCGGCGACTGGCATTCACCGGTTTATATTGATGATTCTGCAAGTATTAAAAAGACTGAAATAAAAGAATTGTCAGGGCAGGCTTTATTAAGTGCATCCTCAATTTATCTTACTTATGAAGCCTTGTTACAGGTTAACCGGCCTGATGAATTTGCAGGCTGGAAATCATTTTCATCTACAGGGAAGATTGCCTGGAAAACGGGAACAAGCTTCGGGTTTCGTGATGCCTGGGCAATCGGTTCTTCTCCAAAATACGTTGTGGCTGTCTGGGTTGGCAATGCTGACGGAGAGGGGAGAAGCGGACTAACCGGAGTATCGGTTGCCGCACCTGTAATGTTTGATATTTTCAATCTTTTGCCGGAATCGGGCTGGTTCGATATGCCTTATGATGAAATGGTACAAATTCCCGTTTGCAGGGAGAGCGGTTACAGGGCATCTTCCATTTGTGGAAAAATTGATACGGTTTGGGTACAAAAGCCGGGACTGATAACGGGTGCATGCCCTTTTTGCAAAATCGTACATCTTGATCCTTCTGGCAGGTTCAGGGTTACAAGCGAGTGTGAGAATCCGGCGGATATGATACATAAATCGTGGTTTGTTCTGCCTCCTGTTATGGAATGGTATTTCAGGCAGGTTAATCCTGTTTATAAGCCCCTACCTCTTTTCAAACCCGGTTGTAAACCAAATTCTCAAAATCCTATGGAGCTGATTTACCCTGACCGAAATGCAAAATTATATCTTCCTCTTGAACTTGACGGTTCGAAGGGGAAAATTGTTCTACAGGCTGCCCATCATAACCCTGATGCAATAATTTACTGGCATATTGACGGCAAGTATATAGGACAGACACATGGAATTCACGAAACAGCCATTAGTCCCGGTGCAGGAAAACATATCGTCACCCTTGTTGACGACAGGGGAAATTCATTAAAAAGGAGAATAGAAATCCTTACCGGACAATAAATAACAGAATATTTATTTTGCCGGAATCGTAAAATAAAAGACCGAGCCTTTATTCAATGTTGATTCAAACCATATTTTTCCGCCGAGCAGGTTCACGTTTGC
>CAYOZZ010000472.1:0-8976 GCA_964408535.1 uncultured Bacteroidales bacterium | reverse complement strand
AATGCCGAAGAAAAGGATTAATGCCGGAAGAAGATATTTAAGTTTCATTAAATTTATTTAAAACAACAAGTATAAAACTACATTCACAACGTGAATTGAAAAGTGAATAGTATAAAACGAACCGTTTAACAATCTTTCATTGTGTGTAAATAACATTAATCAATAATCTCAAATCCCGTATAGGGTACCAAAGCTTCAGGTATCATAATTCCTTCGGGAGTTTGATTATTCTCAAGCAAAGCGGCAACAATTCTCGGTAATGCCAGGGCACTCCCGTTAAGAGTGTGTGCAAGTTTTGTTTTGCCGTCGGCATCCTTAAATCTCAGTTTCATTCTGTTTGCCTGAAAACTTTCAAAATTTGAGACGGAGCTGACCTCAAGCCATTTTTTTTGTGCACCCGAATAGACTTCAAAGTCGTATGTAAGAGCCGATGTAAAGCTTATATCACCGCCACAAAGCCTCAGTATTCTGAACGGAAGTCCGAGAGCACGAATCAACGAGGCTGCATAATCCTTCATATCTTCGAGGGTTTCGTATGATTTATCGGGGTGCTGTATCTGTACCATCTCAACTTTATCGAACTGATGTAACCTGTTCAACCCTCTGACATCCTTTCCGTAAGAACCCGCTTCACGCCTGAAACACTGCGAGTAAGCCACATTCATTACAGGTAGGTCTTCGTTTTTCAGAATCACATTCCTGTAAATATTCGTAATCGGCACCTCGGCTGTAGGAATCAGATAGAGATTGTCCACAGTAACGTGATACATTTGACCCTCTTTATCGGGTAATTGTCCCGTACCGTATCCCGAATCTTCATTGACCATCAGCGGCGGTTGAAATTCGGTATAACCGGCGTCTAATGCTTTGTCGAGGAAAAAGTTTATCAGTGCCCTTTGCAATTTTGCTCCTTTTCCTTTGTAAAACGGAAATCCGGCACCCGTAACCTTACTTCCGAGGTCAAAATCAATTATATCGTATTTCTTTGCAAGCTCCCAGTGCGGCAGGGCGTCTTCACCAAGTTCCGGCAATTGACCCTCCTCATATATCATTTCATTGTCCGCATCGCTGTTTCCTTTTGGTACGGAAGAGTGGGGGAGGTTCGGCAGTTGCACGAGGAGATTGTTAAATTCGGTCATAAGTGAGTCAAGTTTGTCTCCCAGCTCTTTTGAAGCTTTTTTCAACTCTGCTGTTTTTGCTTTCATTGCGTTTGCCTGCTCAACTTTTCCTTGTTTAAACAATTCTCCAATCTCTTTTGAAGCTTTATTCGACCCGGCAAGCGTATCATCAAGTCTTTTTTGAACATTGCGTCTTTCTGTGTCCAGGATCAGCAATTTGTCAATTATTGCGGTTGCGTCAAAATTTTTAACAGCAAGTCTTTCGACTACCTCTTCACTGTGTTCTCTGATGTAATTTATCTGTAACATTGTTTAATATTTTGAAGTCCTTCAGAGTGAAAAATGATTTGTGTCTGATTTTTTTATATACAGGCACTTTAATTTTGCTACAAAAGTAAGCAAAAAAAAATCCCTCAGGTCAGCCCAAGGGATTTGAATTTTTTTTATTCAGGTTTAGTTCGCCTGTTCATTCATATCAGCCGGAATAACCGAAACATAAGATCTGTTGTTTCTCTTTCTGCGGAACTGAACAGTACCGGTTGAGAGAGCGTACAGAGTATGATCTTTACCCATACCGACATTTTCGCCGGGATGATGTTTTGTACCTCTTTGTCTGATAATAATATTACCGGCTTTTGCAAACTGGCCGCCGAAAATTTTTACGCCGAGACGTTTACTTTCCGATTCTCTACCGTTATTCGAACTACCTGCACCTTTTTTATGAGCCATGGTTTCCTGTTTTTATTGTTTGTCTTCTTTTTTATTATCTTTATCTTTCTTTTCAGCCTTTGGCTTAGCTTCTTTCTTCTCCGCCTTTGGCTTGGCAGCTTTTTTTTCTGCCTTAGGCTTTGTCTCTTTCGGAGCTTTTACCTCTTCTTTTTCTGCTTTCGGAGTCTCTTTTTTAGCATCTGCCTTTGGAGCTTCTTCTTTTTTCTCTGCTGCTTTCTTTGTTTTCTTTGCTCCTGTAACTATTCCTTCTATCAGGATTTTACTCAGGTATTGTCTGTGCCCGTTTTCCTTTTGATATCCTTTTCTCCTTTTTTTATGGAAAACAGTAACCTTGTCACCCTTCAGGTGTTCAACAATTTTGCCTGTGATTTTAACGCCCTCAACATTGGGTGTCCCGACAGAAACCTTACCATCGTTATCATAAAGCAACACATTATCAAATTCAACCTTTGAATCTACATCACCTTCAAGGCGGTGGACAAAAATCTCCTGGTCTTTTTCAACTTTAAATTGTTGTCCTGCTATCTCTACTATTGCGTACATTTTTTTATATTTACTTATGTCTGAAAAATGGAGTGCAAAATTAGAAAAATTTTTAATTCCACAACTTTTTTCTTGTAAATTTTTTAAATACAGAATTTTGATGGTTTTTTTGAGCAAAAAACGGGGATAAAGGAAGTGCTGATGAATATAGTTCGGTTGGCGAATGAGTTTGGAATTGCTCAATCTGAAGTTTCTACTTTAATCCGGAATGCGATTAAGGACAATTGTACGAAATGAATCATAATCAAGGTTTTCAGAGTTTTTTCAAATCCCTGATTTTACCTCTTGTTTCTTTTAAATTCATCGAGATAAGCAAAAATTAATTATCATTCGATATTGTTGCTACCTTATTCACTATTAAGTCAATTGCCAACAAAGATAAATAAATCCATTAGAATTGCCATAGCAGATGATTACCCTTATTTATGCAATAGTAACCTGACGCGGAAAAGCCAAACTAAATTAATGTTGTATGGAACGTAACTTATATTAGCAGGAAAAAGAAAAGACCGGAGATTTTTCTCCGGCCACACTTCAAAGAATCCTATGGAATTAACCATAGTCAATTTATGTTCAACTATTCAATTATCTTTTTACAATTTTCTTTTTGATTACATTTCCATTCCGATTGTAAAGTACTATTAAATAGATACCTGGTTTTAAATCGGAAATGTTCATTGTAATTAAATTTCCGTTGACGGAACTGTCTTTAACAATACTGCCTGTAAGATTGGTAATCAGTACTCTTTCAATATTTTTAAGACCTTTGATATTTATTATGTCTGTTGCCGGATTTGGATATGCAATAACTTCGTCATAATTTTCATATCTGTCAACGGCAGTAATACTTGTCTGGTTGAAGAAGAAGGCTCCCATATCGGTGGTTGTTCCGTCAGGATCGTAGTTCAGGGATGGGTTACCGCTGTCAATACAGGGTGATTTTGTGAAATCACATGCAGGATAATTCTGCCATTGTAATGAGTAATCTCCCTCACCGGAATTGACGAATAGGGGGTCGGCATCAATATTGCCTTCACCGAAAAAACCGCCTTGAACATCGGAATATGAAATTTCGGGAAGTTCGTTCTCAATTGTCATCTCAGCAGCGGCATCATTCCAAAATATGGAATTGGTAACGGTAGCTGAACGTAAAGAGGAGTTGTTCAGAAATAATCCTCCTGTACCTGTTAAAGCAATATTATCTGCAATTGTCGAGTTGATGATTTCGAGATCGGCTTCAATAATATTCAGAGCACCTCCGTTTTCGTCCGCTGAGTTACGTGCAACAAGTACGTGATCAAGACTTACGGAAGCCATATAATTTGCATTGATACCGGCTCCGTTAACCGAACTGTTTCCGGTAATTACAGAATTTGATACTGTTATATAACCCATCAGGCAATTGATAGCTCCGCCATTTATTGCGGTATTTCCACTTATTTCAACATTTTCCAAAACCACATTCGCATCCATTCCTATATTAATTCCTCCGCCGTTTGAGGAAGAAACATTATTTGTAATAGTTCCGTTGTTGAAGGTTATTGTTCCGCTTCCGTTTGCAGAAATTCCCGATCCGTAATTATTTGAAATTTTAAAACCGGAAATTACGGGGTTTGAAGAGTTTATCCCGATTCCCCCTGCGGAGTTACCGCTAACAATAACATCATTGATGTAAATGTCGGAAAACTCGTTTACGGAAATACCAAATTCGAGATTATTGACGACATTGCAATTATCAATTTCAAGATTTGAAAAATCCATTACAAAGATTCCGTTGCTGCTGCTAAATTCAATTTTGCAATATTTAAGAATAGATTTTTCCGTTTGAGTTGAGGTATAACCTATAAAGTTAATTCCTTTCCAGCCATTGTATGTTCCTGTTGAAAATCCTGTTGTGTCGGCTGACGTAAAAATGATACTGTCGTTTGCCGTTCCTCTTGCATCTAATCTGCCGATGATCGTAAAAGTGTAATCGCCCTGAAATATAATTTCAACACCGGGTGCAATTGAAAGTTTGTTACCGGCAGGGATTGTAATGTCTCCATTAATTAAAAAAGGACTGTCGGAGTTATTCCAGTCTCCCGAAACATTCCCACTGTTAATTATTGTTTGTGAAAGTGAAGTGAATGTAATAGCTATAAAAAGTATGACACCTGTTATTCCCTTTTTCATTTTACCTTGTTTTTGTAATTTTGGAGGAATAACCCTTGAAATCATTCCTCCAAATATTTTAAATACCTTGATTTGCGGGAATACTATTGCCAAAAATTGTGCAAGGAATGTATGGTTTATCCATTAGCGGGGTTCTGTTTGTGAATTGGTAGGTTGTTAAGTTATGTAAATCAGTTGATTACGAGCTTGAATGTAGTGGGGCCGTTTTATGCTAAGATGAAATATTTGATGTGATACAGGATTTTAAATTTCCAAATTTGGGAAATAAAAGGGGTGTTTAGTCCAAAAATCAGACAGGTATTGTAATTATTCCTGTTAGAAATAGAGAGATTTTGCGTTATCCGCTAATTCAATCTTTGATACACCTGACGGAAAAGCCATTTAGTTTCTTACTTGTATCATCTGAAATTTCAGTGTTATTATAGTGCAGGAACTTCCCCCGGGCCCGTTCTGTATTGCTTTCGTTTGATGTCCAGAAGAAACCTGTGTAACCGGAACTAAAAAAGCTGCCGTTTTTGGCTCTGTAGCCACCGGGTAATCCTGAGAAACCACTGGTGTTATCAGCTCCGGTGTTTGGCGGATTCCAATGAGTTGCACCTTGTTCTTTCATTTTTCCTCCGGCAATATTCATGCCGCCCAGGAAGAGAACCAATTCATTCCACTCGGCATTTGAAGGTAAATGCCAGCCGTCGGGACAAATTCCTTGAGTGCTGTTTGATGTAACATATTGCATCATCTCATTCCACTGGTAAAGTCCTCCATAAGTGTTGCAGTTTGATGAATCATTGTCATAACAAAATTTTTCAATTGTTCCGTTATCTAATTGGTTTAAACTGCTATTTATCATAGTTCCGACATTAAGGTTTTCTGCCATCCAACATTGAGTGCCGATTAATACCGTATTGTATGATTTGTCATCCCGGGGGTCAATAAAAGGTTCACCGCAGAAGCCGTTTTGATTTAATAAAAGCGCGGAGCCGGAACCTGAATTTGCCGCCCATATATTTTTATCCTGCTCATTTACATAACCGTCCATATTGAAGTCTGCGGACAAGTAACCCGTAGTTCCAAGTTGTAATACCCAAAAGTCATTTTTATCTTTGTTGTCTATTTGACCGTCGGCATTAGCATCTGACGATATCATCCCCCATAAATTCGTCTCCAGTTCAATGCAGTTGTTTGTTCCGCCAAAATATTTATCCGGACCGTTTGTGAAATCATAAAGAAAAGTACCTGTATCTTCTTGCAAAGGGGCACTGCTCATTATACTTAAGTGATTTCTGTGATTAATAACCACGAAAAGATTATTAGAATAACTCAAGTTTATTCTTGGGGAATACATCCCATCTAATCCTACGACAGTGCCATCCTCTTTAATAAATGCAGCAATTTTTTTAATTGATTGACCGTATGCCGCAGCCTGGGCATCAGTCGCATCTCTGAAATCCAGTAGTACCCAGTCAACAATATCGGTTCCAGGTATTTGTGAAACCGATTCATCGCCGGAATAATTCCACGGTGGTGTGTTAAATGGTTGAACTATAGGAAGAAATCCAGCTAAATTCAAATACGGGATCATTTGAGAGAAATAGAACGGACCTTCAAGGAAAACTTTAATATTAAGTACTTTCCCCGGTCTGAATAACAAAGTGTCGGAATTCAGGCTTTCGTTACCGTTAAAATCAAATGCTGTAACAGTATAGAAGATAGAATCCGCATAAATTGCCGTGTCAACAAAAACAGTATCCGAAAGAATTTTAAAAGGTTCATCGGGAAATATTAATTGATTTTCACTTTTATAAACCGCATAGTGGCTAAAATCTTCCTCCGTGGACTTTTCCCATATTAATTTTATGTAATTATTCTCGAGATAACTATTGGCGACTTCGGGAGGGAGAGGGGCAAGGTTATCAACGGAATAGCCTGAGTCAGGGTAAGAAAAATAATAATTATCAGGATCATTTGTTTCTGCCGAGACAAGAAAAGTATGATAATGAACACCGCTGGATGAAGAATCAATTATTGTAGGAGCGATGAATGCATATTCCTCAAAATTATGAGCATCAACAGTGCCGACCAGTTCCCATGGATATTTTGCCCAGTCTTGCCGTCTGAAAATTTTATACTCGGTAATTATTCCTGAATCGGGAGCATCAAGTATGCTTCTTGTCCAGTTTAAGACGATGGATTTTCCCTGATCTCCCGGTATGTCGTCAATGGATATTATACCAGGTAGAAACTGATTTTGATAAGCCTTGTCAAAAGAAATTGCACCCATATCAATTACAGAACCGTCGGGATCGAACAGTGAAGAGTCTCCACTGTCAATGCAGGGGGACTTTGAGTAATCTTCAAGGGGATAATTTGCCCAGGACAAGTGTAAATCAGAATTTGAAATATCTTTGAACAGAGGATCGGAATTAATATTTCCTGCACCTGCCCATCCCCCTTCAATATCTGAATAAGTTATATTTATATCTCCAACTGAAGCTATTATGGAAGAGGGAGTGTTTCCCCAAACAATACTGTTGGTGATAGTACTAAAGCCTCCACTTTCTATTACAATTCCACCTCCCGTATTATCTGCAACATTGTTAACAATGGATGCCTTATCCAATTGTAAATCACCCCAGGCATAAGTATAAATCCCTCCTCCTGCATCATAAGCATGGTTGTTACTGATCTCTACGTTATAAAATGAATCTCCATATTCCCCGCCATAGCTTTCGGTATAAATACCCGCTCCTTTATTTGCATAATTATTTAATATTTTACAATCGGAAATCATATTCCCATCCGACATTTCGCCAATAAAAAACCCTCCACCGTTTTGGGTTGCATTGTTTCCGGTTATTACACAATCGGACATAGATACCGTTTCAAAACCATAAGGTTCGGAATATATACCGCCCCCCTTAACTGCCGTGTTATTTCTAATAGTAAGGTTACTTAACCAACATATACCGTTTGCTTTAATTCCTCCACCCTCAATCGCCGGCCCATTATTCTCAATAATTAAATTATTTAATGTTGAAGCGGATTCATATTCAATGAAGATTCCCCCTGCACTATTATTACTGATTGTTCCGTCTTCGTAATCTGAGTGCCATGTCCCACAACATTCATTTATTCCTCTACCCGAATTGCCGGAGATAATGAAATTTGAAATTGTTAATGAGCCACCAAATAATAAAATCCCATCTCCATTATTGTGGGAAATGACGACGTCTGTAATCACACAACCACCTTCAGAGTAAATACCAGCTCCTCCGTTTTGAGTTATTATGCAGTTTTGTAAAAATAACCCACCCCAATCATAAATGCCATAAGAATCATTGTTTTTAATGGTTGAGTTGGTAATGTTTAAAGTAGTTACATAACAATTTGTCACACCTGCTGCGCTACTATTTTCAATAATACAATAATCAAGATTTGAAAAGGAACCTTCAAGATAAAGACCACCCCATCCGTTGTCACTGGAACTTGTAAACAAGATGCTGTCTTGCTCTGTCCCGGAAGCTTTTAACTTTCCATAAACTTGAAAATTGAAATTGTCCTGAAAAATGACCTCAACACCAGGATTAATTATTAATGAATCAGTTCCATTAATTGCAATATTCCCTTCAATCAAATACGGACTTCCTTCAATTGTCCATGTCCCATTTACATTTCCTTCAGGAACCGTTGTTTGTGATTGCAAAACTTCAGGAATAAGGAAGAGTGTCAAAAATAAGAATAAATACCATTTTATGGTTTGTTTTTGACAAAAAAACGGATTGATGTTTGTATGATAAAAAAACATGTTCAAATATTTTGGAGTATTAATAAAAAAATGAAACCTACATTATACAAAAATCATACTAATCTTCTGATTTTTCTTTGTATCTGGGCTATTAGAGGTGCATACATTCTGTGTTAATGGCATATTGATTCCCAAATATGGAATTTTTGAATATGCAGTCTCAATTTGGGAATATTTGAGTACGTTATTCTGAAAAGCAGGATTAAATGGGAGGGGAAATACTCACAATCAGTTACTTTTCAATTCGGCAAAATAGTCTGAATCTTCGAGTACCTCCACAGCTTTTAGAAAGCCGTCATCAATTTGTGTCATAACCTCGAAGTAGGATTCAAAACTGTAAAGGTTACGGGCGAGAATAGCTTTAAGCTGGTAACTTATTATCTCTTCCGATGCTTCAAGCTCTCCCTCTTTTGGAACTATATATTTTTTTCTTGCAAAAGAAAGGAAATCCTGCATCAACGACTGTTCGATGTTAAAGTTGTTATTAAAATCTTCAAAGTCAGGGAATTTTGTTTTCAGATAACTTCTTTCTTTCTCAATATATCCGATGATAAAGTCATTAAACATTCCTTTGCTTAACAGGTCAACATAAAAATCGGAATATTTGGTTGA
>CAYOZZ010000471.1:0-25664 GCA_964408535.1 uncultured Bacteroidales bacterium | reverse complement strand
CTGTGCCGTATTTCCCGAATCATCGGTACCATTCCAAATAACAGAATGATTACCACTGTTTAAATCATCACCATTGATAAGTACTTTCACAAGGCTTCCCTTATTGTCAAAAATACCAAGTGTTGTTTTTGCCGCTTCATTCAGGTTGAAGCTAATAGTTGTCGTACCGGCGAACGGATTGGGATAACATCCGGCATAAAAACCGGTTTTCTCATTAATGTTATTCAAAATATCCACGTTGAGATATACCATAGTCTCATACATATTCTCAAGATGATCGGTAATGGTTATTTTTGCAACGTAATCACCCTCTTCAAGTCCGTTTGTATTAACAGTTGAAATTATACTGTCGGTATTACCGGCATTTAAGCCGCCTGCAAGCTGGTCAAGGGTAATCCAGTCAACAGGATTTCCAAGAGTATCGGAAACATCAACCGAAAAAATAACTGCCCCGTTTCCGACATTACTTATAATAATTGTGTCGTATGTAATATCACCGCTTATTAACGAATCAATGATAATTCCGGGTGAATAAGTTATCTGCGGGTCGGAATCTCCGAATGGAGGCAGGAAAATATAATCAACCCATCCGCAATCCGAGCCATTACTTACCGAATAATCCTTTTCAAAAGCCCATCTTAAAGTATGCACTCCTGAAGTAATATTGTATGTTGATTCCGACCAGGGCTGCTCACCGTCCCAGGCTCCCTTTTCCATACCATCAATATAAAATTTAAGATAATCATAATTTGCTTCACTGGATACTTTATGCGCAAAGTTTATCTCGCCGTTAACAAGAATACATACCTCCATCTCCATATACGAAATTTGATTATCATCAATATCTCCCGACCGGGCACTGTAATTTCCCATATAAACATCATTATCATCAATAATCCAGTCGGCATCTCCGCCGAGCTGCCAGGGCATTGCAGTAAAATCTCCTGTCTCAAAACTTTCGTTAATCAACCCAATCACAACAAATGCCTGACTTTCGTTTGAATAATCATTGTCTGCTGTTATATCAACGGTAAATCCGATAATATAACCGACAGGTACATCCTCCGAAACAGTCACATTAAATATAGCTTCACCATTTGAATTCGGCTGCAGAAAGTTAATGGAAGCCAAATTACTGTTTATGGTAATATATGGATCATCAGAAGAAAACAGAATCTCCAGATTGTTAGCCTGAGCACCTCCCGAATTATGTAAATTTACAATCAGGTCGGCAGTTTCACCCGGGTCAAGCCCTCCGTTTCCACCATCGTCAACAGTTATTCCCGTGGCATTTACTACAGGTGAATATGCTGTAAGATAAATATGGCTTTCCCATTCGCCCCCTGCATCATCAGTTGTCAAAGTATTGAAATCAAGCTGATAATTATTTGGAACTGCGTTTGAAACATCAAACGAAAAGGCATCGGTAAAAGTTTTTTCCTCTGCAGGCTCAAAATCACCGAGAAACTCCGTGCTATCGGTCAAAGTTATAAATTCATCATCTATGGAAATTTTCATATTTACCCCCGAAATTACCTGCTCTCCAAGACTCCTGATCGTAACCGAAAGATCGGGTGATTCGCCGAACTCAATTATATCATTACCGCCCGAGTTAACCGAATAATCATCAATAACAAGAAAATTTGTGCCGTCAGTTGAAAAGTAGAGTGGTTTTGTATTTGTTATATTTCTTGAATCGCTAACCCTGAATCTTATCTCAAAATTGTCGTAAACATACTCGGGAAGCCCACTAAAAAACCCATCGGGAGAGAGTGTGAATTCTTCGGGTTTGTGTGAAGCGGCAAGATCACAGATATGATTCATTGGAATTGACTGGTGGTTACTCACATCCGTAAATTGATAATAAACGTTATTTCCGGCCGAAACACCCGAAATCCATTCAATATTTGAAAAATCATTTATATCACCGTAATAATATTTTATATCACCGTTTTCATAAAGTCTGACGGCAAAGTTCACTTCCGAAGTATTTTGCTGATTCACGACAGAAGCTTTCCATCTGAAAGTTGCAAATCCGTCGTTACTTTCATACCACATTCCGTCACCGAGTGAAGAAACAACAATCAAATCGGTTTTAAACGGTGCAATGAACTTATTTTTGGTAAACTTAAGGAAATCATAAACCTGATAAGGCCAGGTGAGATAATCGCCAAATGAAATATATCCGTCAACATGCACTTTAACCTCGCTATATACTTCATCATAAAACGGGAAATCAAAATCAAGGTCAATATTTGTTGAACCGCTGTTATTATTTGTAGGTGTGATTGATACTTCGTTAATATTCGGATAACTACCGGAATAGTCCGTTTCCGTAAAATTCATATCAAAATCGAAATAGTAGGGAGAAGAGCCTCCGTCTGCCACAAGCTGAAACTGATAGGGTTCATAAACGGTAGCCTCCGGCATTTCATCATTTGCAATTTCAACACCTTCAAAGGTTACGGTATGATCAACCCAAAGTTTATTCACCCCGTTAACGAGAGTAACATTCGATTGTCCGCAGTCAATCTCATTAACACCGTTAGTATAATCAATGATTGAATAATTAACAATTTCGCCCTCATACTGATTGGAAGGGTCATCTTCATTAACAAGCAGGAAATATCTTGCGGGAGTTCCCGACCCGAGCATATTAAGGAAAGGAGTAAGGTCGAGACCAAATTCCAGTGTTTTATCCTCTTCCGTTGAGCCACCCTGAAGATATTTACAACCGCCCTGATAATTAAAAATCGGAAATTCCAGAATAAACTCAGGAGTGGTTGCACTCATATCCGTAGAATAACCCATTCTGACCTTTATTTTTTTTCTGCAGGTATGCTTTAATGTAATTTTGGCTGTCAACAGCGGCTCACATTGTTCTTTTGCATATAAAACATGGACGGCATTATTCCATATTCCTCCGTTTTCGGAAGGGTCTGCGCAGGATTTATAAGTCATATAGCTAAACCCGTCATTCCCGAAATTAGGTCCGCCGCTGTAAGTATTTGCAAATTTAAAACCTCCTATTTCCCAGTCTCTTACATTTACAACACCATCACCGTTAATGTCAATATCATTTGTGTATTGTCCATCGTTGTTATAATCCCAGCGTATTGAATCGTGGTAGGCACAAATTGTCATTCCATGATTGGCACCGCCCCATTCCAAAACAACATACTTACCGGCTTCCGGTGTTCCGGCAGGCAGCGTTGACATTCCATAAGGAGCATTGGCATAAAAATTTGCCACTCCGCCAACTTCAGAACCTTCAAGATGGTTATGTATCCAGTTTTTAAGTGTTAGTATTCCTTCCTCAGTCGAAACATCAATCTGGTAAACTTCATTAATTCTATTGTGCATCGCTTCGTAGTACTTATCATATCCCGTCATCCAAATTTTGGTTCTTTCGTCGGAATTTCCCACATACATACCTCCGTATGTATTCACGTCGGGAGTACCGCCTGTTTTGATAATCTCAAAACTATGGAAATAACTCACACCGTACCATCCTTCCCCGCCATTTGCCCAGTTCCAGCAATAATGTGTAGGGTACTGATTATCTACAATATCCGAAGGCAGATTCCTCAATCTGTTTATCTCATAAGTAAACCCAAGACCGACACCCGATGCCTGCCCGCATTCAAGGTCAACCTGGGCAAATACAGGACGCCAGTACATATTTTCCGAATTATCAACCTCCTCGGGTAACATTGGGGCATTGGGGCCTTTCAGCCACTCCGGTAACGTCAGCTTTGGAAGATTCATTAAACCGATTGAATCGGCAGCGGATAATTTCGGCAACAGTAAAATATTCTCAGGTATGTACTCTTTTTGAGCAATGATTTTATTAATCCCTGTAAAAAAAGATAAAAAAAGAACTAAAGTGATAATGTAAATTTTTTTCATATTCATTAAGTAAATGTCAGTCAGCAAAATTAAGACAATTTGTTAAAAAAGAAGGTTGCAAATATTTTTAATTGAAAAAAACCACATTTGGAATTACCCAAGCTTTAACCACCTAAGCATCCATTTTTTACATCTGTTTAAGGGCGAAATCCAATAAGGAAAATACAAAATTATGCGTAAGTCCGGCAGCACTCTAATCCATGTCATTAACAGGAAATCCGGCAAATAAACAAACTATTCCGAATTATTAATCTTTAAAACTGACCTTATGCACAAAGGCTCAAAGGTTCACAAAGGAGCGTATTTCATATATTTCCAGGCATGGAGGCTTGGGACATAGGTGAGATTTCGAAAGTAATTATTTTACTTATTTTTGTACGGTACAAATCCTAACAATATCCTGCTCAATGGCAAAACACAACATTCTCGGGAAAAAGGGCGAAGATATTGCAGTACGGTTCCTTACAGCTAAGGGATACCGGATTATCGAACGTAACTGGCGGACGGGAAGGGATGAAATAGATATAATTGCTTATGACGGAAATATCCTTGTGATTGTTGAAGTCAAAACCAGAAGTACGGACTTTTTCGGTGAACCTGAGGAGGCTGTCACAGAGAGGAAGCAGAAGTTCCTCGTCAGGGCAGCCGAGGAATATGTTAATCGAAAAGAGATAGACTCTGAAATCAGGTTCGATATAATCTCAATAATAATTGAGCAAGGAAAAGAGACAATCAGGCATATTGAAGAGGCCTTTTATCCGACACTTTACGAGTGAAACACAAGCAACGGAATATTTGAATGAAAAAGCATCTGACGCGCCAGGCTGGGATTAAACAGCCGTTCTATCATTCCCCGCTTATGCGTCGTCAGTGCCAGAAGATTTATCCCTGCATCTTCCACATATTCATCAAGACCGGCAAGTACATCTTCGTGTTCATCAATAAAAAATGTCATCGTCAGGTCTTCATACTCCCTGGCAAAAAATCTTTTCAGTTCATCCATCTTGGCTTTTACCAAAGGCTCATCAGAATCCTCGGTAATATGCACAACATGAATTTTCATCTCAAAGGGCCTTACGTACGAAAGCAGCATACGAATGGATTTATAATCGGAATCGTCGAAATTGGTTGCATAGAGCACATTGCCTCCGTATTTAATTCCGGAATATTTTACTTTCGCGGGAATGGCAAGTACCGGGACTGTCGCTTTTCGGATCACCCTTTTGGTTACACTGCCGATGATATCACTAATTCTCCCACCCATTCCGCTTGAGCCTATCACAATCATGCCAGGTTTATACTCCATACAATAATCAAGAATGGCATCATCGGGAATACCCCTGTCGAGATGATATGTTATCTTAACACTTTTAATATTTTCTTTTTCGATATGGTCTTTCAATTCCTTTATCAGCTCTTTAATCTGCTTTTTAGCCTCATTTTCAAGATTAAACACCAGTTTTTCAAGACCTATCTGGTATGAGTATGTTTCGTCATAAGGTTCGGCAGTCATCACCGGATTGAAATAGGCATAAAGCAATTTTACCTCAGCCTTTAATTTCTGTGCCAGACCGATGGCATAGTAACAGGCATTTATCGAAGTATCGGAAAAATCAACAGGTACCAGTATCCTTCTTACGCTTTTTAATTTTTCCACCGTCTTTTGTTTTCCCGTACCGAATGCCTTTTTCATCTCATCAACAATACGGAGTGCCTTTTCGGCATCTTTTTCTGAAACTCTTACCTCAACGCCTGCCGCTATATCTCCCTGTATAAGATTTTTATTTGAAAGGAAACACTCGATTCCCTCACTTTCAAGTCTGCTTACAATTAGCAAAGCCCTTGAATATGTTAATGTTGCGATTGTTATAATATTATTTTCCATAGTGTTGACATTTATTGTTTTTTAAAGATTATAAAAGTACAAAATTATTCGATATCTGTCAATAAATTTTTGTAATCAGGAATATCCTTTAAATATCGAATAGTATTGTTTTCATAATCAAGACGGCAACAATAGTGATTAAGACCGTTTGTTACAATCAGAAAATTAACCTTTAATGCCATATTATACCGGGCAATCTGATCAAATGTTTTCTGATTAATTGTAACATCAGGGGCCTTACATTCAACAATTAAAACAGGTTTGGCCGAATTGCCGTAAACTACAATATCGGTTCTTTTTATACGGTTATAGAGTTTTAGTCCCGCCTCAACCGAAATCAACGAAGCCGGATAATCCTTTTCCTTGGCAAGATACATCAGAAAATTCTGTCTTACCCATTCTTCGGGTGTAAGTGCAACGAATTTCTTCCTGAATGTGTCGAATATTTCAAACTTATGTTCTTTTTTAATAATTCTGAAATCGTATTGCGGCAAACTGAGTTTTTCCATATTTCAAAAATAGAAATAATAAATTTAAACTACCGGTAAAAATTATTATTTTATTGAAAGTTTGTTAATAAAAATATTATTCCTACTTTTGCACCCCAAATTTTAAAGCCGGTGTTTCAGGACAATGGTTTTAATTTAAAGTGTCTGAAATTGAAGAAGTTGAAAGAGTTTTTTATCCCTTACAAAGGGTTAAGTATCGGTATTCACAAGTACAGTTTTGACATTAACGATAAGTTCTTTGAAGAAATTGAGTATTCTGAATTCAGCAAAGGCAGTTTAATTGCAGGCCTGAGTCTTGAAAAACAGGAAAGAATGATCATCCTTAATTTTTCAATTAAAGGTACCGTTGTTGTGCAATGCGACCGGTGTCTTGAAGAGATGGACTATCCGGTTGACATAAGAGAGACGCTTTATGTAAAGTTTGGAGAAAACAAGGATGAAGAGACCGAAGAAATACTTATTCTTCCCGACGCAGAATATCAGCTTGACATAAGCAGGTTAATAAATGAGTATATCACACTGGCTATGCCCCTACGACATATTCACGGAGATGATGAAAACGGAGTTAGCCTGTGTGATGTTGACGCACTTAAAATGCTTGAAGAATTAAGCGAAAGAAATACGATTGATCCCAGATGGGAAAAACTGAAAAATATAAAAATAGATTAATAATATAAAAACAAATTAAAATGGCACATCCTAAAAGAAAAATATCAAAGCAAAGAAGAGATAAAAGGAGAACCCATTACAAAGCAACTGCTCCTACACTTGCTACCTGCCAGACAACAGGAGAGGTTCACCGTTATCACAGAGGATATTTTGTTGATGGTGATCTCTATTATAAAGGTAAGTTAGTATATTCAAAAGCGGAAGCCGAGTAATATAACGGGATATATTTTTTTAACTTTAAATCCGGAATATGTCAAAAATTAATGCTGCGATTACAGGGATTCAGGGCTATGCACCTGATTATATCCTCACAAATGATGAACTCGCCACAATGGTTGATACATCGGACGAATGGATAACGACAAGAACCGGCATTAAGGAAAGACGTATTTTGAAGGGTGAAGGACTCGGCACTTCCGATATGGCGGTTGAAGCTGTTAAGGGATTGCTGAAAAAGACAAATACTTCTCCCGATGAGATTGATTTGGTTATTTGTGCAACCGTAACACCTGATATGGTCTATCCGGCAACTGCAAATATTATCAGCGACAAGGCCGGGATAAAGAATGCCTTTAGCTTTGATATTAATGCTGCCTGTTCGGGGTTTATTTATGCCCTCATTACAGCCTCGAAATATGTTGAGTCGGGTGGATACAAGAAAGTTATTGTTGTTGGCGGTGATAAAATGTCTTCGGTTGTAGATTATACCGACAGGACAACCTGTATTATTTTCGGCGATGCTGCAGGAGCTGTTATGCTGGAGCCTTCGGAAAACGGATATGGTATTCAGGATTCGATTTTAAAGGTTGACGGTTCGGGAAGAGTTCATCTGCATCAGAAAGCCGGCGGTTCCGTAAGACCGGCATCAATGGAGACCGTTGCTAACCGTGAACATTTTGTTTACCAGGAAGGTCAGGCGGTATTTAAGTTTGCTGTTACTAAAATGGCTGATGTTTCTGTTGAGATAATGGAGAAAAACAACCTTCAATCGGAAGATATTGCATGGCTCGTTCCTCACCAGGCAAACCTTCGTATTATAGAAGCCACGGCTCGCAGAATGGGTCTCGAAAAAGAAAAGGTGATGATAAACATTCAAAAATACGGCAATACCACCAACGGAACGATTCCGATGTGCCTGTACGAATGGGAAGACCGGCTGAAAAAAGGTGACAATATTATTCTTTCCGCTTTCGGCGGCGGTTTCACCTGGGGCTCAATCTATCTTAAATGGGCCTACGACGGAAAGAAATAATAATCGGGAATTACATCACAACCATCTTTTTTGTTATGCTGTTTTCACCGGCTTTCACGGTGTAGTAGTAAACACCTTTGCTTAACTCTGTTGCATCAATTGTAAAACCGTGCATCCCGGCATTTACTTCTCCTTTGTTTATCAATTTGATTTGTTTACCTGTAATGTCGGTAATTAACAAAGATAAGCCGGCCTTTTCTTTCAATGTAACGTTTATAACGGTAGTCTTCTTGAAAGGATTCGGATAGTTTTGCGAAACCTTGATACCTGGTTCCGATATATTTCCGTTAGTCCCTGTGAAAATCTCATCCGCATTTGCACTATAGTAAATGATAGTATTATCTGACCAATCATGGTCACCGTCAACAGCAGTACCCGGATACATATCCGTCTGATATATCAGACGGATTTGGTCATCAATACTTTCAGACATCACGGGATAAATACACTCATCAAGAAAATTGGATATTTCCTCATTGATATCACAAAAGTTGCTCCAGCTATTTCCTCCGTCAGGTGAACTACGCAAATAAATATGCCTGAGTATAACATTTCCGTTTCCATATCCGAATGCCGGTGATGACCAGGCAACAATAACCTGATTATTGCTTTCCCTGATTGAAATTTCAGGCATTGTGCTCATCCCGAGTTCACGGTATGAAACAATACTGTCGGACGGAATATTGCCCTGCACCCAACCGATCAGGGTGGAGTCAGTAACAAGATTATCATACGAGAGTGCTTCACTTTGATTTTCGGCCGTAAAAGGCGGCATATTTTCATTCCAGTAAACTATTCCGTCCGTAATAGGGAAAAAGACAAATGAGTTACCGGGTTCGGGATGTTTTACACGTGTCAATCCGAAAACGATATGTACCATTCCGTTATTATCAACTGCTATATCACCCGAATTATCCGGTGCCCAGACCACCTCATCGAAAAGGGTGGAATCCCAGTCGAAAAACGGATAAGGATGTTCCCACACAACCGTCTTTTGCCATGTTTCGCCGTTATCCTCCGATTTCATAAAAAACAGGTCGTACCAGGAACTTGTACATAAAAAGGCAATTACACCGTTTCCGGGTGCAGCCCAAACATAAGAATCGGGATAAATCGAATTGTAATAATCACTTCCGGTACCTTCAAGTATTACATCTGTCCAGGTCGTTCCGTCATCCTCCGATCGGGAATAAAACAATCTGTTTCCCTGCTCTTTACTTTGAGTACACTCTGCTGCAAGGTACAGCAAATGGATAATATTGTGATTAATGCCTGATGTTGTTATTTTCGGCCATCCTACATTGCAATTGACGGGAGAAGTGTATGTAATCTCCTGCCAGTCACCCGTTCCTTTTTCATCACACATATTCAATACAAGAGTTCCCTGGTCGCAACTGTGAGAAGCAATTGCTTCACCGTTTGTTCCCCATGCCGTGTAAGAGGGATTTTCCGCACGAGCCGACTCTATTGTCAAATAAGGCTGGACAGACCACGATGATCCGTCGAAATAGTTGTATCCGGTACCTTTATCAGGGAATTGCGGGGATTCCATTCCCATTGTCCACACAGCGCCTACTGTGCCGTCGTCAAAAAGGAAGACTCTGTTACCGATAATCCCGGTTGTTTGCAAATCATAAACCGTACCTCCGATAAAAGCCTGATTTCCCGAAACATACTTTATTGTTGCTTCATTTTTTTCAGGTAAAATTTTTGCAGGATGAGAGATGAAATCGAAAACTGCTTTTCTTTCGGTATTATCCGCAAATTGATTACCGAATCGTTCCGCTTTTTGAGGCATTACTATTGAACTGACAATAAGTGCCCCAATTGTAAAAAACATTTTTTTCATAGCATCATAAATTAGGGTTAATAAATATATGAACTATGCAAAAATATAAAACAAACTTTTAAAAGTCAAGCCATTATTACAGAAACTTATAACTTAACAATCATCCCCACCCTGAAAATCCTCGGTTTTCCATAAAAATCCGGATTTTTTTCACTAAGCCCGTACAGGTACCTGTAAGAGTCGGGATTAGTCTGATTTTCAATCTTATTTTGCCATACCGGGTCTGTCAGGTAACCGTCGTCATCAGCCTTACCGGTCGCAGGATTTACAAAAAAGAGATTTTCGCGATTAAACAGGTTTTCTACCCAAAGATAGGCCCCAAGGTAAATTCCTGCACTCCTGATATAAAAACCCTTTTCAATCCGAAGATTCATAAATGAAAAATCAGGCGAATAGTTGTGATTCCTTATCTGTTTGTAGTTATTTCTGTAAACATCAGGCAAATATGTACCGGTTCTGTATTGAAAATACAATCCCATATTAAACCCCTCGAAAATATTCTTTAAAGTCGTATGACCCGGAAATCTGAAATCCGTTCCAATGCCGAAATCGTAGTTTACATTAAGATTTGCCACAAAATCGGAAATATTAATAATCTTACGGTCACAGTTATCAATAAATGACTTTGTTGCAGATAAATTCCCACTGCCAAAAATAACAGGAAGCCTTTCGTTATAATTTTCATAGGCTTTTTTTAAAAAAATGTGTATGGCCGATAATTATTCAGATCATTCTGAAATCAAAGGACAAAAATGAGAAAAATTTTAATAAAAATAATAAAACGACACTCTATCAACAAATATCAGTTAAAAACTTTTTGTAATGTTTGGGGAGAAATTAGTATTTTTGCACCTTAATAATAACTAAGTGTAAGTTTTAACTGATGAAGAAAACAATATTATTATACTGGCCAAAAGGTGGTAATGTAGAGAGTGTTACCGGAATTTTCAAAGACAAATTTAACGATGGTACACTTGACGTTTACCCGATTGATGCAGTTGATAAGGAGATGCTTTCGGGATACGACAACTGGATAGTTGGCGGTTCAACCGTAGGCTCGCACGTCTGGGAAGATGCTGACGACTCGAACAAATGGCACGATTTCTTCAAAATGCTTGATAATATTGATTTAAGTAATAAAACCGTTGCTGCTTTCGGACTTGGTGACCAGGTTCTGTATCCCCAGCATTTTGTTGACGGTCTTGGAGTATTTAAAGAGGAGTTTGAGAAAAGGGGTGCAAAATTAATTGGTGAATGGCCGACTGACGGTTATGAATATACTGAGTCGGAAGGAGCAAAAGACGGTATGTTCTTCGGACTGGCGCTTGATGAAGATAATCAGGGGGAACTAACTGATACAAGAATCGAAAAATGGCTCGAAACCGTTAAAAAAGAATTCTAATTCTTCCAAATAACAGTTATCAGATGTATTTGGAAATTGTCCCTTCCCCTGGCGGGAAGGGATTTTTTTATTTCTCAAGAACCTTAAATTCGGTCCTTCTGTTTTTTTGTCTCCCCAAAGGTGTGTCGTTTGAAGCTATGGGCTGAGCAAAACCATATCCTGCAAAAGCAAGCCTGCTCTTGTCAATCCCTTTGTCAACAAGATAATCAACAACAGCCTTGGCTCTTTTCTCCGATAATTTTTTGTTATATGATTTGGAACCCACATTATCGGTATGACCCGATATCTCTATCCTCAATGTGGGCATCTCATTCATCAACCTGTACAACCTGTCGAGCTCCGAAACAGATTCGGGACGCAAAGTGGCCTTATTGAAATCAAAAAAGATGTTATTCAATACGATTTTTGACCCTACTGAAACTTTGCTCAACAAAATATCTTTTCTGATTTTTCGTGCGGCCGCATTTTTCGGGATATCAAAATTCTCGGAATGGAAAAGGTAACCCTTTTTTGTAACCGTTATACCATAGTTAATACCCGGTTTTAACGATAGTAAATACTGTCCCGTTTTACTGTTGGATTCGAAACTTGCGATAAGCTCATTTTTGGCATTATCCGTAATTTCGATGGTTGCCTGCAAAGGATCAAGAGTCTCTTCGTCAAGAATCAAGCCTGAGAAAATAATATTCATTTCTATTTTCTTTTCCGGAATGACTGCAACAGCAGGATTAACGGAAATTGCCGTAGAAAGACCGTTAACATCATTTACAAGGGGTTTTACCTCACCGAGAAATGTAATCATATACAAATCCTGGTCACCAAAGCCGTCTTTTTTCTTAGAAGAGTAATAACCACGCTGCCCGCTGGCTGCCATTGTAAAAAAGACATCATCGTCGGGTGTGTTTATCGGGTATCCGAGATTTACCGGATTCGTCCATTCTCCGTCAATATTTTCCGACTTAAAAATGTCAAATCCGCCCATTGTATTGTGACCTTTTGAGCTGAAATACAAAGTTTTACCATCAGTCGAAATAAATACACCCTCTTCATCATAAGGTGTGTTTATTGTTGCACCGATATTCACAGGCTCTGTCCACTTATCCTTAGCATCTTTCTTACTGTAATAGATGTCAATTCCACCATAGCCGTCCTCGCGTTTTGTTGTGAAATAGAGAGTCCTTTTATCAAAAGTCAAAGCCGCCGATGTCTGCTTAAGTCCGTCATTGATTATTGACGGGAGTTTGCGGGGCATTCCGTAAGCATCATTTTCGAGTCGGCTTTCATATAAAACATTACCTCCTGCCGATCTGTAAATATAGATAACCGTCCCGTCCGATGAAATTCCTGCGGTAGCTTCATGATTTGAGCTGTTAATGGCAAAGTCATTTTCAGGTACTGTCCATCTGCCGTCCTCATAATAGGTTGCATAAACATCCTCAAAGTAAAAGGAGTCATCGTCCCTGCGGCCGCCTGTAGTATTCTCCCTTGCCGAGGTAAACATTATCATATCCTCCTCAGGAACAACAAGTGGCCTGTATTCGGGATATGCAGAATTTACAATCTCTCCCATATTATCAATAAATACCCTTTCCGGATGGGCAACCATCTCTTTTGCCGTCCTGCACTCCTGAATATTTTTGTCTATTGCTTTTTCCTCTTTGGCAAGTTGCTCGGGTGTGAGAGCGTTTTTATGCTCTTTATATTTTTCAATTGCTTTGTCAAACTTATAACTTAAATGATATGCCCTTGCAAGAAGGTAATTAACATCATTATACTCCATATCAAGACTGATACGGGGATCAAGTTCGTAAGCTCTCTCAAGGTATTTAATAGCATTTGTTTTGTCATTATCATAAAGATAGCATCTGCCTATTTTATAATTCAGCAAAGCGTTGTCAGGATTGAATTTGTTTGCCTTCATATAGCTGTCAATGGCAAGATGATACATTCCGGGACCTTTCTCATAAAACTTATCCCCCTTACTTATCTCGGACAATGCGTTGCTCAGTTCAAGCCGGTTATTTGGGAAATTGTATTTGGTAAAGCCGACACTCTGGCCCGACAGGTTTTTTAATCCTGTCATCAAAAGAAAAATGAAACTTATATAAAACAGCTTTTTTGACATCTTGATAGCTTTTTTGTTATTTACTACATTGATTTGTGACATAATTCCCGGCTTCTGAAACACCAAGCGAGGCTGCCTTATTCCAGTCTCTGCAGGCACCGGCCACATCCCTTCTCATCTCCTTTGTATTGGCCCTGTTCAGATATGCAATACCATACTCAGGATCTAAATTAATTGCAGTTGAGAAATCCTCAACGGCACCTTCAAAATCTCCAAGCATATATTTTGCATTTCCACGATTATTATAAGCGAAAGCAAAAGAAGGGTCAATACTTATTGCCTTTGAATAATCCTTAACCGCTCCTTCATAGTCGCCCATTTCATATTTCAGCCTTCCGCGGTTGTTTAAAGCATCCGTAAATTTCGGGTTTACCTTTATTGCAGCAGTATAATCTTCAAGAGCAGATTCTTTATCACCTGAAACTTCATGTGCTTTACCAAGATTGTTAAATGCGTAGGCCAGTGAAGGATCAAGAGTTGTCGCACTGATTAAATCCGCCAAAGCACCAATATAATCACCCTGTTCCAGTTTTAATAACCCCCGGTCGTTATAGGCAGGGGCATAACTCTTTTTTAATGATATGGCCATATCAAAATTTGTCATTGCTTCATTATCCCTCCCAAGGAATACCAAGGTATTTGCTTCCATATAATAGGCCTCCGCATAAGTTTGATCCAGTGCAATTGCCGAAGAGAATTCTTCATCAGCCTTCATATAATCTCCCTTCACAAAATATGCTGTTCCCCGGCCAACATATGCTTTTGCATCTTTATTTTTCGTAATAACAGTAGTAAAATCACTTATTGCCCTGTCAGGTCTGTTCAGTTTCAGGAAAATACATCCCCGGTTATAAACGGCCTGAATAAGTTCCGGGTTGAACGAAACAGCCTTGTTAACCATTGAAAGCGCCTCATTATAATGACCGTCGTCACATTGTTGAATGCTTTCATTATAAAGTTTGATTGCTATGCGACTGTTATCATCGGTAGTGTCACTGCTTTTTGCATCCTGAGCAGATATACTGCCGCCTAAGGAGAGCAAAAAAACCATAAGTAATAATATTCCTTTCATATCCAATATTTTATGAAATGAGTTCTTAATAAGGTTTTTGTACGGAAAAAAGGGAGATTTGTTCCACAATTTAATTGTTATATGTAATATATTAATACTTTTGTCGTCCTTTTAGTTGTATATACATCTTTTGTATTATGGAAATTCATACACAGGAGTTTTTCGGAAAATGGATAGCAATGGCACATCACCGTATGTTTCATTTGCTTACGCGAACTTTTCAGAAAGAAGGTTTTGACATTACCTTT
The DNA here is from genome assembly GCA_964408535.1 of uncultured Bacteroidales bacterium. Lineage (GTDB taxonomy): Bacteria > Bacteroidota > Bacteroidia > Bacteroidales > JAADJA01 > JAADJA01. Next base: position 10,744 of record CAYOZZ010000471.1, on the reverse strand, counting down.
GAGCAATTTATTTTACTGAAAATAATAAACTTCCGCGAAGGAATAAGTCAACAGGAACTCGCAAGTCTGATGGACAGGGATAAGACCTCTGTTACCAGAGCCATCAACACTTTGGAAAACCATCACAAAGTGGTGAGAATTAGTTTGAAAGACGATAAAAGAAAGAAAGGAATATATCTCACAAAAGAAGGCAGAATTATTTTTGAGAAAATTTTCCCCAGGTTTGTTGAGATTAAATCGGAACTTGAAAAAGACTTCGATTCGGCAGAAATCAATAATACGGTTGATTTACTTAAAAGATTAATAGATAAAGTGAACGAAATGGAGAAAAAGTTGTAATTACAACTTTTTTACAAAAAAAGAAAAACATATGACAGTCAGAAAAACGTGGATTGTAGCCATAATTTTATTGGCGGCAGGAATAGCCGGCTACAAATACATCTCGAAAATGAAAAAAGCACCGAAAAAGAAAATGAGCAAAACCCTTGTCATTGCTCCGTATATCAAAGTAGAAAACGGTGCGGTTCCTCTAATAATTGAAGGTTCGGGACAAGTTAAAGCCAAAGACAGAATTGATATCTTTTCGGAAGTAAACGGAGTGCTGCAAAAATCCGGTAAGGATTTTCGCACGGGTGTTTCATTTAAAAAAGGTGAACTGATGATACGAGTTGACGACTCGGAATTCAGAGCAGGTTTGTATGCACAGCGAAGTGACTTTCAGAACCTGATAACATCCTTACTTCCCGACATAAAACTTGAATTTCCCGCCGAGTTTCAAAAATGGTATGATTATCTTACTGCAATGGAAGTTGATCAATCGCTAAAACCGTTGCCAGAAATCAAATCAAAAAAAGAGAAATTTTTTATAACGGGAAGAAAGATTTACAGTTCATTTTACAGTATTCGTAATCTTGAAGCCAGACTTGATAAATACAACATTCGTGCTCCTTTTACAGGAATTGTCACCGAATCAAACGTAAATCCGGGGACACTGATACGTGTCGGTCAGAAAATCGGTGTTTTCAGTAATACTGATGTTTTCGAGCTGGAGATTTCAATTAAAGCCGGTGATGCAGGTCTGATTACGGCCGGCGATAAAGCGGATATTATTTCACCTGAAGACGGAACATTGTGGAAAGGAAGAGTTGCCCGTATAAATGCCGCAATTGACCTGAATACCCAGACCGTTTCGGTATTTATCGAATCATCCGAACAGGGATTACGCGAAGGGATGTTTGTAAAAACAAGAATATCAGGCGGAATGCTGGATAATGTTTTTGAAATACCGCGGAATATCCTCGTGGAAAACCGCTATGTTTATATTGTTAATCCCGACAGCACTCTTAAACGGCACGAAATAGATGCGGTACGGTTTCTCGACAAGTCGGTTATTACCAAGGGTTTTACCGATGGTACAAGGATTGTCTCCAGAAATATTCCCGGAATTTTCCCCGGAATGAAAATAATCCCGCAATTATCAAGTAAATAACCGGATAAATAAAGAGTAATGAAGAAAATTATTTCATATTTTATAAAATATCCGGTAGCTGCCAATGTCTTTATCCTGACATTTGCCATATTTGGAACTGTGGCGATGTTCAATATGAAATCGTCATTTTTCCCTTTAGTTGAGAGCCGGATCATCAGCATTCAGCTTATCTATCCGGGAGCTTCTCCCGAAGAAATCGAAGAGGGTATCGTACTGAAAATAGAAGATAATCTGAAGGGCGTTTCGGGAATTGAACGGGTAACTTCCGTTTCTTCCGAAAACAGTGCCAACATAACCGTTGAAGTTGATAAAAGCTATGAAACCGATGTTGTTCTGGAAGATGTGAAAAATGCCGTAAACCGTATTAACTCTTTCCCGGTTGATATGGAGCCGCCCGTTATCTTTAAAAATGAGAACCTTAACAGAGTTGTGATTTTTTCCGTCAGTGGTGATAATATCTCCCTAAAATCACTTAAGGATATCGCATATAAAATTGAAGATGACATCAGGGCAATGGAGGGTATTTCAAAGGTACTGCTACACGGTTTTCCCGAAGAGGAGATTGAAATTGCGGTTAATGAAAACACACTCAGGGCTTACAACCTGACTTTTGATGATGTTGCAAATGCCGTTAGACGTGCAAACCTTGATATTACCGGTGGGAAAATCCGTACAAATGAGGAGGAATACCTGATTCGCGGACGTTATAAAAAATATTACGGAAGAGAACTGAATACAATCATCATAAAATCCGATATTCAAGGAAAAACAATCAGAGTGGGCGATGTGGCAACAGTTTACGACAGATGGTCGGAAAATCCGAACAGGATAGAAATAAACGGAAGAAAATCTGTTGAAATAGAAGTGCAAACGACTAACAGTGAGGACTTTCTCGAAGCTTCCGATAAGATTAACAACTACATCTCCGAATTTAGTGAGAAAAACCCGAATCTCAAAGTCAGTGTGGTACAAGACAGGTCAATAAATCTTAAAGAGAGGAAAGATTTGCTGATACGGAACGGTGCAATGGGAATGCTGCTTGTATTGCTGTTCCTGTCAATGTTTCTTAATCCGAGAATGGCTCTTTGGGTTGCTGCAGGTTTGCCCATATCTTTTTGGGGAATGTTTATTCTGGCTAATATATTCGGAATCACAATAAATATCATTTCACTATTCGGAATGATTGTGGTCGTAGGTATTCTGGTTGATGACGGAATTGTAATCGGTGAAAACATCTATCATCATTACGAAAAGGGTAAAAACAATGTGCGAGCTGCCATTGACGGGACTATGGAGGTTTTGCCTTCAATTTTTTCAGCAGTAGTCACAACAATAATTGCTTTTTCAACCTTCTTTTTCCTTGACGGACGAATGGGTGATTTTTTCGGTGAGCTTGCGTTCGTTGTTATTGCAACACTCTTTATCTCCTTGATTGAAGCGGTCATAATTCTACCTGCACACCTCGCCCACTCCAGGGCTTTACAGGGTGAGAAGAAGCAAAATCGCGTCGTAAAGTTTATGGACAAGATAATGTACTGGATGCGGGATAAAACCTATGCACCTGTTCTACGGTTTTCGATAAACAACAGGTTCCTGATAATTACAATTGCCGTTGTAATGTTTATCCTGACAATTGGTGCTATGAAGGGAGGAATAATCAAAAGTACATTTTTCCCGTTTATTGAAAGGGATAACATCACCGTTACTTTGAAAATGCCTGCCGGAACCAATGAAAAGATTACGGAAGCCTGGATAGATAAAATTCAAAAAGCAGCCTGGGAAGTAAATGCCGAATATAAAGCAAAACGGCCCGACAGCCTTGATATCATAACATTTATCGAAAAGAAAATAGGACCTTCAACCGCTGACGGAAGCCTTAACATCATTCTTCTGAACGGCGAAACACGTAATATCATAAGTTATGAAATAGCCAATGCCATTGCCGAAAAAGCCGGGCCGGTTATCGGAGCCGAACAGCTTTCATACGGAGGCGGAGGCTCATTCGGGAAACCTGTCTCGGTTGCTTTCCTCGGTAATAATCTTGAAGAACTGACACTCGCAAAAAACGAATTAAAGTTTGAGCTGTCAAAATTGTCAGGACTAAAGGATATTAATGATAACGACCGTCAGGGCATTAAAGAAATCAATGTTGTTTTAAAAGATAAGGCATATATGCTTGGACTGACACTTCAGGATATTCTGGGTCAGATACGGTCAGGCTTTTTCGGTAAAGAGGTTCAGCGATTGCAACGTGGCAGGGATGAGGTGAAAGTGTGGGTCAGATACAATGAAAATGAGAGGTCATCCGTAAAAAACCTGTCCGAAATGTTTATTACAACACCTTCACGAAAAAAGGTACCTTTTGGAGAGATTGCCTCATACACAATAAAAAGAGGTATTGTTTCAATAAACCATCTCAACGGAAAACGGCAAATAATCGTTGAAGCCGACCTTGTGGACGAAAATGCCTCTGCAACGGATGTGCTTGATTATGTAAAAGCTTCGGTCGTGCCGGACATACTGGCAAAGTATCCGACTGTTAATGTGCTTTACGAAGGACAAAACCGCGAAGCTGAAAAGACTTCAAAGTCGGCCGGTAAGGTTGTTCCGGTAGTTCTGTTTCTGATTATTGCAATTATTGTCTTCACATTCCGGTCATTCAGCCAGACAATTCTTTTGTTCTTTCTTATTCCCTTCAGTTTTGTGGGAGTTGCCTGGGGGCACTGGTTCCACGGGCAACAGATAAATGTGCTTTCAATGCTGGGAATAATTGCACTGATTGGTATTCTGGTGAATGACGGGCTCGTCCTCATCAGCAAATTCAATCGTTTGCTGAAAGGCGGAATGCCTTTTAAAGAGGCTGTTTATCAGGCCGGCGTGTCGCGTTTCAGGGCTATTTTCCTGACTTCCGTTACCACCGTTGCCGGTCTTGCACCGTTAATCCTTGAGAAAAGTTTCCAGGCACAATTCCTTATTCCAATGGCTATTTCCATCGCTTACGGGATAACGATAGCCACGTTGCTGACTCTAATTCTGTTGCCCGTTTTCCTCGTGTCGGTCAACAAGCTAAAGAGGACTCTTATTTATATCTGGGAAGGTAAAAAAGTGACACCCGAAGAGGTCGAACATGTTATTAAAGAACTTAAAGCTGAAAATGATGAACTGGAGAAATAGATTTATAATTATCGGTTTGCTGATTGGCTTGTCGCAATGGTTAACCGCACAACAACCTGTTGATTCGGTATTAAAACTTTCGGATGCCGTTGCCGTGGCAATGAATAAAAATCAGGATATTCTGATTGTGAAGAATAATGTCAGAATAGCAGAAGTTAACAAAGGTGTTCTGAATTCGGGATATCTGCCTTCACTGATTGGCTCGGCCGGCGCAAATTATTCGAAAAACAATACCGATATGACTTTCACATCGGGAAATAACGTATCCAAATCGGGTGCCGTCTCAAAGGTTTATAATGCTTCTCTCGGGCTGAATTACAGGTTATTTGACGGTCTCAGCAGGCATTACAATTTCAAAATCCTGAACGAAAACTATACATTGTCGGAGCTACAGGCAAGATCTGTGATAGAGAATACCCTGATTCGACTGATCAGATCATACTACCAGGTTGCTTTACTGACTTCACGTATTGAAAACATTAAGCGGACAATTGCAATCTCAAATGCACGTCTTGATTATATGAAAGATAAGTATGATTTCGGTCAGGCAACGGAGCTTGACCTTCTGAATGCCGAAGTTGACAGAAATAACGACAGCGTTAACTATATAAATACTTTTCGTCAGCTTGAACTGGCGGAAAACGATATGAAAGTGTTAATGGGTGTTCCTATGACTACTGATTTTGCCGTTGACACGGTTGTTAATTTCGGCCCGGCCTTCAATTATGAGGATATGTGGCAAAATGCCGTCAATAAAAATGTGGATTACCTGATAGTACGGCAAAGTAAAGATATAACCGAGATACAGCTGAAACAAAGTCATACGGGTTATATCCCTAAAATTGATATTAACGGAAAATATTCATATAACAGGATTGACAATGACCTCGGCAGCTTCCTTTATCAAAAAAGTGACGGAATTAACCTTGGCGCATCACTTACCTGGAATATTTTTGACGGGGGACAAACACGTGTCAGAGAGCAGAATGCAAAAATAAATCTGGAAAATGCACAGATTCAGATTGAGAAAACCGGAACCGAATTGCAGCGTCAGGTTTCAGACGCATACAGCAATTATAAAAATATGCTGTTCATCCTGAAAACAGAGGAGAGTAACAAGAAGATAAACGAGTTGAATTTCAAGCGGTCTGTTGAGCAGTTTAAGTTAGGTCAGATAACATCACTTGATTTTCGCAAGGCGCAAATCAATCTTCAGGAGTCGGTTGACCGTTATAATCAGGCAATGTATAATGCCAAAGTTGCAGAACTCGAACTGATGAAACTGGCAGGATTGTTTTTGGATAAGATTTAACAAATATCTGTTTATCAATTCTTTAATAACTATCCCGTCTTAAATACGGAATATGTCAGTGATAAGAAGATTTTTCACTTGGGCATTATATTTGATATTACAAAAACTCAAATTTAAAAACAGAAAGATATGATGACAAACAATAGTATTTTCGGAGGAACACGTGCCGAAATTGATTCGGGTTCACTTTCAAGAACCTTTGTGGCAGGCGTGTTTTCGTGGATGGCAATAGCTTTGGCAATAACGGCATTTGTTGCTTACTACTTTGCAGCAACACCATCATTAATAATGTCGCTTTATAATCCTGAAGGAGGTATGTCAATCCTCGGCTGGGTTGTCATGTTGTCACCTCTCGGTTTTGTATTTGCAATGTCGGCAGGATTTCAGAGATTTTCGTCAGGTACACTGACATTACTGTTTGGAGCTTTTGCCGTACTGATGGGGATGAGTCTCAGCTTTATCTTTATTGCCTACACCTCGGCATCTATTTTCCAGACATTTGTGGTGACAGCCGGAATGTTCGGTGTGATGGCGGTTGTGGGATATACGACAAAGACAGACCTGACAAAATTCGGTTCCATAATGATGATGGGACTGATTGGAATTATAATCGCAAGTGTTGTGAACCTGTTTATGCACAGCGAAACTTTCGATTATATCATCAGTTTTCTCGGAGTCCTTATTTTTACCGGATTGACGGCCTATGATGTCCAGACCCTGAAGCGTATTGGTGCCGGTGTGGAATATGGTCACGAAAACACAAAGAAACTGACAATTATGGGTGCAATGCGTTTGTATCTCGACTTTATCAACCTGTTCCTGTTCTTACTCAGATTTCTGGGAAACAGAAGGTAAAGGGTAAAACACAAAGCACAAAATAAGAAACCTCCGGTTATAGAAATTATCACCGGAGGTTTTTATTTGATTATTCTGTAAGGATTAATATCCTATTCCCAGTTTTACGCTGATTTTTTCCAGCATATCCTTTGTCATTTCCGGCAACTCGTATTTCGGATTCCACCCCCACTCTTCCCGTGCACAGGAATCGTCCATTTTGTTGGGCCAGGTATCGGCAATAGCTTTCTTTACAGGGTCAGGATCATAATCCATTTCAAATTCGGGAATATGTTTTTTGATTTCAGCGGAAATAATTTCCGGATCAAAACTCATCGCCGTTACGTTGAATGCATTACGATGTTTGAGTTTTGAAGGATCAGCCTCCATAAGGTCAATTGCTGCATCCAGAGCATCAGGCATATACATCATATCAAGGAAAGTACCTGCCGGCAACGGACAGGTGTATTTTTTATTCCTGATGGCTTCATAAAAAATCTCAACGGCATAATCGGTTGTTCCTCCGCCCGGAAGCGTAACATTGGAAATGATTCCGGGATAACGCAATCCTCTCGTATCAACACCAAATCTTTTGTGATAATAGTCGCTCAGCAATTCACCGGTAACTTTAGTCACACCGTACATTGTATTCGGCCGCTGTATTGTGTCCTGAGGTGTATTGTCAAGTGGTGTTGTAGGTCCGAAAGCTCCGATTGAGCTTGGGAAGAAAACGGCACAATTGTGTTCGCGCGCCACCTCCAGTACATTAAACACACCGTTAACTCCGACATTCCATGCTGCCTGCGGTTTTTCCTCGGCCACTGCCGAAAGTAATGCAGCAAGATTATAAATTGTATCTATATTATATTTTTTTACCACCTCATTCAGGCGTTCAACATCCGTTGCATCAACTCTTTCAAGAGGCCCGGAGTTGGCAAGCTCTTCCGAAGGTTGTGTTTTGCGATATCCGGCAACAACATGGTCATTGCCGTATCTTCTTCTTAATTCCATTGTCAGTTCCGAACCGATTTGTCCTACCGAACCGATAATCAGTATGTTTTTCATATATTTTTAATTTAATGTTATTTAATTAACAATTTTGTGGCAAAAATAAATATTTTTGCAAACCGACAAATTTAAATAACGGGTTTTACAAAAAAGTTTTCGGAAATTTAATTTAAATTCGTTATTAATGTAAATTAAAATATATTTGCGGCTTTTAAAATTATTGCAATTTTCATTTAAAAACATACAAAAATGTACGGAAAAATAAAAGAACACCTCGCAACGGAACTGGCTAACATCAGGGAAGCCGGTTTGTTTAAAGATGAAAGAATCATCACATCACCCCAGGGAGCTGAAATAGAACTGAATACCGGCCAGAAGGTTTTGAACTTCTGCGCAAACAATTACCTCGGACTTTCCAATCATCCGAGATTGGTTAAAGCCGCCAAAGAGACACTCGACAGTCACGGTTTCGGAATGTCGTCTGTAAGATTTATCTGCGGAACACAAGATATCCATAAGGAACTTGAGCAAAAGATTGCCGAATTCTTCGGAACCGAAGATACAATTCTTTATGCTGCCGCTTTTGATGCAAACGGTGGTGTTTTTGAACCTATCCTGACAGCCGAGGATGCTATCATCTCCGACTCACTTAACCACGCTTCAATTATTGACGGTGTAAGACTTTGTAAAGCACAACGTTTCCGTTATCAGAATGCCGATATGGAAGACCTTGAGGTGCAGCTTAAAAAGGCATCGGAAACCGCACGTTTTAAAATTATTGTTACGGACGGCGTTTTCTCAATGGACGGGAATGTGGCTCCAATGGATAAAATCAACGAGCTTGCCAAGAAATATGATGCAATGATTATGGTTGACGAATGTCACTCTGCCGGTGTTGTCGGTAAAACAGGTCGCGGTGTTACCGAACTGTTCGATATTCGCGGTGAGGTTGACATCATCACAGGAACACTCGGAAAATCGTTCGGTGGCGGAATCGGCGGATTTACAACAGGCCGTAAAGAGATTATCGAAATGTTGCGCCAGAAATCAAGGCCTTATCTCTTCTCCAACTCTCTGATACCTGCCGCTGTAGGTGCAGGAATAGAGATGTTTAATATGATGACCGAGACTACCGAATTGCAAGACAAACTCCATGCAAATACCGATTACTTTATGGAGAAGATGAAAAATGCCGGTTTCGATATCAAACCTTCAAAATCGGCAATATGCGCAGTTATGCTTTATGATGCAAAACTTTCGCAGGATATGGCTGCCAAACTTCTTGACGAAGGTATTTATGTAATCGGATTCTACTATCCTGTTGTTCCGAAAGGTCTTGCCCGTATTCGCGTTCAGCTTTCGGCAGCACACGAAACCGAACACCTCGACAAAGCTATTGCCGCTTTCACAAAGGTCGGAAAAGAGCTTGGTGTTTTAAAGTAGGGTTTAACTTTGTCTATTGAATATTAGGGTAATTCCGTTAATACGGGATTACCCTTTTTTTTGCAATTTCTTTGTAAATATTTGCGTGTCAGCGGTTTTAATTAATTTTATTCTTGTATGTCAATGTTTTATTAATTGAGAATCGGTTTTAAACTTCATAAGCTATTTCTGAATAATAATTCCAAGTAGAAATGTTACCTTAATGCTTTTTGTCTTCTTTGTCTTTCTTTATAAAGACAATAATATTGCCGCCTCTGTTCCATTCCGTTAAAACAACTATAAACCATAAAACGGCAATTGATAAAAGTATAGTAAGAATCGGATTGCCTTTTAGAGCAGGTAAAAAGATTTCATTAATAAATAAACCATTCCAAACTTTGCATAGGTTAAATCTTTAAAAAAAATATATATAAACTTGACAAACGATATAATTATTTTGTATATTTGCAGCGCGAAGTTTCACCGCAAGGTGGGACATTGCTCCAAGGGGGCTAACGGAAGTTAGCCTTTCTTTCTTTGTTATATATGAAGTTGTTTCAAATTTTCGTAATAAAATAACTGAATAGGCAAGTAATAACAATCCTTTCATAGATATGTAAGCCGATTCTACACTCTTAATCGTTTTTTAAAATTATCCTCAATCTCATAAGCATCATTACGATTTCCGGCTATGGGTTCACTACAGGCTAATGGTATGCCTTGCCTATTTAAGACTATAAGATATTTGTTGTTTTGCTTTTTTCAAAATCAAGTTGCGTATAAATCTCTTTTTATTATAATACTTTTTAGACTATGTTTTCAATAAGTTCAAGCCGGTATTTTCTATATGTTGAGAGCACCGATATGCGCAAGAGTTTCGACGGGTTGAGCGGACTTGTAACCAATCGTCCGGGACAAAATCCGATAGAGAACAACATACGACCTGCTGCACTATTTCGCAAGAACTATCTGTTTGCAGGTTCGCACAAAGGAGCCGAAAATGCGGCAATGTTCTACTCCTTTTTTGCCACCTGCAAAATCATCAATGTAAACCCTACACCTGATTGAAAAAGGTTCCTGAGCTAATTCCCGATTACCCGGTCAACCCTCTCCTTGAACTCCTGACCGGAATCTTGGAGGTGTAGTTTGCCGAAGGGATACGAATTTTATATAATTTGTCATCCATATGTTGAATTGCCAATTATATTTATATCTTTGCACATTTTGAGTTTTGTATTAATATTTTTTAATTTATTAGGATTATGAAAATAGATAAGTTTTATTTATTGATTATGCTGTTTTTTTCGGCATATATTGCTGAATCACAAGTGGAACTTGAGCAGTCTTACCTTGGGACGGCCGCCTTAACACAACTTGAATTAGATGGCTATAAATATTATGTAACGGATGCCGTTGGTAATAAATGTTTGATTTATAACTCTGACTATACTTTATGGAAAACAATAGATATTCCTGTTCCTCCGAATAACTTTATTGCCGATATC
>CAYOZZ010000470.1:0-3972 GCA_964408535.1 uncultured Bacteroidales bacterium | reverse complement strand
TTTTATCAATACACCGTTTTAAAAATTGTTAAACCCGGATTGAATAACAGTATATTCGACTCCGTTTCTGCCGAAGAATCGAAATAATTATTAGTACCGGACGCGGGTTAAAGCTGTCTGTCTTAAGCCGGTTATTATTGTGTTAATCAAAAAAAACCGGGTAATATTTTGGGAAAAGCAAAAAAAATAATATTTTTGCTATTGATTTATTAATTAAACCCATTTCTTATGAAAACTACGTTACAGATTTTCCGGGGAAACCCCTTATTGCAAACGTTATTAATTCTTGTTTTTGCCTTTTCTTCAGTTTTACAAAGTCAGGATGTAAAAGAAAAAATTGTTTATCCTTCAAAGACCATTGTGCCGAATGATGCCGACCTTACCGACCCTGTTAATTTCGGACTGTTTCAGGCAACACCTGTCGGCGACGTAAATGGGGACGGGTTTTGTGATATGGTTTATAATGTGTTTGCCGGTGACGAAAGAACACCGGAGTTGGATGACTGGATTAGAAAATCGTTTATTGTTTACAATAACGATCTTTCCAATGTTCTCCTTCGATATGAATCGGAGATTTACGGAGTTGGAGATTTCAATGGTGACGGAATTGATGATTTTTTGGATAATCAAACAGGTTATGTTTATTATGGTTCATCGGACGGTATTCCATCGGATTCATTGTTTCTCGGGTTAACTTCATCATCCGAACCCGCCAGGGTATGGTATGTTGGAGATATTAACGGGGATAGCTATTCTGATTTTATGATTATTACGGAACAAAATTATTCGGTTTCATACACATTTTATTCGGGACCCGATCCGACACCAATACCTTTCAATCCGAACAAGGAGACGAAAGGATTTACAAGTGAAGGAGAAAGGAGCCATTCATACGACTATGACTCGGACGGAATTCCTGAATTATGTTTTTCCTATCATCATGATAATAAGATGTATATTAAATGGTTTACTTTGGACAAAGATAATGCACAAATTAATATTGAATATAGTACAACATTCGATAGCCTTCCGTCCAGAACATATCACACCCAGTCTTTTGCTGATATAAACGGTGATGGTTTTATTGACATTTGTACTGCTTTTTATGCTTTTGATTCTATTAATGGTCTGCCGTCGTTTAATCTGGAGGTTTTCCCCGGTATTTCATCGGAACCGTATTTTGATGACCCTGTAATTGTTGAAATGTGGAATTCCTCAAGACTATTATATTTTGCAGGTGATTTTAACGGTGATGGTGCCGAAGACCTATATTCAAAAACAAAACAAGATTCAATAGTTGTTTACTATGGGAATCCGGATGTGTTCAGTTCCGGATTTCAGAAGGTTCAGTATTATTCGGGAATTGCCGGTGAACTGTTCCCTAAAACCTATTATCTAAGTTCGTATGATTTACGTTACTATAGTATGCCGAAGTTCTATTACAATAATGATACAATCTCCGACCTGTTTTTTAATTATTACAGCTATGATGAAAACTTAAGGTTTAATATTTTGGGTACGGCAATTGTTACGGGAGGTGAATCTCCCGATTTTGAAAATCCTTTAATTATAGGGAAGGAAGCAAATCAGACATTTTATGACCTGGCATATGGCATTAAAACAAAAAATGTCGGAGATATTAATAATGATGGATATGATGATCTCGGTGTACTGGCAGAATACGGTTGTTATCTTGATATTTTTTACGGTGGGGAAATTTTTGATACTGTTCCTGACGTAAAATTTATGTTACCGCAAATCAGCAGGGCGCAGTCCGGCGATTTTACTTCCGGTGATATTAACGGCGACGGGTGGACGGATATTATTATTTCAAACTACTCTGATTTTAAAGTTGGTCTTACTCTCGGAGTTATTCCGAAGATTCAGGAAGTTTATGTTTTCTTCGGAGGTCCCTCTATGCAAAGCATTTATTATTATCAGGATGCGGATTACATATTGAATAATCCTAATACTCATTACTCTTTTGCCCAAAGTATTTCTGTAGTAGGAGATTTCAATGCCGACGGAACTGATGATCTTGTTATCGGGGGAAACACTACCGGATCATCTTTAAGAATGGCTTTTCTCTATTTTGGTGGAGAGGAGTTCAACTCCGAACCGGATATGAGATTAACAGCCTATGGTGAAAATTATTCCACATTTGCTTTACCCGTTACCGCTTGTGGTGACGTTAACGGAGATGGAAATGATGATATTATGCTCGGAGACCCATATACTAATTCCGGTAAATCGTTAATTTATTTCGGTGGTGCGGATGCCGACTCAATATATGATATCGTTATAAGTTCCCCATCAACACCAATATATAATTTTGGTTTATTCACAACCAGAAACAAAGGTGATTTTGATGGTGACGGTTTTTTCGATATTGTACACTATAATTCTTTCAAAGATGCTTTGTACCTCTATAAAGGAGGCCCCGCATTTGATAATATTAGCGATGTTACTTTTTTCGATTCTGTTTTTATGAATAATGTTGGTCCTATCGAATTTATTGACAGAACGTTTGAAACCGGAAACTATGACCTTTTTGTAGGTTACAGAATTGACTATAAACCTTATCTCAAACTTTATAACGGCGGTCCTTTTGCATTCCAGGATGTTATTTCATTTGACAGTCTGGTGGGGAGTAGCTTCTCTGCCGGTGCTTCCGGTGATTTTAACAACGATGGTCTGACTGAGATCTTTGTCGGATTTCCCTATGAAGCTACATACGGCTGGCCGAGGGGAGGAATTGTTAAAATGTATGTTCCGGCAAACTATGTTTATACCGGTGATGATGAAAATACGACACTAATTGTTAATGACGCTATTACAGTCTATCCAAATCCTGTAACTTCGGAAATGAATGTGGAATTTGTACTTGAAGAACCCGGAATGGTCACATTCACAATATTTGATATTACAGGTAAGTCAATAATGTCGGACTCAGGTTATTTCACCGGAAAGAGCACAAAAACCTTTACCTTTGATCCCGGAATTTCCAATGACGGTCTGTATATTCTTGAAATTAAGCAAAAAGGTTCTGTGGTTAGAAAAAAGTTTGTCTTTCAAAATAATTAAGAGGATATGAGGGATGTTCTATCATTGATTGTAATAGTTATTGTTGCTTACATTACTATTAGTTGTGAACGGAATAATGAGCCTTACGGTGCAATTGTTGACGGTTATGTTTTAAATGCCTCGGATTCAACAGGAGTTCCTCTTGCAAATGTTTTAGTATTGCAATGGGATGGAAATCAAAGACATGACACTACAATAGTGTTTGATTCAAAATGCGATGAAAAGGGAGCTTTTCATATTGATTTTCAAGCAAAAAAAAGTTATAACTTCCTTTTAATAAAAGCACAAAAAGAGGGCTATTATAAATCAAGCATTGTGAATATTGACGAAGGCTCTACAAACTGGGCAGAAATATACCTGTTTAAATAAAAACAGGTTTAAAATACCAGGGAAAAGTAATATTCACAAATTAACCTGGATAACTGCTGTAAAGTATATTCGTCGGATAGCTTTTTTTTGTAATATTGTAATCTGATATGGATTTCCCTGAGCACATAAAACGAAAGGACACCGTTTTTCTTGGTGACAGTCTCACAGAAGGATTTGACCTTGCACGGTATTTCGGGAGAAAAGACCTCAAAAACCGGGGAATGAGCGGCAACCTGACGCAGCACGTCTATTATCGTCTCGAAGAGATTACAAATACAAATCCTGTTGCGGTTTTCCTGATGATAGGCATTAATGATATTTTTAACGGCGTTTCGAAAGATATAACCCTTTCAAATATTCAGAAAATTCTTGATGATATAAACCGGAAATGTACTGCTACAAAGCTCTTTCTCCAAAGTATCCTGCCTGTTAACGAAACTAATCTTATTGGTAATGAAAACCTTAATCTGCAAATTTATGAAATAAACAATGATCTGAGAATCTGGTGTAAAAATAAAA
>CAYOZZ010000469.1:0-21600 GCA_964408535.1 uncultured Bacteroidales bacterium | reverse complement strand
TAGTGGAAAACTCATCTTTCAGAACCGGGTATTCACCATGTTTTGAAACCTCTTTCCAGGTTCCGTTTTTCATATAGAATGCTTTCCAGGTTTCCGGAACTCTGCAACCGCCGTCAGGCCCGTCATCAAACCAGTAAACGTGTATCTGACTAATTATTGCCTCCTCTTTAAAATCATACCGTACCCACTCTGTCGTACCTTTGTGATCCCAGAAAGTTAATCTTGGGATTTCATGATCGTTGGAGCTTTTTGGAATTGCCTGATCGTTAACCGCAAGAATCTGATCGTGAACGTAAGATGCCGTCACTTTGCTTTCGGAAGCAATTGTCGGCGGCGGCTTGGGGTTGCCTGCCTCTTTCTCGTACGGAAACCAAACCATCATCTCACCGTTTCCCCTGTGCGCCCAGGCATAATACGGAACAGCGACAAAGGGCTTTTTATCTCCGGCTATGGTATTGCCTGATTTACCGACCGTTAACGGTCTTGATTCACCATAAATAACAGTAATTCCGTTTATCAGATCTTTTTTATGTTTACAGGAAAAATCAACATTTTTATCCAGTAACAGATTCCTCACTTTTCCTCCGTTATCAACCCATTCCGCACAATACACTACCGGACCCCTCTCAATTGAAAACTTCCCCCTGTCCTCTTCAACTTTTTCATTTGCAATAACTTTTCGCACAGGCATTGGGAAACCGATTTCGATAACATCTCCCTTTTTCCAAAGCCGGTCAATTTTCGCATAGCCTTTGTTAACAGTATATCCGTTCTCTTTTCCATTGATTTTAATAACGGTTTGCCTGTCCGAATTATCCAAATAATGATAGAGGTCAGACGGTACCGGCCTGTTTCTTGCCCATCCCGGAATTCTTAGCGAAACGGTAAATTTTGAATCGCTTTGAGGCTCAATACTAATTCTGACTTTCCCTTCCCAGGGATAATCCGTGGTCTGTGAAACTTTAATCTTTCCCGAACTCAAATCAATAACCGCCTCATTCCCGATATAGAGGTTAACGAACAGATCATTATCCGTATGTGCATAAACATATCCCGGTAACGACGGCAAAAAGCGAACAACGTTGGTCGGACAGCAGGAGCAGCTAAACCAGGGTTTTCGCTGATGTGAACCGTCCGATTCAAGCGGGTTGGGATAGAAGAACTCCTCACCGTAAATCGAAACACCCGACAAAAATCCATTATAGAGAGTACGCTCCAAGACATCAACATATTTTGCGTCTCCGTTTAACAAAAACATGCGTTGATTCCACAGCATATTACCAATGGCAGCGCAGGTTTCGTTATAAGCGCTCAGGTTCGGCAAATAGTAGTTATCTCCGAAGGCCTCTCCGGCAGATTTTGCGCCAATCCCGCCTGTTATATACAGTTTTTTGGAAACCACATTATTCCACAGTTCATCAACCGCCTTTTTATAACGTTTGTCACCTGTAAGTGCTGCAATATCAGCCATGGCCGAATACATATAAACCGCTCTTACGGCATGTCCGACAGCTTCCGACTGTTCGGTTACAGGCTTATGATCCTGGGTATAGACCTTATTGCTCCCGTTTTCACCGTAAACATACAGTTTGTGACCTTCGGCATTACCTCTTTGATCCAGAAAATATTTGGCAAGTTTTAAGTATTTCTCATCTCCAGTGACCCTGTAAAGTTTTACCAGTCCGATCTCTATTTCCTGATGACCCGGAACGCCGTGCAACTGGTCTTTACCCGGCCCGAAAACCCTGTCAACCAGATTTGCACTCTTGATTGCGACATTCAGTAAAGAGTTCTTGCCGGTTGCCTGATAATATGCCACGGCAGCCTCGTACATATGCCCGATATTGTAAAGCTCATGACTGTCTTTCAGTTGCGACCACCTTGTTTTTCCGGTGTATGGCGGCAGGCTGTCGGGATTTATGGTGCGGCAGGTATATAAATAACCGTCATCTTCCTGAGCGGCAGCAATTTTTGCAATTAAATCGTCAAGGTACTTTTCCAATGCCGGATCGGGATGAATGCTAAGTGAGTATGAAGCACCCTCAATAACTTTATAAACGTCGGAGTCGTTATATCTTATTCCCACAAAAGAACCGGGTTGCAAACCACCTGCAACCGCAAAATTATCAATCCTGTGAGTCTCTTCACATTTTCTGAAATCATAAGGGATGGTGACGATTCTGTTTGTATCCAGGCGGGGAAGCCAGAAGTTGTCAGTAAATTTAACGTTTGTGAAAGCTACCGGTTTAACCGGATAATCTTTGATATCACTATCCTTTTTTGAGCATGATACCGATAAAATCGTTGCGAGCAATAATAAATGTAGTCTCCTCATAACTGCTTAATTTATGCTGATTCCGGAAATCCGAAAAAATTTTCAAATATTCCGGATTCAATTGGAAATTAAATTTCCAGCCTTCTGACGGGCATTGTCATACATCTTGCACCTCCCCCGCCCCGTGCCAGCTCAGAGCCTTCAATTGTAACAACACACTTGCCGTATCCGTCGGGATGGGTCTTGCCTTTCATAATATCCTTAGCCTTAATTACTTCAAAACCGTTCTTGTTTAATGCTTCAATAGTGTAATTGTTTCTGCCGTAACCTATCACCTTTCCCGGAGCAAAAGCAAAGAAGTTGGCTCCGCTGTGCCACTGTTCCCTCTCCTGAATTGTCCTGTCGTTCTCACCTCCGCAAAGAACAGGTTTGAGATCGACACCGAGTTTTTTTAGAATCTCAGGAATATTATTCACGTTGTTTATCCTGACGACTTTACCGTTATCAATAGTGATATGTACGGTCTGATATTTATTCGGGCGCAAAATAAGCGGCTCGTAAACCATACACTGATCATAGTCGAGCATAGTAAATGTCATGTCAAGATGAATGAACGATTCGGGTGAATATGGCAACTCCTGAATTATTATATGGCGGCTCTCTTTTCGTTCTTTCAGACATTTCAGGATATAGTCAATGCCCTGTGTAGTAGTCCGCGCGCCAATTCCGATAACCATAATATCGTCCCTTACAATCAGAACGTCACCACCTTCGATTGTGCAGTTTTCACCACATCCGTTTGACGCGGAAGGATCAAAAGTGAGTGTTTTAAAATCGGGATGATGATTAAAAACAGCCTTCATGATCAATGCCTCCCTGTTCCTGACCTTGTTTGCCATTTTGCCGATTAAAATCTTATTCCGGATGGAGATTGAAGCATCACGCATAAAGAAAAAGTTATGCAGCGGAGGAAGCGAAAATCTCTCTTTGGTCAGAAACTTAGTGAGATTATCCTTTTTCATCGGAACGCCTTCAATCAGCTGAATAGCAAGCTCTTTAGCCGGTATCTCCCTGATAAAATCATCTTCTCCGAAAACATCCTCTTCCGAAAGTATCTCATCAAGTAACTCGTTTCTTACCGGTTCCTCCTTCAGAATATCACTCAGGAGAGTTTTTACTTCATAAGTCTTTGTTACACTGTCGAGCACCCCCTTGAACTGGTCGTACTCTTTTAATGCAACTTCGAGGTTAAGTATATCGCTGTATAAAGCTCTTTTGGCACTTTCCGGGGTCATATTTTCCACTTCGCTTCCCGGCTTGTGAAGCAGTACACCTTCGAGTTTACCGATTTCGGATGTTATTGCTATTCTGTTATTTTCGGGCATAATTCTCGTTTTAAATTTCCCTGCAAAGGTAGGGAAAAGGTTTTGAAAATTTACCGTTCTTGTTTTCTACCTCCTGATTATCTTTTGCTTTAAAACCTCACCGTCAGTTCCGGAGAAGACCCTTGCAATGTAAATTCCGCTGTTTTTAATGCCGGTATAGATTGTTAATCTGTTATTGATTATTGTTGCATCTTTTGAGAACACTTTATTTCCCAAAATATCGGATATTTCAACCGTTACCTGACAATTATCTTTCCCCGGAAAATAAAAACCGAGCGAATTTTCGAAAGGATTCGGATATACATAAGAGCCGGCAACAGATATTCTCTCCCCGGCACCTGTTGTTGACGGTTCATAAGAGTATGTAAACACAAGTGTAGGCGGGTGGGTGGGTTTTCCCTCCCAGGAATCTGCTACCCTGACCGAATTTTGGTTCGTAAGGCTGACACCCGTTCCGGTAATCTTGAAAACAATATCATTTCCCGGAGCCCAACTCTCCTGATTAATAACCTGTTGAAGCAGATTTCCGACATCAGGTGTTTTCTGGGCCGGGCCGGTCTGGCCTGTTCCTGTCCAGGCCGGAGGAGACCAATAGACTGAATCCGGGAAAACTGTTCTGCCCGATACGGTTAAAGAGTCTCCGTCATCAAAAGGAGCTGCATCTGCGGAGGCTTCGGCATATATCAGAAACTCGGCAAATTCACTGTTAACCTCATCCGACCTGAATTGTATGAAAGCACTTTCAATGGTGGCACCTGCAGGAATATACACATTCTGAAATCTCAGGCCTATCTTCTGAAATCCGTTAGGAACACCCGGTTCGAAATCGTAATCGTCAAACATCATTTCCAGATCGCTGCTTGAAAAATAGATCAGTTCCGCTTCTGTCTCCTCAACATCATCCTGTCCGTTCAAAACCGGTGCTTCGTAAGTTTGCGTATAACTGCCGACACTTATATTAAGTTCCTCTACATCATTGAGACCGGTATTGTCATTCGCCACAGCATAAATAAGATGATACCCGTCTGAATAAGAATAGTCGAAAATATAGGGCGGATTATTTATCGTTGCCTGCAATACGGCATCAACATAAAAAGAGACGTTATCTATTCCGTTGCCCGGATTTAAAACCTCAACCTCAAGTGAAATATTATCGCCGTTTTCATAAATAACAGGTGTATTCTCAGCAAACTGAATATCCGGTTTGTTCATTGGCGGCGCAGGGACAATCTCCACAACAGAGCCGTTAGAAGGACTCCAGATATCCAGATTTTCGGGCAAAGTAAAAGGATCGTCATTTGAAACCTCCCCGACATCAAAAGCATTATCCGTTTTTACGGTACGTATCTCTATCTTCGATTCATCAACAAACAGCAGTTTAAACTGGTAAAATTTACCGGAACTTCTTGTCCAGCTTTTATTGTCGTTATTATCGCGCAAAGGAGCTCCCCAGCCGCCTTCACCGATATAAACGCTGCCATAGGTCTCGTTAACAATAAATCCCTCGTCGTTACCCGGCAAAAAAGAGGGTTCAACCGGCCAGGTTTCCTTTACGGTATGGGCATCGCTTTCTACAACCAGACGGACACCATTATCGAAAAAGAGTTGTGACCAGGCCTGATAAGCGGCTTCATTCTCTTTTTTCCCGTCATAATGAGGTCTCATAGGTCTGTGATACTGGGCTGCCTTCCATATGACATCCTGATTGTCAGCGAGATCGTTTTGCAGCCAGTCAAGCTGAGCTCCCGAAACAGAAACTCCAGTGTTTAAAGTATATACTCTCAACAGGTTATCACCGAAAGTGGCGGCATAGTAGTAGGATTCATTTGGAGTATCAAACAGATTATAAATCACAATATGGCTTTCGTGATTTCCCTGCGCAAGAATTACCGGGAACATCCTGCCGTCATCGGCAATGGTATATTGCCAGTCATCCATCCAGTTCTTCCACTGGATATCCGTATCATCCTCCGTCATATCACCTCCGAACAAAACGGCATGAGGCTTAAGTTTCGAGACAAGCAGATTGGCCTTTTGCCTCGGCGGGCGGTTTGTCCGTGAATCACCACCTGCAATTATTGATAACCTGCTTAAATCGTCAGGGGATGTTTTGAACCAAAAGCGGTCACTTGTTCCTTCGCTGTCGTGAATCACAAAATAGTAAGCCTTATTTGGCGTTAAGCCGGTCAGGCGTACAAATTTATTATGCATTCCGCGAAAGTAAACCGAGCGGTCCACTGCTTGCGAAAAAGAGTAAGATGAGTAATTTGTACCGTAATCCACAGTATCGTAATAAACAACTGGATTATTACCGGTGATTTGGTTCCATCCGATAGTGATTTTCGTTGCAGGATCATCCGTCAAAACAAGTCTGTACTTGTCGTTTGCAGAAAACAGTTGACACACCGCAAGCATCAACGCAAAAATTGAAGTTAGCTTTTTCATAATTAACAATATTTGCAGCCAAAGATAAAAAATAATGTTCAAAATTTGCAGAAGAAGTATAAAAGTTTAACTCGTTTTATTCGTTTTATGCAATAGTATATTAAAAACAGTGCAATTAAGCAATTAACAATGGATTTAGAATGTTTTACAAACCCTTGCCGTTTGGAAATTTCCACATTCCGAACCGGATATCCGCAGGATTACAAATCCCAAAATACTTACTTTCGGATTATCGAATCTGATGTAGCTTACAAAGTCAGATCAAGCAGTACGTTGACTCAAACTGTGAGCAGATTACCCCATACGGATTATCACACCAGCTAAAGCGAATTCGTGATGACGACTATTTTTAACATTCGGATAATTAATCAGTTAACGTCATTGGAATTCCGCAGCAATCCGTCTGCCGTTAGAAACTCCTGCCTTTGTGAACCTTTGAGTCTTAGTTGCATTTATAGTCCCAAAACGTACCTTTTGTTTTTTTGCCACAACTCCGAAAATTTTCGGAGCAAAGAGACCAAGAAACACAAAAACCCACCTCACCTTTTTTCGATAACTATCGGAACTCCCAATGAGAGGAAAGAGTGATGGAGCGAATCCTTTATCCACTCCCGGAGGGATAAATGGAGGAGTAGCACTTTACCCCCAGGGTTGTCAGGAATTTTCGAATCCTGAACCCAATATCTAAAGGATTTGAAATCCGATTTCTATTATTTTCGTATCTTTATCCTGCAAAACATAAAACTATACGTTAAAAGGCCTTGTTAATCATTGAAATAAAGCCTGATTTTGTTATTTGTTTAATAAAAAAATTACAAGTAATGAATATTCACCTAAGAAACAAAGAAAATCGGTCTAAACAAATGAGGGTATTATTTATTTTTGTACTTTTGCCGTTATAAACAATAGTTACACTTATTGGAACAAATGAACAAAGGAATAAAAAATACGGGAATAAGTTTTATTGCAGTTGCAATACTTACGATATTATTCCACTCCATTATTCCTCATCATCACCATACAGATTCCATTTTCTCACATTTTGATAAAAATTGCAACACCTCTAACCATAATTCCGGCGGAGAGGATAATGCAACTCATTGCCACGCCTTCAACGAACTGGCAATTGACAAAATAAGCCATAACACAAATCTAAACACTGAGTTTTATGGTCAACAAAACGAGGAAACTAAAATTCCTGTTCCTTTATCCCTTGATAGTAAAACAGCTGTTACAAATGAGAAAAGGGAGTCAATTTTCACATTTTTATTCAAACGCCACAGAGGCCCGCCTTTAAAAATCCTTACAGCTTAGTTCATTAAGCCCGATTTTTTCTTTTTCTGTTTCAGGATGCGACAATTGTCCGGTTTAACTGACAAACGTCTGCTTCAACGGGCACTAAAATAAGACAAGCGTCCACATAATTATGTGGCAAGCATCCACGCTTGCCAAACAACACATTCATTTTCTGCAAAATAAAAGAATATTATGATAAACAGTATTATATTATTTTCAATAAAAAACAAAGCCCTGATATGGGTTTTAACGGCAGGGCTGATAGTCGGCGGGATCTATTCAATGACAAAAATACCTTTAGATGCCGTACCTGACATAACAAACAATCAGGTTCTTGTTATCACAACAGCACCCAATCTCGGAACGGAGGATATCGAACAGTTTGTAACATATCAGGTTGAACTTGCCGTTGCCAACCTGCCTGATGTGACCGAGATAAGGAGCATTTCCAGGTTCGGACTTTCAGTTGTGACAATAGTTTTTAAGGACAAGGCGGGGACATATAAGCCGAGGCAGTTGGTCAGCGAAGCACTTCTTGAAGTAAAAGAGAGAATGCCCGAGGGGCTTGGCGAACCGTATATGGCACCTATAAGTACCGGGCTCGGTGAGATATATCAATACACGATTGAGGTTGAACCCGGTTATGACAGCGTCTATAACGATATGAAACTCCGAACTATACAGGACTGGATTATAAAAAGGCAAATGGCTATGACTCCCGGTGTTGTTGAAGTCAACTCTTTCGGAGGTCATAAAAAACAGTTTGAGGTGGCTGTCAATCCCGACAAACTGAAAAGTATGGGTCTTTCGATAAGCGACGTCTTCAAAGCGCTGAAAGAGAATAACCGGAATACGGGAGCTGCATATATTGAGAAAAACCACCGGGCAAATTTTATAAGAGGTGAAGGATTAATGCGCTCTTTGGACGATATCAGAAATACAATGGTCGCTACAATTGACGGCAGACCCGTTTTTGTGAGGGATATTGCCGAAGTGAAGCCGGGAAGCTTCGTCAGATACGGCGCCTTTACAAAAGACGGCAAAGGTGAAGCCGTCGGCGGTATTATTATGATGCTGAAAGGCGAAAACTCCAATGAAGTTATAAACGCAGTTAAAGAACGTATTGCTCAAATTCAAAAATCGCTGCCTGAAGGATTAAGCATAAAACCTTTCCTCGACAGAAGCAAACTTATAAAACATACAACTTCAACGGTAGCCGAAAATCTATCTATCGGTGCCTTGATTGTGATTTTTGTTTTAGTGATATTTCTTGGAAATATACGCGGTGGTTTGATTGTCGCCTCCACAATCCCGCTGGCATTGCTTTTCGCTTTTATAATGATGAAAACTTTCGGAGTATGGGCAAACCTTATGAGCCTCGGAGCAATTGATTTCGGAATCTTAGTGGATGGAGCGGTTATAATAGTCGAAAGTATGATTTTTCATCTGCACCGAAACAAACTAATCGGTACAAAACAAGATATAAAGAGCAGGAATAAAATTGCTTACAAATCGGCAAGCAAGATGATGAATTCCGCTTTTTTCGGGCAGATAATCATCCTGATAGTTTTTATTCCCGTAATGGCACTACAGGGAGTTGAAGGCAAGATGTTCAAACCTATGGCTATGACGTTCGGGTTTGCAGTGCTGGGTGTGGCAATACTTAGTCTTACCTACATCCCAATGATGGTTTCCTACCTGCAACCACCTAAGAATGACAAGAAAAGCTGGGGCGAAAAAGCGATAAACAGACTTGAAGAGTGGTATAAACCTGTTATTTCGAAAGTTCTTCTAAACGGAAAAGTCGTTTTGGTCTCCGCTGCCCTGTTATTGATTGGCGGATGGTTTTTGTTCACGAAAATGGGAGCCGAATTTATGCCGCAACTCGACGAAGGAGACATTGCTTTTCAGGCTTTTCTAAAGCCGGGAACCGCCCTGTCGGAAGTTGAGGAAGCGTCAACAAAAATCCAGAAAATTATTCTTGATAATTTCCCGGATGAGATAGAATCAATAGAGAGCCGAATAGGGGTCGCCGATTTACCGATGGACCCTATGCCGATGGACATCGCAGACAATTTTGTAATACTAAAACCGGTGGAACAATGGACAAAAGTTAAAACAAAGCAGGAGCTTATTGACGGAATAAAAGAAAAGATCAGTGTTTTACCCGGAATAAATTATGAGTTTACACAACCTATCGAAATGAGGTTTAACGAATTGCTTACAGGTATCAGGCAGGATGTGGCAATCAAACTTTATGGTGACGACCTTGATATTCTTGCGGCAAAAGCAAATGAGATTGCAGGCCTTATAAAAAACGTGCCTGGAATAGCAGCAGTTAAAGCTGAGGCTACAAAGGGTCTGCCGCAGATAACAGTTAAATACGACCGTAATAAACTTGGCAGATACGACCTCAATATTACCGATATAAATCTTATTCTCGAAACCGCATTCAGCGGTGGTGTTGCAGGGGTTATTTATGAAGGCGAACGTATGTTCGACCTTGTCGTGAGGCTCGAAAAAGGAAACCGCCAAAGCATTGAAGATATACGAAACCTTTACGTAAACCTGCCAAACGGCACTCAAATCCCTCTAAAAGAAATTGCCGATATCAGCTACCGGCCGGGCCCTATGCAGATAAGCCGCGACAATACCAACAGAAGGACTTATGTAGGTATTAATGTTGAAGGAAGGGATATAAAATCAATCGTTGATGATATACGTGAAATCCTGGATAAAAAACTGAATTTACCGGCAGGTTATTATATACGGTTCGGAGGTGCTTTTGAAAACCTGGAGAGAGCCACAAAAAGGCTTTCTCTCGTTGTTCCCCTCGCCCTGGCACTCATCTTTATAATGGTTTTCTTTGCAATCAAATCATTTAAACAAACTTTGATGATATACATCGCTATTCCGTTTGCTGCTGTCGGAGGGATACTTTCTCTCTATCTAAGGGGTATGCCTTTTAGTATATCAGCAGGTGTGGGGTTTATTGTCCTTTTCGGAGTGGCTGTTCTCAACGGACTTGTTTTGATAAACGGATTTAATGAATTGAAGGCCAAAGGGAAGCTCAGTTTGAACGAAATAATAAAAAAAGGCTCTGTCAGAAGGCTCCGGCCGATATTCCTGACAGCCTCCACCGACATTCTCGGTTTCCTGCCGATGGCTATCTCAACTTCGGCGGGAGCAGAGGTTCAACGCCCGCTTGCAACGGTTGTGATTGGAGGAATGCTAACCTCTACACTACTGACCCTCATAGTATTACCCGTATTGTATAAAATGGTTGAATCGAAACAAAGAAACAAAACAAAAATGAGAATAAACACGGTTATTGCCGGTATTGCCTTATTGATAACAGGATTGGCTTTACCGGCCGGTATTAATGCCCAGAATAGAACATACACTTTGGAGCAGGCAACAAGCAGGGCAAAAGAGGTATATCCTTCATTAAGGGTAGCCGGTATTGAAATTGAAAGGCAACAGGCATTGAAGTCAACATCCTGGAATTTGGGAACTACTTCGGTCTCCACCGGAAAAGAGGAAGTCGGGCCGGGTTCTGCCGGAATATATAACGTTGTAGATATAGAACAGGCAGACATTGATATTTTCGGAATTTTCCCGAAAAACAAACTGGCAGAGAAAAGGAAAGAGCTGGCCGTCTCAAACAGAGACCTTACCGAAAAGGTGCTCGAAAAAGAGGTGAGTATCGCCTGGTTTAACGCCCTGTATGCCAAAAGACAAAAGGAACTTTACTCTCAACTCGACAGTATATATTCCGGATTTCTGAAAGCTGCCAGGCTTCGTTATAAGACAGAGGAGACCTCAAAACTGGAATTTTTATCCGCTTCCGCAAAATACAAAGAGATAAATGTAAATATTAAAAGGGCGGAAAGTATTTACATTGCCGCTCTTCAGATGTTGAACCAATATTTGATGGATAGTGCCGGTTTTGATGTGTCAGTGGTTAATGAGAAAGGTGAGCCCGGATTATTGTACCTTAACCCCGACTCACTGAATGAAAATCCTATTCTCAATTTTTTTGCGAAACAGACCGAAATAGCAGAATACAACTGGAAAGCAGAAAAAGCGAACTTTTTGCCGAAGATTGATCTCGGATATACTTTTCAGAATGTTAACGGACAACCGGGATTTTATGCCTGGCAGGCCGGTGTTTCGGTTCCCTTGTTATTCTTTGCCCAAAACGGTAAAACAAAAGCTGCAAGACTTAACTATGAGATGGCAGGTTGGAATTTTGAGCAAAAAAGAGTTGAATTTATTTCGGAATTTAATCAGAAACTCAGCAGGTATAAGGCTTTGCAGGAAGTACTTGAGTACTATAAATCGGAAGCGCTGCCTCTTGCCGAAGAACAAATTCAGGCGGCAAAAATTGCATATAAGCTGGGTAGCATTGATTATGTGCAGTTTATTCAAAATATTGAAACGGCAATAAAAATTAAACAGAAACATCTGAACCGGGAAGCCGAATATTTCGAATTACAGGTTCAACTGAAGTATCTGTCAGGAATGTAGAAAAAGAAATGAATTCGGCACCAAGGCAAATATGACGGATTTTCGGTTTTTTATAAAGTTTTTAAACAAATGATTTACAAGCTTAAAATAGAGAGAAATAACAAAATTTTAAACGTATGAAAGTAAAAATATTATTAATGGCAATTGTTATGATTTCGGCAATATCCTGTCAAAACGGATTAAATGACCAGAAAAATAACGGACATGATGAACACGAAGAAAATAAAAGAGAGGGAATCGTCATCTTAAATAAAGAACAACGAAATGCCCTGAATTTACAGCTTGGTTCTTTAAAGATGCGAAATCTGACAACAGTAATAAAAACCAACGGTCAGCTGGAAGTGGCACCTGACAGCCGTGCCGAGGTCAGTGTTCCGGTTGGAGGAAATATAAAAGAGATAAAAGTGTTTACCGGCGACAAAGTTAAGAAAGGCAGGGTTCTTGCAGTTCTTGAACATCCCGACTATATTGAGCTTCAGGAGAATTTTTCGGAGGTAGCAAACAGACTTGAGTATCTCAGGCAGGACTATGAAAGACAGAAAGAGCTTTATGAGAAAAATGTAGGCTCCGGGAAAAGTTATCAGCAGTCAAAAGCGGAATTTAACATAGCAAAATCAAAATATGAGGGGCTGAAAGCGCGTCTTAAACTCCTTAACATCTCGCCCGGCAAGGTTATGGAAGGCAAAATATCGCCTGTTGTCAACGTTGTGTCTCCCATCAACGGGTTTGTCAACAAAATCAATGTCAAAGTCGGCACTTATGTGGATGCGGGAGATAAAATGTTTGAAATAACCGACAACAGTGCCATTCATGCCGACTTTCTTGTTTATGAAAAGGATGTAAGTATGATAAAGGAAGGTCAGAAGATACATTTTACAATTGCCAGTCTTCCGGAAAAAGAGTTTACATCAACGATATTTGCCACAGGAAAAGAGTTTGAAAAGAATACGAGAGCCGTTCATATTCACTCAAAACTCGATAACTACGATCCTGCACTTATACCTGGTATGTACATTTCAGGTCATATTCATACCGACAAACATCTGACGCAAACTTTGCCGGACGATGCTATTGTTACCGAAGGAACAAAATCATTTATTTTTGTTCTTGATAATTCCGTATTGCACGATGATGAGAATCATAGTCACGAACAAGAAGATTTGATGGCTTTCAGAATGGTTGAAATCATTCCCGGCAGTAAAGATGACGGTCACACCGAAGTAAAGCTGATAAATAGTTTGCCTGAAAATTCAAAAATAGTTTTAAATGCAGCCTATTACCTGCTGGCCGATATGAATAAGGAGGAAACGGAACACGAGCATTAGGATCTGTGATTGTTGCAAAAAAGACCGTGAGGAAATTCAAACCGGGTGGAACAACATTAACTATTTGAATGTTCCTATTTAAAATACAAAATTATGATAATCGGAGGATTTGGCGGCGGAGGTGACGCCGGAGTAACAATCAAGGGGATGGAAACAACCCTTGTGGTTATTGTTGTGGGTGCCAATGACGTGTAAAATCCTCCGGCACATAATCATCCGGGAAGCCCGATTTACGGAATGCCGATAATAAATGCTGAACAGGCAAATAATGTTATTGTTATGAAATGAGGTATGGGCAAAGGGTGCAGGTATTGAAAACCCGCTCTTCTTTCGGGATAACACACGAATGCTCTTCGGTAATGCCAAAGATTCTTTACAGAAACCGGTTAAGGAGGTTAATACTCTTTAATT
This sequence comes from uncultured Bacteroidales bacterium, assembly GCA_964408535.1. GTDB lineage: Bacteria > Bacteroidota > Bacteroidia > Bacteroidales > JAADJA01 > JAADJA01. The sequence goes on along the minus strand of CAYOZZ010000469.1, from coordinate 7,933 downwards.
GTCCCCTTTCTTCTTTAAAAACCTGTCAATAGTCTCTTTTGATATAATTTTTAATTTGTAATAGAGTCTGATATCAACACGTAGATCATAACTGTGAGCATCCCTGCCATAACCTGAAGCATTTCCGCTCAATTGCGGGTCATTAACACCGTAATGGACCTCGGCAAAAACATCAAACGAATCCCATAAGGTTCTTACACCAATGGTTGTCAATTGGGATACGGCCTGTGAAGTGCCTCCCCACATATAGCTGTAAGTACCGTAGGCTGAAAGCTTTTCGCCTATAAAATCATAAGCAAGTGATGTTGTAAATATACTCGATTCGACCGGAATTTCATAGGCAAAGGCCCAGCTCGAAACATTGATAAAATCTTTCATATCCTGAGTTGCAGAGTCGGGTAAAACCTGTGAATATTTATACCAGGTGTATTGTGCATTAAAATGAAAACTATTTAAATCCAATCCGTAATGAGCGGCAGCAGCAAGACGATCGCCGTCTTTGTCGGTCGTGTAGTTATAGATCTGTCCGTACATTCCGGAGAGGCCTATTTTCATATTCCAGTTATCTCCTTCCGGTGCGAACTCCGTTCTCAGATTTAACTGGTTTACCTCTTCATTTCGTTTTGTTACCGAAAAGAGATAGTCGTCACCAACTTCTCCTGAAAAAATATCGGTATCATACCTGTATGGTGATGATGATGAGAGTTGTTGATTTTTAAAAAATCCAGCGTGGACTATAAATGAATTAAACGTTCCCTTCCATGTTATTCCATAATCATAATCATCCTGCAAACCTACATAATAAGTGATATTCCCCCAGTCGTCAAAAGGCTGATAACCATATCCGAAAGGAACCCAGGTCTGACCGAGCTCAAGAGCATTGTTCTCGTTGATATTCATCCCGACATAAGCATATGTAGGTGTATTCCAGCCCTGATAAAATCTGAACTGAACAGCTCCGTAAAATCTTTTATTGACATCTGTCTGAGCCCATATTCTGAAACTATCAAAATTAAAATTACCGGCAGTTTTATTGTCACCGGCTACCCAGTTTTTATAATTGTAATTCAATAATGTTGTAAAACCGAACCTGTCGGTTGTTTTCAGCTTATCGGAAGCTTTTTGCTGGGCTGTAGCCGTATTTACGGCAAAAATGCAAAATATAACAATAAATAAAAGTCTATTCATCTGTCTGAATTTTTGATTTATCAATTTTTTTAATGGAAATGCCGGTAAAGCCGAGGAAAATGGCAACCAGCGGATTTATAAGGTTAAAAAAGGCAAACGGTAGGTAAGCAAATGTTGCCACTCCGAGTGTTCCGGCCATATAGGCTCCGCAAGTGTTCCAGGGAACGAGCGGGGATGTGAGGGTTCCCGAGTCTTCAAGAGTCCGGGAGAGGTTTTCGGGTGCCAGTCCACGTCTGTCAAACTCCATCTTAAACATTCTTCCCGGCAAAACTATTGACATATACTGGTCGGAAGCAACAATATTCACTCCCACACAGGTAAAAATGGTTGTGGCAATCAATGAGCCGGTTCCGTGAACAAGTTTCAGCAGTGCCATAACCAGTCTTTTCAGCATACCTGTTTCTTCCATAACTCCACCAAACATCAATGCCGATAATATCAACCAGATAACTTCGAGCATCGAATTCATACCTCCACGATTCACAAGCATATCTATGTTTTCGGAACCGGTTGAAGTGGCAAAACCCGTGTACATAGCTTTCCACACTCCGGCAATCATAACCATCGGTTTCGACAGGTCGGTACGGTCAACAAACTGAATAATTTGGTCGGGTTGAAAAATTACTGCAAATATTCCTCCCGTAAGCGCTCCCAACAGAATAGTTGGGAAAGGTTTGACTTTAACAACAGCAAGAACTAGAACAACAAGAACCGGAACAAGAAGCCACCAGCTTGTTGCAAAATTAGCTTCAATAAGAGCCATCGTTTCATCTTTCATAGCAAGATTGCCTTCGGCAGTGGAATAGAGGCCGATAATCGTAAATATAATCAGAGATAATACTATACTCGGTATGGTTGTCCAAAGCATATGCTTTATGTGGTCATAAAGATTTGAACCGCTTACCGCGGGAGCAAGGTTGGTCGTATCGGAAAGCGGTGAAAGCTTGTCACCAAAGTAAGAACCACTTACAATGGCACCGGCTGTTATGGGAAGCGACATATCCATACCATGGGCAATTCCAATCAGTCCGACACCGATTGTCCCTACCGTAGTCCACGAACTTCCGATACTTCCTGCAACAATAGCCGAGACAATAACTACTGTCGGATAAAAAATCTTCGGTGACAGGAGTTCAAGTCCGTAATAGATCATTGTGGTAACGGTTCCCGACATTACCCATGTTCCGATTAAAGCACCGACAGCAAGTAAAATAAAAATTGCTCCCATCGCCTGACTGATACTCTTGACTACACCTTTGCCCATATCATCCCATGAATTACCGTTCTTCAATCCTATTACGGCAGCAACAAGACTGCTGAAAGTGAGTGCAATCTGATTCGGTCCCCAGGAAGCATCTTCACCAAATAGATAAACTGCAAGAGTTAATAATCCGATAAGAAAAAGCATTGGAAGCAATGCATCAATCATTGAAGGGTCTTTTTTTGTTTTTTTCGACATAAGAAATGAGTTTTAAGAAAAGTTGTTGCAAATATATTAAAAAAAACGAAAAGGTGGAAAAACAGTGGAAATAAAAAAGCCCCGTCACTAAAGAACGGAGCTTATTATTCTGATTACGAGAGCCTTATTTTATCTCGCTAAAATATTTCATAAACTGGATACGCTCGAAGATATCGGGATTTTCCGATTTCTCCTGACTTAATTTACCTTTGAACTGATCAATGTAAAGAAAACCTTTCTTCTCCATCCAGCTGTCAATGGTCTTTTTCATCTCAAGGATGTACTCGGGACCGTGTTTGTAAATTGCCGAGGCAACCTGAACGGCACTGGCACCTGCAAGAATTTGCTTGATAACGGCCTCTCCGTCGTGAACACCGTTTGAAGCTGCAAGATCGCAGTTAACCCTCTTACCGAGAATCCCTATCCAACGGAGTGAATTGTGCATCTCCTCAGGAGTACTGTAGATACTTGCATGTGTAACTTTAATATTCTCAATATCAATATCAGGACTTGAGAAACGGTTGAAAAGGACCACGCCGTCAGCACCTTTTTCGGCAAGAGTTTTAATTACAAAACCGAGATTTGAAAAATACCGGCTTACCTTTACCGCAACCGGAATAGACACCTCTTTTTTTACATTTTCAAGTATCTGATAGTATGTTTTATCAATATCATGACAATCTTTATCAAGGCTGAACGGCATTATGAAAATGTTCAGTTCTATTGCATCGGCACCTGCCTTTTCAATATCCCTTGCAAATGTTGTCCACTCCTGTGATGTGACACAGTTAACACTTGCAATAACAGGAATATTAACCGATTTCTTTGCATTTGAAATAAGGTCGAGATAATGATTAAGCTCTTTCTCCTTAACGTGTAAATCAATGTAGTCGAATGTTTCGGAATAATCGGCATACATTAATCCGTTTTGCTGAGCTTTTTTCATTTTATAATCGGCTTCGCGCAATATCTGCTCCTCAAAAAGAGATTTCAGCACAACCGCACCGGCTCCGTTTTTCTCCAGTTCTTTTATCTTCTCAACCGAATCGGTCAGACCTGAGCTTGCCACAATAATCGGATTACTAAGCGTAAGTCCGAGATATTTTGTTGTTAAATCAGCCATTTTTTTTGATTTTGTGTTCTTAACTTTAAGATAAAGACAAAAATATAAATCAATTGTTCAATCTTAAATCTCTCAATCTTATAATCTTAAGTCTATCTACCTTTAGTCTTATAATCTCGAATCTAATAATCTATTTGTCTTGAATCTATTTATTCTATTTTCTAACTTTCTCCTGAAGGTATTTATGCATACCTGCTGCTGCCTTACGTCCGTCACCCATAGCAAGAATTACCGTAGCACCACCGCGAACGATATCACCACCTGCAAAAAGCTCAGGTATTGATGTTTGCATTGTTTCGCTGTCAACCACAATAGTACCCCAGTCGGTCATTTTCAGATCGGGAATACTGCTTGGGATGATAGGGTTGGGAGAAACACCGACACTAACAACAACTGTGTCAACCTCAATCTCAAATTCAGAGCCGGGAATAGGATAAGGCCTTCTTCTTCCCGAAGCATCAGGCTCGCCAAGTTCCATTTTCTGGATTCTTGCCTTGTTAACCCTTCCGTTTTCATCAGCAAAATATTCAACAGGATTGTGCAGGGTCATAAATTCAATACCCTCTTCCTTGGCATGTTTTACCTCTTCGATACGGGCAGGCATCTCTTCTTCCGAACGACGATAAATAATCATTGCTCTCTCGGCTCCGAGACGTTTGGCTGTTCTAACAGAGTCCATTGCAGTGTTTCCACCACCGATTACGGCAACATTTTTACCCGACAGCACCGGAGTGTCATATTCAGGATTAGCTGCATTCATCAGGTTTACACGTGTCAGATATTCATTTGACGAAAAGATACCGTTGAAGTTTTCACCCGGGATATTCATAAATCTCGGCAGACCGGCACCGCTTCCGATGAAGAATGCCTCAAACCCCTGGGCTTTTAAATCGTCAATACTTGCCGTTTTCCCTACAATGAAGTTAGTTACGAATTTGACTCCCATCTCCTTCATAACATTAATCTCGACATCAACAATTTCGTTTGGAAGCCTGAATTCGGGGATTCCATATTTCAAAACTCCGCCTATTTCGTGTAGAGCTTCAAACACGGTAACATCATAACCAAGCTTACGCAGGTCGCCGGCAGCACTAAGACCGGCAGGACCGGAACCTATAACTGCAACTTTAATTCCATTAGACTCAGCGACTTCAGGAATTGCGATACTACCGCTTTCTCTTTCAAAGTCAGCCGCAAACCGCTCAAGGTTACCAATGGCAACAGCCGGTTTTTTAAGACTGATTGTGTAGAAACAATTGTTTTCGCACTGTTTTTCCTGAGGGCAAACCCTGCCGCAAACAGCCGGGAGAGCATTTGTTTCTTTAAGAACAACAGCAGCACCGAGAAAATCGTGTGCATCAATTTTCTTAATGAATTTAGGAATATTAATTCCCACCGGACAACCCGAAATACAGGTCGGATTGGGGCAGTCGAGGCAACGTTGTGCTTCGAGTAATGCCATATCCTCAGTCAGACCGGTATTGACTTCATCAATATTTTTATTTCTTATATTCGGGTCGCGCTCGGGCATCTGTACACGTTCTCTCGAAGTCCGTTCTTTTGCTTTCATGGACTTACGAAGTTCGGCCCTCCACTCCTGGGCGCGTTCTGCTTTCAGATATTCTGCTACTTTTTCCATTTTATTGAACGGTTTTTAAATAATTTTCATAAGCTTCCATTTCCTGTTCTCTGTATGCGCCGAGACGTGACAGCATAAGGTCGAAATCAACAGCATGCGCATCAAATTCGGGGCCGTCAACACAGACAAATTTTGTTTTGCCACCGACAGTGATACGGCAGGCGCCACACATACCTGTTCCGTCAACCATAATGGTATTCAGACTGGCATACGTTTTTATATTGTACTTCTTGGTTGTCAGTGCTGCAAACTTCATCATAATGGCAGGGCCGATAACAACCGAAAGATTAACCTTTTCGCGGTTAATAACCTCCTCCATACCATGAGTTACGAGACCTTTTTTACCATAAGAACCGTCGTCGGTCATAATTATCACCTCATCCGAAAACTCTCTCATCTGTTCTTCCAGAATAACAAGGTCTTTTGAACGGGCAGCGAGAACAGTTATCACTCTGTTACCTGCTTTTTTAAATCCTTCGACAATCGGAAGCAGCGGGGCAACTCCCACACCACCGCCGGCACAGAGTACGGTTCCGACATTTTCGATATGCGTTGCCTTGCCAAGCGGGCCGACAACATCGTTTATTATATCACCTTCCTCAAGTGCAAGCAGTTTGGCGGATGTAACACCAACCTTCTGTACTACAAGAGTAATTGTTCCTTTTTCATTGTCTGATGATGCAATGGTAAGAGGTATTCTCTCTCCCTTTTCGTCAATTCTGATAATCACAAAATGCCCGGGTTTCCGGGAAATTGCGATTTCAGGAGCTTCGATGACAATCTTTGCAACATTCTCCGAGAAAAACTCCTTTTCTACAATTTTATTCATTGTTTTTTATCCCTTTAATTTTTAAAGTCGGCAAAAGTATATAATTTTTATAGATATAAAAACGGGAATAATTCTGCCAAAGAAATAAACCTGAAAATCAAATAGATAGAATTTCAATTTATATTAGGTCTAATTTATAAATAATAAAATAAAACTAATAGTTATTTACAAAATACTCAATATACGCAGGTATCATTGTACCAAGATAGTACGGCATATTCATCAGAATGTAAGGTACACCACCGGGTGTTCCGGTCTTTTCAATGCTGAACTCACCTCCATAGATTCTGATGGCATATGGATGACCGGCACGTTCAACAAACTGGTGTAAAGATTTTAAACTGCCTGTCGCTCCGGATTTTATCTCAATCGGAATAACCATATTTTTATAAACATAAATCAAATCTACCTCTGATGAGGACTGAGATTTTTCACGCACCCAAAAATACGGTTTTACATCACGGACAGTCTCCAAAGACATAAGTTCCTGAGTTACTAAATGAGGTATTACCGCCCCCTTAAATGCCTGACTTAAATCACTCATTCCTATCATATCTGCCTGAATTCCCAGTGCATAGTTTATCAATCCTGTATCTAAAAACTGTAATCTCGGAGATTTCTTAATATCCGGCTTTACTGGCACCTCAATATCAGTTGTGGGATAAATCAACTGTATAATTCTGGCATCATTAAGTTTTAACATTGCTTCTTTTACCTCTCGCGACCTGTAGTTTGAATTACCAAAATTTTGAAACTTGATTCTTTTGTCAAGATACAAATGGGCTGTTGCCATAATATGTTTAATAACATTCCTTTCAGTAGCATTTTCGGTATATTTTTCGACATCATTCTTATATGTACTCCATATACTTTCATATATTTTAGGCAAATATGTAAAACTATCTTTCATAGTAAAAATCTTAATTACCTCGGGCATCCCTCCAATTATTGCATATGTATTGAATAAATCCAATAAAATATTATGGGCAAAAGGTTTAACCGGAATTTCAGATAACCGGTCTAATGCGGCATTATGGCCAATCGCTTCCAAGTATTCAAAAAAATTAAGCGGATGAAGGTACATATATTCAATCCTTCCAACCGGAAAACTTGGAACTTTTTTTATAGCAAATTCAAGTAATGAACCGGCAGCAATAATATAAAGCTGAGGATAATCTTCATAAAAATATCTCAACAACCGTATTGCTGCAGGTGATTCCTGAATCTCATCAATAAACAGAATTGTCTCATTTGCCTCATCAATTGATATATTATGAGCTAAAAATAATGTCTCCACTAAACTCTTTACATCATCAATATTTTCAAAAAAAATACGATTATTCGGTTTTTCAAGATTTAGTGAAATATAGTGCTTAAATGACCTGGCAAACTCATTAATTACCGTTGTCTTACCAACTTGTCTGGCACCCCTGATTACTAATGGCTTCCGGTTACTATCCTCCTTCCACTCAACAAGATATCTCTGTATATTTCTTTTAAATATCATATTAAAAATTTTAATGTCACAAAACAAAGGCAAAATTAAAACAATTTTGTCACAAAACAAAGGCAAATTTCATTGATTTTTGTCACAAAACAAGGGCAGTTCAGATAAAATTTCAAGCTGTTTCCTCTGCAAAAACTCAATTTTCAATCTTAATGACCCAGGCATAGTCACAAGGAGGATTGTTTCGC
>CAYOZZ010000468.1:0-3191 GCA_964408535.1 uncultured Bacteroidales bacterium | reverse complement strand
CTTCCGCAAATTTCGTTGACAGATAGCCGCCCCTGCCGTTTGCTCCCATAACCGCCACATTAAGACTGTCGTTTGCACCCATAATACTTGCAAACGATTTCGCAGGAAAGACAAGGTTACTTATTGCCAGTCCGGCACTTCCCGCTGCAATGGTTTTGATGAACTGTTTTCTGCTTTGTCGTTTCATAATAATTCATTTTTTAAAGAGTCGAAAAATGTTTTGTTTTCAACAACAGTCAGGTTTCGACTCCGCTCAACCTGACATTAAATAAACACTTATTGGGCAAACTAACTTTGCTTCGCTTAACATTCAAGTCCCGCAAGACGGGATTTCACTTCGCTCAACATTCTCTTCCCTCCTTGCGGGATTTCGCTTTGCTCAACATTCACTCATTCCACAATTCTTCTTATTTTAATATTCCTGAAATGAACTTCATCGCCGTGATCCTGAAGCAGGATACGACCCTTCTTCCAATTGCCAAACCCCTCATAATCTTTGTATTTACTGTAAGCCACAAGTGCATTAAACATCTGATTGTTTCGTTCGTATTCCACAACTTTCTCTCCGTTCAGCCAATGCTCAACGTGGTTTCCGTTCACAACAAGACGGGCATGATTCCAGTTATCTGGATAGAATTTTTTATCGGCTTTTGCCGGAATAAGGTCATACAACGAAGCCACCGTCCTGTTTCCTTTTACACCGAGTTTCGCATCGGGGTGATTTTTGTCGTCGAGAATTTGATATTCAAGCCCGATAGCCGATCCTTCCGGATGGTACTTTTCCGTCACAAAATATTTTATTCCGCTGTTTGCTCCTTTTGTGATCTTAAAATCAATGAGAAGCTCAAAACTTTCGTATTCTTCAAGTGTGACGATATCGCCACCATTTCCCGATTCTGCCCCGCCGGCAGCTTCAACAACCAGTTCACCGTTTTCGATGTGCCATCCTTTGCCTGGAAAAGTTTCTTTGTGCGCTCCCCGCCAGCCGTTTGTGGTTTTACCGTCGAACAATAATTGCCAGCCGTCCTTTACATCATCTTTACTAAGGTGATTGGGAATAGTGCAAATCTCCCTTGCCGTTGTTTCCGAACGGAATTTTTCAGGGTCTTTAGTGATGATTCTGATATTTCGCCACATAATTTCTTTACCCACATCTTCAGGTTTATAAACGGCATGTACCTGTAATCCGATGAATCCTGCGGCTGTCATATCATCAACAAGATTTGCACAGGGTACACCGTTAACCCAGGTTCGTATCGAACTTCCGATTGCTTCAACACGAAAATGATTCCAGTCGTCAAGCTTAATGGCATTTCGGGCGCGAATGTCGTGCAGTAAGTTATTCAGCCAGCCTCTTCGGCCCCCATCGTAAATGCCACCCGACCAGGCGCGATCCGACGGATCTATCTCTACCTGATAACCATGAACTCTTCCTTTCTGATAACCGGGAAAGCTGTTGCTTCTTATCTGAACACCCGAATTGAACAGGTTGTTGGTGTCCTTATATCTTACATCAAACTCCAGAATGAAATCGGAAAAGATATCTTTTGTACAGAGAAAACTGTTAGTAGTATTTGCAACCGTCCGTCCGATAATTGTGTCGCCCTGTTGTCTGTATTCGGCCTTACCGCCCTTTTGCTCCCAGCCTTTAAGATTTTTTCCTTTTGTCAGTGATATCCATTCCGGAGATAGGTCTTGTTGGGCATTGGATATTCCAAAGCTGAGTAAAATCAATAGAAGTAAAAATAACTTATTCATTGTTATACAATTTAACCGGTTATATCATTTAGTGTGGATAAAACACTAACAAAAGTAGTCGTTTAATTTATTTTTCAAACAGAAACGGAATAATAATTTGAAAGTCTTGTTCAAAATAATATCTTTGCCTGAAATATTATGTGATAAATGAAGGAATATGACATTGTTATCATAGGGGCGGGACCTGCCGGTTTGAGATGTGCCGAAGTTTTGACGAATAATAATCCTGATTTAAAGATTCTTTTGCTGGAGAGGAAACAGGAGATCGGTCCAAAGATTTGTGCGGGAGGTCTGACAAAGAAAGATTTGGATTTGATGGATATTCCCGACCGCTTGTTTGAGCATAAAGTTCAGAGGGCGGTAATTAAATCACCAAAATATACCTCCGTTAACGAAAAAGAAGGGTTGGTAGTTCTTTATGCTATTGACCGCAAGGAGTTCGGACAGTGGCAGGCTGACAAGCTGAAGAATACCAACGTGGATCTTATGACAAGTGCAAAGGTTACTTCAGTTGAAAAGAATAAGATTACGGTAAATTTTTCGGATGAATACAGTTTTAAATATCTTGTTGGTGCCGACGGAGTGTCATCTATTGTACGCAGATATCTGAAACTTCCGGTTAAGAAAAGACTAATTACTTTTCAATACAGAATTCCGTGGAAAGATGAGGTGAGATTCGAAATGGGTCTTAACTCAAAATATTTTCATTCGTGGTATGTCTGGGTTTTCCCTCATAAAGAAAGTCTGTCCGTCGGATGTGCCTGCAATCCGGAAATTATGTCTCCCAAAAAGCTGAAATCCAATTTTCATAAATGGCTGAAAGAGAATAGTTTCGATATAACCAATGCGAAGTATGAAAGTTTTCCGATAAGCTATGATTACCGGGGATACAAATTCAATAATATTTTTTTGATTGGTGAAGCAGCGGGACTGGCGTGTGGTTTTACGGGAGAAGGTATTTACCAGGCACTGGTTTCGGGTGAGGAGGTTGCAAAAACCATCCTTGATGAGAATTATGACTCCGAACCAATTCAAAAAATATTGAAATACAACAGAATTCAGCACAGAATTTTAAGTTTCCTGATAAAAGCAGGCCCATTGCGAAATTTCTTTTTCAATATGATTGTGCTGTTACTTAAAAAGAAAGGCCCCGATAGTAAAATATCAAAAGGATTGTCATAAAATTGCATTTAAACTACTCTGAATGGGCTACAAGGAAACAGATATAAACCTGCCGACGGATTACACGGAAGAGCAACTTAAACATTCCGTTTCGAAAAAGCTTGGGATAAGGGAGTTTTCTTATCAGATTATAAATAAAAGTCTGGATGCCAGAAAAAAGCAAAATATACATTGGAGAATTAGGGTTGGTGTGAGTTCTTCTTTTCTGAAAGGGGATAAACCGTTGCAAAGAGGGACTTTCAGGATAAATT
>CAYOZZ010000467.1:0-7935 GCA_964408535.1 uncultured Bacteroidales bacterium | reverse complement strand
TCTTTGTGTAGATCAGGATCGTTGACATGACGCAACGCATCTAATATTTTCTCTTTTGTTACAGCCATTTTATTACCTATTTAGAATCGGTAAAAATAAACAATCAATTACATATAATGTTCGCAAATATGTAATTTTTTTATTTAGAATGTATTCCAAATAAAACAAGGTATCCACCGCAAATCCGCCATCATATTCGCACTGCTTAATGGAGCAAGGTAAACTTCGGCAACACATAGATGCTAACTTTACGTAAACCGGCGATAAAATTTATCCGGTAATTTGCAAAAATATTAATTCATTTTTCACGAATTGTTCCGTTTACCCGAATAATAATAAAGACTGTATAAAGACTGATTCTGTCGGTTGTGATACCGGTCTGTTAAACTGCGTATTCCGCTTTTATTACGGGCTTCTTCAAAAAGCATAAATTTGTAGTCCGAAACTTAAAACATATTTACTAATTTTGCCCTTTTTAATAAAATAATTAAATATCGCAATATGTTTGAAGGATTATCGGATAAACTGGAACGGTCGTTTAAGATTTTAAAGGGTCATGGGCATATAACCGAAATAAATGTTGCCGAAACACTTAAAGAGGTCAGGAAAGCCCTTTTGGATGCCGACGTCAGTTATAAAATAGCAAAGGAATTTACGAATGTTGTAAAGGAAAAAGCTCTTGGTGAGAAGATACTTACCTCGGTCTCTCCCGGACAACTGATGGTGAAGATTGTTCACGACGAACTTGCTACCCTTATGGGTTCTGAAACGGCAGAGCTTAATATTAAAGGCAGTCCTGCTATAATTCTGATTGCAGGTCTTCAGGGTTCGGGTAAGACGACCTTTTCGGCTAAGCTTGCCAATTTTCTGAAATCCAAAAAAGGACGTAATCCGCTGCTCGTTGCAGGTGACGTTTACCGTCCTGCTGCCATCGAACAGTTGAAAGTGCTTGGCGAGCAGGTCGGGGTGAAGGTTTACACCGAGGAAGAAAATAAAAATCCCGTTAAGATTGCGGAAAATGCAATTAAGCACGCCAGGGAATACGGCTACAATGTGGTTATCATTGACACAGCCGGTCGTCTTGCAGTTGATGAAGAGATGATGAATGAGATAGCGGCAATTAAAAATGCCGTGAAACCTCAGGAGACACTGTTTGTCGTTGACTCAATGACCGGTCAGGATGCCGTGAACACTGCCAAAGCTTTTAACGATAGACTTGATTATGAAGGTGTTGTGTTGACAAAATTGGACGGAGATACACGCGGTGGTGCCGCACTTACTATTAAATCGGTTGTTGACAAACCGATAAAATTTGTCGGTATCGGAGAAAAGATGGATGCCATTGACGTATTCCATCCCAGCAGAATGGCTGACAGAATCCTCGGAATGGGCGATATTGTCTCCCTCGTTGAGAAAGCCCAGGAACAGTTCGATGCCGAGGAAGCGAGAAAACTTCAGAAAAAGATAGCGAAAAACCAGTTCAATTTCAATGACTTCCTGAATCAGATTAAGCAAATAAAAAAGATGGGTAATGTGAAAGATTTGATGGGAATGATACCGGGAATGGGGAAAGCACTGAAAAATATGGATATTGATGATGATGCCTTCAAAGGCATAGAGGCTATTATCTATTCGATGACTATGGAAGAAAGAGAGAATCCGAAGGTGCTCAACGGAAGCCGCAGAAGAAGAATAGCAAGGGGAAGCGGAACGGACATACAGGAGGTGAATCAACTGATTAAACAATTCTCTGAAACCCAAAAAATGATGAAAGCCATTTCAGGTGGAAAAGGAAAAAACCTGATGAAGGCTATGGCCAATATGCGCGGAATGGGAAGAAGGTAAGGAGCCTGAATCTGTGAATTTGCGCGATAGCCCGTGTAAAAAGTGAACTTTGCGGATTTTACCGCAAGGTCGGGAAAGTCATCCGGTAACTAAGCCGGGGAATTGAAAACGGAATATCAACTGATAACAAAGTTTTGGTTTTTGTAAAAGCTTTTTTATTAAAATAATCTCAAAATGAAAATAATAGACGGAAAAGAGACCGCAAAACAGATTAAAAGGGAGATTGCAGCCGAAGTAGCTGATCTTATTGATAATAAAGGTAAAAACCCGCATCTTGCAGCCATACTTGTCGGTGAAGACCCGGCCAGTCAGACCTATGTCAGGAATAAGGAGAAATCATGCAGCGAGGTTGGTATTCTTTCATCCGTTTACAGATATCCTTCGGATATAACCGAAAAGGAATTACTGGAAGCGATTGAATATATCAATAATGATGATGAAATTGACGGACTTATCGTTCAGTTGCCGTTACCCGACCATATTTCGGAAAAGAAGGTAATCGAAAGTATTAATCCCGCAAAGGACGTTGACGGATTTCATCCTATGAATGTGGGTAAGATGATGCTTGGACTGCCGACATATCTGCCTGCCACTCCTTATGGTATTATCCAGCTTCTCGAAAGATATGATATTGAAACCGAAGGAAAAAATTGTGTTGTTCTCGGACGTAGCCACATTGTCGGCTCACCGGTCAGTGTGTTGCTGTCACGCAAGGCAAATCCGGGTAATTGTACGGTAACTCTTTGCCACAGCAGGACGAAGAATCTGAAAAAAATTGCTAAATCAGCCGATATTCTGATCGTTGCAATGGGGCAACCGAAATTTGTTACACACGAGATGGTAAAAAAGGGAGCTGTCGTTATTGATGTTGGAATTCACAGGGTACCTTCGGATGAAACAAAATCGGGATATAAGTTGGTTGGGGATGTTGATTTTGAGAAAGTTGCCGGAGTGGCTTCGTATATAACTCCTGTTCCGGGTGGTGTCGGCCCGATGACAATAGTCTCTTTGCTGCAGAATACTCTGAAAGCTGCCAAGAAAGAGGTTTATTCTTAATTTCTTTTTTTATTTATTAATTCGTTTATTGTGAAATCAAATCAATTGAAGTTATTTACATTCGTTATTGCCTTTCTGTTAATTCATAGCAATACATCTGCTCAGAAGAAACTTTATGCAACAATTGAATATCCTTCCGAACTGAAACTTTTCAGCAAACTGTCAAAAAAAGTGAATGAATCCTCAGGTGTTATTTTATATCAGGATTGCATCTGGACATTCAATGACAGCGGCGGTGAACCCGAATTATACAAAACGGATAAAAAAACCGGAAAAGTTATTAAAACGGTGAGAATTATTAATGGCACTAACCATGACTGGGAGGATATCACACAGGATGATGAGTATATCTATGTAGGTGATTTCGGGAATAACAGAGGGAACAGGAAAAATCTTGCAATCTATAAGATTTTGAAAAAGGATATTGGAAAGGGGGAAAAAGTTGACGTAAATGCAGAGATTATTTCTTTTTCTTATAACGATCAGCAATCTTTTGAGATGAAAAGGCAAAAGAATAATTTTGATTGCGAGGCGATAACCGGCTACGGCGATTCGCTTATAATTTTTTCAAAGGACTGGGCTGACCGTAAATCACGGATGTATAAGCTTCCGAAAGTTCCCGGAGATTACAAAATTGATCCGGTTGATGTTTTTAATGTTAACGGCCTGATTACCGGAGCCGATTACAACAGTTCGACGGGAGACTTGATACTTGTCGGTTATAAAGACTACGTGCCGTTTGTCTTTTTGTTTAACGGTTTTTATGGAAATGATTTTGCTGCCGCAAAGATATTCCGCATCAATTTTCCTGCTATGAAAGATGCACAGACCGAAGGAGTTGTTTGGTCAGATGATGATAACATAGTCATAACCTGCGAAGATACAAAAGCTTTTAAACAATCGGCTTTTCAACTAAATATCAGAGAAGCAATAAAGCAATCGGACGGTGAAAAATAGAAACGACAGATTGGAATCGGGGCTGGAGCTTCCTTTGATGGAAGATTTCTACACTGTTCAGGGTGAAGGATTTCATACCGGCAAACCTGCCTACTTTACCCGTATCGGCGGTTGTGATGTGGGTTGCAGCTGGTGTGACGTAAAGGAATCGTGGAATGCCAAACTATGGCCTTTGACCGGTACCGATGAAATTGTGAAGCGTGTTGCTGCGTGTCCGGCCAGGGCTGTTGTTGTTACAGGTGGTGAACCTTTGATGTACAATATGGATTATTTTTGCCGGGAACTGAAAAAACAGGGAGTTAAAACATTTCTCGAAACTTCCGGCTCGCATCCTCTGACGGGTGACTGGGACTGGATTTGTCTGTCACCAAAGAAAAACAGTCCGCCGCTGAAAGAGATATTTGAGATTGCCAATGAGTTGAAAGTAATTATTCAGTCGAAAGACGATTTTGACTGGGCAGAGAAAAATGCTGCAAGGGTGGGAAAGGATTGCCATCTTTTTTTGCAACCCGAATGGAGTGTCCGTGATAAAATGATGGAGCCTATTGTGGATTATGTCAAGACTCATCCCAAATGGCAAATTTCCCTGCAAAGCCATAAATATATGAGAATACCGTAGGTGAGTCCGATTCGATTGTGTCAAATCAGTGATTGTAAAAAAGGCTTTAGTGAATCCGTTATAAAACCGTCTTTATAAATGCCAGGGCAATTTGTCAAGATCAACATTGCCCCCCGACAAGATAATTCCGGTTCTTTTATTTTTAAATTTTGATTTGTTTTCAAGAATAGCGGCAAAAGGCACCGCCGATGACGGTTCAATAATTATCTTCATCCTTTCCCATATCAGTTTCATTGCCTGAATAATTGTCTCCTCCTTAACGGTGATTATTTCATCAACAAACTTAGTTATTAGAGGATAAGTAAGTGTTCCAAGGGAGGTTAGTAATCCGTCAGCAATAGTAACGGGATTTTCGGAAGGCACGAATCTGCCTTCGTAAAACGATCTGTATGCATCGTCAGCACCGAGCGGTTCAGCTGCAATAACTTTTGTTCCCTGAGAATAGAATGAAGCTGAAAGAGCTGTCCCGCTCAGAAGCCCGCCCCCTCCTACCGGAGCCATAATAATATCAAGGCTGCCGACATCTTCAATCAGTTCTTTGGCTGCCGTTGCCTGGCCTGCAATAATTCTGTAGTCATTGTAAGGATGTATCTCTAATGCACCTGTCTTTTCAATTACTTTTTTCAGCGTTTCTTCTCTTGATTTCAAATTGGGGGAGCAAAAGGTTATCTCTCCGCCATATTGTTTTACCGCATCAATTTTAACTCTCGAAGAATTGTCGGGCATCACAATATAAGCCTTTGTTTTCCGCAAGGATGCAGCCCGTGCCAGAGCAGCAGCATGGTTACCCGAGGAATGAGTGCAGACTCCTTTTGTCAGCTCTTTTTCATCAATTGAAAATACTGCATTACAGGCACCTCTTGATTTAAAGGCGCCGGCTTTTTGCAGATTCTCACATTTAAAAAACATCTCACCCCCAATAATACTATTGAGGTTGTACGACGACAATACAGGAGTCCTGTGAATATAGGACTCGATCCTGCGGGCTGCTTCTTCAATTGTGTTGTAATCAGGAGGCTGTGTCAAAACCGGCTAAATTAGTTAACTCTGCTTTTTGCAATTATCTCGGCAATTTTATCGCAAGCGGTGTCCATTATTTTAAATGTCTCCTCACACGCTTCCAGTTTTCTGTAAAACGGATCGGGTACGGATTCATTTCTGCCGGGTTTAACAAGATTTAAGAGGAACTCCAGCTTGCCTTCATCCTTCTTATCTTTTGCAAAATAGAGTGCATTCCGGTAAGCCAGGGTATCCATAACATAAATTTTGTCAAACTTTTTAAAGTCTTCACTTGAGAAGAGTCTGGCTCTGTTCTCCGAAATATTAATCCCATGTTTTAAAGCTTCTTCAACTGCTCTGTTTTCAGGTGGTTCATTGATGTTAAATGCCTCAAACCCTGCCGATTCAACTTTCGCCTCCAGATTACGTTCACTAAGTTTTTTCTTTAAAACTCCTACAGCCAGCGGAGATCTACACGTGTTTGAATTACATACAAATAGAACATTCATAATTAAATAATTTTAAATTATTACCTGAATAGACAAGACTATCTACAATCCGGTAAGATAAGAAAAAAAATTCAAACAGACAAGAAAAAATTACATTAAAGTGTGATTTTTTTATCAAGCTCTTCCACGTAATTTCTGAATTGTTTGTCGGTTTCTATTAGATTATTGACTGTACGACACGCATGCAGAACAGTGGCGTGGTCTTTTTTGCCGCAATGCTGGCCAATTGTTGCCAATGAAGCCTTTGTAAGTTTTTTCGAAAAGAACATAGCAAGCTGCCGTGCCTGGACAATTTCTCTTTTTCTTGTTTTTGAATTGATAGCTTCAAGCGGAAGTCCGAAATAATCGCAAACAACCTTCTGAATGTAATCAATTGAAATTTCGCGTGAAGTATTTTTCACAAACTTGTCAATCATTTTCTTGGCAAGCTCCAGGGTGATGGCCTTTTTGTTTAATGATGACTGGGCAAGAATTGAGATAAGTGCTCCTTCAAGTTCCCTGATATTTGTTGTGATGCTATATGCCAGATACTCAATAACATCTCTCGGCATTTCCAGTCCGTCTTTATAAAGCTTATTTTCTATTATTGCAATTCTTGTTTCGAGATCGGGAACCTGCAAATCGGCTGATAACCCCCATTTGAATCGCGAGAGAAGGCGAGTATTCATCCCACTCATCTCTACCGGCGGTTTGTCGGAGGTGATAATGAGTTGTTTTGAGTTTTGATGCAGATGATTGAAGATGTGGAAATATACTTCCTGTGTTTTCTCCTTCTTTGAAAGGAACTGAATGTCATCAATTATCAAAACGTCAATCATCTGATAAAAATGAACAAAATCGTTCTGATTATTATTTCGCACCGAATCAATATACTGGTTAGTAAATTGTTCGGAAGTAACATATAAAACCGTTTTTTCGGGATACCTGTTTTTTACCTCCAGACCGATTGCATGTGCAAGGTGGGTTTTCCCCAATCCCACATTACTATATATTAATAACGGGTTAAAGGCGGTTTTGCCGGGATTGTTTGCAACGGCATAACCGGCAGAGCGTGCAAGTCTGTTACAGTCACCCTCAATAAAATTGTCAAAGGAATAGTTAGCATTAAGCTGGGAATTTACTTTTATTTTTTTCAGGCCGGGAATTATAAAAGGGTTGGGAATCTCTTTTGAAGAACCGTTGTTTAGGTCAAGTGGCATTGTAACAGGCTGGTTCGAAGTAATATTTTTGTTGGATGTAGGAACTTTTACGGCATACGGATCCCCTGAATAGGAATTATCCATTATAATACTGTACTCGAGGCGTCCTGCTGAACCAAGTTCTTTTTTTATCGTCTTTTTCAGAAGAGTTATATAATGCTCTTCAAGCCATTCATAGAAAAACTGGCTGGGCACCTGTATGGTCAATACATTGTCATCAAGGTTTACCGGCTTGATAGGTTCAAACCAGGTTTTGAAACTTTGATGACTTATGTTGTCTCTAATGACTTTCAGACAATTTTCCCATACTGTATTATGATTTCTTTTCATTTGTAAACAGTTCCTTTAATGTTGTTTATAAAATTAAACTTGGATAACCGGCTGACTTTTAACAATATACGCTGCTATACCCAACTAATATACCGACCTGAAAATTGTGAACAAAATTCATTCAAAAAAAGTTTAAAAAAAAATAAATATACCCTTGATTTTTAAAAAAAAATGTCCTATTCAGTTTTGTTGTCAAAAACATTTCAGTAATGATTATTTGGTATATAAGTATTTTATTTTAAGATTATTAATTTTGTTAAACCGCTCATAAACCCTGTCGGTTAATTTTTTCCTCACCTCAAACTTTAACATACATTTCTCTTCATAAATTTGTTCATAAGGTTTCAGCCCCTCATCTTTTAAAATTCTCATCACGCTGCTTGTGTCATCATATTCAAATTCCACCTCATAAATATCATTT
>CAYOZZ010000466.1:0-3574 GCA_964408535.1 uncultured Bacteroidales bacterium | reverse complement strand
GGAGTGTAAAGATGTACGGACGTGCATTTAACATCTCAAAAAAATAGTTTTAATAAATCAGATTAATTAATATGCAATACGATCCGATAAAAAGAAGTCTGGGAAATGTTTTTAATAAAACACCATTTCTGAGAAAGTTGTTTTACAATTTACTTGATTTGTTGTTGTTACGTACCTGGCATATAAAGAAAGAGATTAAAAAATGGGCAAAAGGAAAAGGTGATAACCTGAGCATACTTGATGCCGGCTCCGGGTTCGGGCAATATGCCTTTTTTATCTCATCAATGAACAGGAACTGGAAAATTACAGGTGTGGATGTTAAGGATGAGCAAATTGAAGATTGTAATAATTTCTTCGGACAAATCGGCAGGACAAATGTTTCATTTTCAGTTGCCGACCTTGTTAAATATAAAAATCCCGAAGCTTATGATCTGGTTCTTTCAGTTGATGTGATGGAGCATATCCTTGAGGATGTCGAGGTATTTAAAAATTTTTATGCCTCCTTAAAACCCGGCGGAATGCTTTTGATATCAACACCTTCGGATCAGGGTGGTTCTGATGTTCATGATCACGACCACGAAGAGGGAGGTTCGTTTATTGATGAACATGTCAGGGATGGGTATAATATTAATGAAATTCAGGATAAACTGAAAAAATCGGGATTTTCAAAAACAGATGCCTATTACGATTATGGAACTCCAGGTAAAATTTCGTGGAAACTGTCAATGAAATATCCTATTCTTATGGTTAATGCCTCGAAACTTTTTTTCATAATATTGCCTTTTTATTATCTTATAACATTTCCGTTTTCACTGATTTTAAACTGGCTCGATGTAAATTTAAAGCATAAAACCGGAACGGGTTTGATTGTAAAAGCCCGGAAATAAAAAGTTATTTATTTTGAATCTTCCGATATACATAGCAAAGCGGTATCTTTTTTCAAAAAAATCGCATAATATTATCAATATTATTTCATTGATATCGGCTGTCGGTGTGACTGTCGGAACAATGGCATTGATTGTGGTTTTGTCGGTATTTAACGGTTTTGAGGATCTGGTGAAATCGTTGTACAGCACTTTTGACCCTGACCTTTTAATTGAGGTTAAGCAGGGAAAAACTTTTGTCAACTCCGAAATTGATGCCGAAAAGATTAAGAAACTACCCGGCGTCGTAAGCTATACCGAAGTGGTTGAGGAAAATGCCCTTTTAAAATACAGAACGGAACAATATATTATAACTTTAAAGGGTGTAAGTGATGAATTCCTTCATAACAACCCGCTTGATACAATGTTGTATGACGGTACTTTTACTTTGAAAGAAGGCAATGCTGATATGGCTATAATGGGATATCTTGTTGCATATCACCTTGGAGTAAGAATAAACGATTTTGAACACCCCGTTTATATTTATGTTCCGAAAAGAACGGGAAAAACTATCGGTCGTCTTGATAATGCATTTAATATAAAGCCGGTTTATCTCTCTGCCGTTTTTGCCGTACAGCAGGAGTTTGATACGAAATTTGTAATTATATCCCTTGATCTTGCGCGAGAATTACTGCAATATAAAAATGAGGTCACGGGAATTGAGGTCAGGCTTGACCCGTCGGCAGATATGGAGCAGGTTCAGGATAAGGTTAAAGAGATAGCCGGTGACCGTTTCGTTGTTAAAAACAGATTTCAGCAGCAGGAACTTTTGTATAAAATAATGAAGTCGGAGAAATGGGCTATTTTTCTCATTCTGTCGTTTATTCTTCTAATTGCAACATTCAATCTGATCGGGTCGTTATCAATGCTAATTCTTGACAAAAAGAAGGATATTGCGATTTTGTACAGTATGGGAGCCGATGAGAAAACAATAAAAAGAATATTCAGAATCGAAGGAATGATGATATCTGTTTTCGGGGCGTTTGCAGGATTGATACTCGGAGCTGTTTTATGCTTTGCACAAATACAATTCGGACTGATTAAGCTGGGAAGCGAAGCCAATGCTTTTATTGTGCCGTATTATCCTGTTAAAATGGAAATTACAGATTTTATTTATGTATTTGGAATTGTCGTTTCAATCGGCTTTTTCACCTCCTGGTATCCCGTTCGTCAGATAACAAAACAGTTTTTAAATCAAAGAATTGCGGACTTTACGAAAAATCAGTAATCCAAATAACGAAAAATTGCAGTTTCAGACAACCATTTATATATGTTTGTTGTCTTGTAGAGGCAAAACGGAAAAATATTAGTAGAGGTCTTATTTTTTAATACCTTTGCAATTATCAAAGCGAGAAAGATAATAAAAGATAATAATTTTAATAATTTAATAATTTCAAAATGAACAAAATTTTATTTACTAAAAAAGCACAGGTACTTATAGTTATGCTTGGCTTTTTAACAACGGCACTATTTGCCGGAAGTATTGATGTTAGTAACAGAACAACCGGTTTTAAGGTTGTTGATAACAGCTACAACTCTTTAACTGTAAGAAGTACATTGTCTGATATTAACTTTTTTGAAGTTAAGACCAAAGAAGGACGGTTTTCTTTATTAACCGTGCCGGAGTATTCGTACACAATGGAAGAAGGTAACCCGAGACTGCCGGTACTTAAGAAACTAATCGAAGTTCCCGTGGGTGCAACAATAAATGTGTCTTACACTTCAAATTATGTTTCGGTACGTAAGTTAGCTGATTACGGAATAACAAATTTTGTTATGCCGACACAGCCTTCATTGTCGAAAAGTGATAATCCCGAGGATGTTGCTTTTGTTTTTAATTCCGATACTTACCAGTCCGACCAGTTTTATGGAACCGAACTTGTCAAAGTTGTTGATTTGGGTATTATGAGAGGTGTAAGGATTGCAAGAATTGAAATTTCACCGATAATGTATAATCCCGTTCAAGGGAAATTACTTGTTAATTTTGATATTGAAGTGAATATCAGTTTTGACGGTGCAGACGTTGCAACTACAATAGACAATAAGAAGAAATATTTTTCGCCTTATTATGAAGGAATTTATCAGGAGCTTGTAAATTACAAACCGTTGGAGAGCAAAGAGCTTATAACCGATGCTCCGGCGACATACATTATTGTTTCCGATCCGATGTTTGAAGCTACCCTGCAGCCTTTTATCGAGTGGAAAACCAAAAAAGGGTTCAATGTTGTTGAGGCCTATACTGATGATCCGAATGTCGGAAATACAAACACATCAATAAAATCTTATCTTGAAGATTTTTATAATAATCCCCCGACCGGTTATACCCCGCAAAGTTTTGTTTTGCTGGTTGGTGATGTTGCGCAAATACCTCCGTTTAACGGCTCTGCAGGAAGTCATGTAACAGACTTGTATTTTTGTGAATATACCGGAGATATCTACCCCGAATGTTATTATGGAAGATTCTCAGCCAACAATCTTGCTGAATTACAACCGCAGATTGACAAAACATTGGAGTACGAACAGTATCTTTTCCCGGATCCCTCATTTTTGGATGAGGTAGTAATGGTTGCCGGTGCCGATGCTTCACATGCATTGACATGGGGTAACGGGCAGATAAATTACGGTACCGAGAACTATTTTAATGAAGCTCA
>CAYOZZ010000465.1:0-2240 GCA_964408535.1 uncultured Bacteroidales bacterium | reverse complement strand
GCCATATAAGCTAAAACCCTCAATGCGTATTCTGTCGTCTTGGAGAAAATCATAACACAATTAAATACTATGCAAAAGTAGTATTTAATTTTTAAATGACAAATTTTTAAGACAATTTTTAATTAACATTTTGTCCACTCAACCCATAACAAGCTGTTTTTCCGCCTCTTACCTATGTTCCAAGCGTCCACACTTGGAAATATATGAAATACGCTACTTTGTGAACCTTTGAGACTTGGAGTCCTTCCTCTCTTAGTGGCATTTTTTTTAATGCTTAAATTCAGTAACGTACATTATTTTTGCCACAACTCCGAAAGTTTTCAGCGTTGTAATAAAAGTCATCTGCTCTCTATTTTTCAATTTCAGGTTTCAATCGAAAAATCTTATTATCTTTGTAAACAATAGCTTTTGTATAACAAAAGGCTGAAGTTTTAATTTCAATCAATATGTTTAATGTTATAATTGTTTCGGACGGAACAGGACGTACAGCCCGGCAGGCTCTGGATGCTGCTTTGACACAGTTTCCGGGGATTAAACCCGAAGTGATTGTCAGACCGGGAATTCGAACTCCCGGGCAGGTTGAGGAGGTTGTCAGGGAAGCGGCCGATAAAAATGCAATCATTCTCCATACCATTGTTTCGGATGAAATGAGAAGTATAATGGTAAGGCTCTCCCGAAAATACAATGTGGAGCGGATTGATATAATGGGACCGTTGTTACTGAGACTTTCACACCATTTCAAAGATATTGCCCCTTCGGAGAAACCGGGACTGTTCCACAAACTTAATAAGGATTATTTCAGAAGAATTGAGGCTATGGAATATACTTTCAGGCACGATGACGGTATGCGACATCACGAAATTGATAAGGCAGATATTGTTATCCTCGGCGTTTCACGAACATTCAAAACTCCCCTGAGCATTTACCTCGCAACCAAGGGCTGGTTTGTTGCCAACATTCCTATTATTCTGAACATTGACCCGCCACCATCCGTTTACAAAATAAATCCGGAAAACGTTTTCTGTCTTATGACAAATCCAAAACATCTGTCACAACTTAGAAAATCAAGACATGAACATCTCGGCGGAATAACCGGCAATTATGCAGAATATCTTTACGTTGCCGAAGAGTTAAAATATGCTCAAAAGTTATACAGAAACCAGCCAAAATGGTCTGTTGTTAATGTTACCGGAAAATCAATCGAAGAAATAGCATCTGATATTCTTGCCATAAAAAGAAAAAACGGTAAAGTAATTTAACAATTATTTGTACTTTTGTATATTATCTGATAATTCATAATTGATAATTTCGAATAAAAAAGAAATAATTATGACCTGGGCATTAATAATTTCGCTTGTTATTTCATTATATATTCCCCAAAGCAGTATTTTAAATGACTCCCAAATAACAAAGCATATCAAAAAAACCGTTTCGGATAAAGATATATGTGAACAGGTACTAAACCTGTATGAAATTTATAAAAAAGAAAATGAAAAGTTCAAACATAAAGAAGAAGAGCTTAATAACAAACTGAAGGAATTAAACTCAAACCGTGCGGCAACAACTGAACAGTTTAATGTTGTTTATCAACAGTATTTGGACGCAAAAAAACCACTGGACTCCGTCTTAACCGAATCATTATATAAAATAAGAAACCTGCTGACTGACAGCGAATGGAGCAGCCTGGTAAAAGCAACATCTAATAATCAAAAAAAAATAAAAAGACAGAGAAAGAAGCAAATCAATAAGTTAAACAAATCGTTGGAGCGGCTTAACAAAGGAATTGTTGAAGGTATTAAAGACAGTAAAAAAAGAACGAAAGCATTTATTGCACTTGACGGTTTCAAAAAAAAACTGAATAAAATTCAAAAAAAATATGATACCATCCGGGAAAAAGAAAATAGTTTAACATTGAAAAAGGATATATCCAAAAATGACATTGCAGAACTTCAGGATGATATAAATAAACAGTGGTGGAATATTTTTAATTTATTTTCCGATTCACGCTCAATAATTTTAGAACTGACAACAGAAGAGGAATGGGACGTGATACAAAAAGAGATAGATAACAAGAAATATAACATCAGATAAGCGGGTTATTAAACCTTCATTGCGCCGGTCAATTCCGTTACGGAGTCAAAATTATGCCTTTTAAGATAATCTTTAATTCCGTCAATAATCTTTACGGAAACCTGAGGGTCAATAAAATTGGCTGTTCCGACCTGTATGGCAGAGGCACC
>CAYOZZ010000464.1:0-6015 GCA_964408535.1 uncultured Bacteroidales bacterium | reverse complement strand
ATAAAAAGGAGACTTTAGAAATGGCGAAAAAAAGCAAAGACGCAAGAGTTCAGGTGATTCTGGAATGCACAGAGCACAAGACCAGTGGTATGCCGGGGACATCAAGATATGTTACCACTAAGAACAAAAAAAATACTCCCGAGAGGCTTGAACTGAAAAAGTACAATCCTATTTTGAAAAAATATACTATTCACAAAGAAATTAAATAATATTTGTTATGGCTAAGAAAGTTGTTGCTTCGTTACAAACGGCAGGTAAAAACTATACCAAGGTGATAAAAATGGTAAGATCGCCTAAAACAGGTGCCTATTCTTTTAAGGAAAGCATCCTTCACGTTGAAGATGTGAAAAATTATTTGGCGAAAAAATAAATAATACTTGACATAAAAGGAATTTTAGGGCTTTTTCCTGTTTTGGGGAAAAGCCTTTTTATTGTTGGTTATGGCAAAGAATTAAACTGAAAATAGTTATGGGATTTTTGAATATTTTTTCAAAAGATAAAAAGGAAAAACTTGACAAGGGGTTGTCCAAAACCAAAGAGAATGTTTTTTCAAAACTGTCGAGAGCGGTTGCCGGCAAAACTAAAATTGACGATGAGGTTCTTGATAATCTGGAAGAGATTCTCGTTACTTCGGATGTTGGTGTTGATACGACTCTTAAAATAATTGAAAGGATTGAGGCCAGGGTTGCCAGGGATAAGTATCTTGGAACCTCGGAACTTAACCGGATACTGAAAGAGGAGATTGCGGAGCTGTTGCTTGAAAACAACAGGGAAGACCTTGTCGAATTTACCGTTCCCGAAGGAAAGCACCCTTATGTTATAATGGTTGTGGGGGTTAACGGTGTTGGTAAAACGACTACTATCGGAAAACTTGCATATCATTTTAAGAAAGCCGGAAAATCCGTTCTTCTTGGTGCTGCCGATACTTTCAGGGCTGCCGCTGTTCAACAGCTGCATATCTGGGCCGACAGGGTAGAGGTGCCGATTGTTGATCAGGGAATGAATGCCGACCCTGCCTCGGTAGCTTTTGATACTCTGAAATCAGCCCTTGCAAAAGATTCTGATGTCGTTATAATTGACACTGCCGGGCGCCTTCATAATAAGGTGAATCTGATGAACGAACTTACGAAGATAAAAAGGGTGATGCAAAAAGTTGTCCCTGATGCTCCCCACGAAATATTACTGATCCTTGATGCCTCTACAGGTCAGAATGCAATCGAACAGGCCAGACAATTTACGGCTGCAACGGAAGTTAATGCCATTGCTCTTACAAAGCTCGACGGAACGGCAAAAGGCGGAGTTGTTATTGGTATTTCCGACCAGTTTAAAGTTCCCGTAAAATATATCGGTATTGGTGAAAAGATGGAAGACCTTCAGGTGTTTAACCGTGTGGAATTTGTTGACAGCCTGTTTGACTAAAGTGTGACTACTGCCGGTGTGCTTCGGAGGTTGAAAAACGATTGATAACCTGTGCTGAAGTTACTGTTTGTAAAAAATGTGAGAATGAACGAATATTAAGTTTTGAAAACGAAACCGTCAAATAAAAAAATAAACCTTATCTCACTGGGATGTTCCAAGAATCTTGTTGACTCGGAAGTGCTGATGGGACAATTGAACTCAAACAATATTAAAGTAACTTTTGAAAAAGAAGGTGCCGATGCTGACGTGGTCGTGATTAACACCTGCGGTTTTATTCATGATGCAAAGCAGGAATCTATTGATACCATTTTGAGTTATGTTGATGCAAAGAATAGCGGGCTGATTGAGAAAGTTTATGTTATGGGGTGTCTGTCAGAGCGTTATAAAAAAGATTTAGAGGCTGAGATAGAAGATGTGGACAGCTATTTCGGGGTGAATGATATAAATAAAATAGTGGCGGAACTCGGAGGTCAGTATAAAAAAGAGCTTGTCGGCGAAAGGGTTTTGACAACTCCTTCGCATTTTGCATACCTTAAAATAGCCGAAGGTTGCGACAGACGCTGTTCCTTTTGTGCTATTCCGTTTATCAGAGGAAAGCATGTTTCAAGGCCTGTTGATGAGATTGTTGATGAGGCAAAAAGGTTGATTAATAAAGGTGTAAAGGAGATTATTCTGATATCGCAGGATTTGTCGTATTATGGTCTTGATTTGTATAAAAAAAATATGCTTCCCGGGTTAGTTGACCGGTTATCTGCGCTCGAAGGTATGGAATGGCTCAGGTTACACTATCTTTATCCCTTCTCCTTTCCGGTGGAGGTTCTGGACTTAATGAAAGAGAGAGAGAATATTTGCAACTATGTGGATATGCCGGTTCAGCATATTAGTGACAAGATATTGAAATCAATGAGGCGCGGGCATGGGAAGTCCGGCACATACAAATTGCTTGAGAAGGTAAAAAGTATTATACCTGATGCCGCTTTGCGGACAACCCTGATAACCGGCTATCCCGGTGAAACAGAGAAGGATTTTCAGCAACTGCTTGATTTTATTGCCGAAATAAAATTCGACAGGCTGGGAGTTTTTGCATACTCTCCTGAGGAGGGTACGGCTGCATTTAAACTGAAAGATGATATTCCCGATAGAATAAAGCAGGAGAGGGTTGATGCTATAATGGACCTGCAGCAGAATATCTCATTGAAACTGAATAAGGAAAAGGTCGGTAAAACATTTAAAACTTTAATTGACAGAAAGGAAGGTGAGTATTTTATCGGGCGGACAGAGTACGATTCACCTGAAATTGATAATGAAGTCTTGGTTACCGCTAATAGTGCAAAAATAGTGGTTGGAAATTTTATAAATGTGAAAGTTTCGGAAGCCGAATATTTTGACCTTTTCGGGACTTTTTCCCGGTAATAGACGTAAAAAGTTTTAATAGACAGTTATCCGTTTGCGGAATAAGTTACGTTTCTGGATATATTCCTGAAAATTATCCGTTATTGGATTATTATGTTAAGTGGTTGATATAGAATTGATTATAAGTGTTGTTTGTTTACTTTGTTGTTGTGTGGTTTTAAGGTGATGTGTTTATGGGTTGAGAATCAGGTGATTGGAATCTTTGGCATATCTATTGGATAGAGAGGTATGTTCTTTGAAAAAATTATCATCAAACAAAATGTAATCTGAGAAATTTTTCATGGTGGTTAATTTTTATTTGTAAAATTTGGTTTTGGTTGGTTAATAGGTCGGGAAGCAATATTCGTAACGAAAGCTTTCTGACCTTTTTCTTATATTTGTCTAAAAACAGTAAATTTGCAATAGATAAACCCTGTGAAATTTTTAAAAGAGATTAGCGTTAGAAAGAAAAGGTTAGTTAGTTATTGTTTGAAATGAGCAGACAATAATAAAGAATAAAAAGTATTGATTTGTATAAATTCGGGAGATTAATATTAGTTATCTACATAGTGGTTTTTCCGGTTTTACCGATATTCTCACAGGATATGATAGGACTTGCCGGTAGTAATTATGCAGGGGTTCTTGGAATTAGTCTGAATCCGTCAGGTATGGTCGGATCGAAATTATATCTGGATTATAATCTGATAGGTTTCAATATCTCTGTTGATAATGATTATGTTTATATCACGAGTGATGATTTTTATAATGTTCTTAAAGGAAAAGAACCGGTTTATTATACTAGTAAGCATGAGAAAAGAAATTTTACTTATTATGACAATAATGACTTGAAGGACGGATATGTTGATACTAAAGTTTTAGGTCCGGGTGCAATGCTTGTTTACGGAAAGCATGCTTTTGGACTGACAACTTCATACAGGACTTTGGCTTCATTCAATAATTTACCGCCTGATGTTGCAACTTTTCTATATGAGGCCATTGATTATCCACCACAGCAGAAGAAGTATTATTTTCACGATAAACCGATAAAGGGTTCTTTTTTATCTTGGCTCGAAATAGGTGTAAGTTATTCATATCTAATACATCGTAAAAAGTGGGAGTTTTGGTCACTAGGAGTCACTCTTAAACCATTGTTAGGTTATTCAGGGCTTTATATGTCGATTGATAAAGTAAAGTATATGGTTGAGAATGATAGTACTGCCTATTTGCAAAATACATCGTTTAATTATGCTTATTCTTTACCGGTAGATTATAATACAAATAATTTTAAAAGCGGTTTTAAAAGGGGATTCGGTTTTGGTGGAGATATTGGAGTTACTTATCAAAAAACGAGAAAAGGGCATAATAACGGATATTTTTCGAGACTTTGCGAACAGCGTTACGACAGCTATAATTATAAGATAGGTTTTTCAATTCTTGATGTCGGATATATTAAGTTTACAAAGGATGCTGAATATTATAGTTATAAAGATGCTTCTGCTTATTGGTATGAGCCTGACGATACATTACCAACTTCGACAATGAATGAGATTAGCACAAAGATAGCAAGTTATTTTGGTAATCCTGCCGAAGTGTCATCTTCCTTTTCAATGTATCTTCCTGCAGCTGCAAGTTTACAGTACGACAGGTGGATGTGGAGACGATTTTATCTGAACGGAACGCTTATTTACGGATTTAAATTTGGAGACAGGTCAGTAAAAAGACCTACTGTTCTTTCCATAACTCCGAGATGGGAATCGGCAAGGTATGAAGTAAGTCTGCCTGTATCTTTTTACGAATGGAGTCCGGTTCCTAAAATAGGTTTTTCCATTAGATACGGCGGCTTTTATTTTGGCAGCGATAACCTAAATCCTTTATTAAAAATCTCTGACTTTACAGGATTTAATATTTTCTTCGGTATGAGACTTAATCTTATGCGATTGCTTCATATGGATTACTGGAAAGGAAATTGTAATGACTTGAGGATGCGTAATATAGAAACATTTGACTACAGGAATTTTTAGTTTCTCGTTTAAAACATTCCGGGACCTTTGTTAATAGCTTAGTTGTATTGTTTTTAATATGTGATTGCATAATCCGGGTCTAACAGATATACGGGCAATAAAAGAAAAATCCCTTTGGCAAATTTTACCAAAGGGATTTTTATAAAAGGTTCAAATAATACTATTTCGCATAATTAATTGACCTTACCTCTCTGATAACAGTAATTTTAATCTGTCCCGGATAGGTCATTTCATCCTGAATTTTCTTTGAAAGATCGTAGGATATCTGAGTAGCTTCATTATCGCCGACTTTGTCGGCGCCGACAATAACTCTTAATTCGCGGCCCGCCTGAATAGCGTAAGTCTTAACGACTCCCGGATATGCAAGCGCCAGTTCCTCCAGCTTATTGAGCCTTTGAATGTAGGCTTCCACAACTTCCCTTCTTGCGCCCGGTCTTGCACCTGAAATGGCATCACACACCTGAACAATGGGAGCTATAAGATTTTTCATCTCTATCTCATCGTGGTGCGCACCTATTGCATTACATACTTCCGGTTTTTCTTTGAATTTTTCGGCAAGTTTCATTCCGTGAAGAGCGTGCGGAAGTTCCGGCTCATTATCAGGCACTTTTCCAATGTCGTGAAGCAGTCCGGCTCTTTTGGCCAGCTTAGGATTCAGACCCAGTTCCGCAGCCATTGTTGCACATAGATTTGCTACCTCTTTTGAGTGTTGCAACAGGTTTTGTCCGTACGAAGAACGGTATTTCATCTTGCCGATCATTCGTATTAGTTCGTGGTGCATGCCATGGATACCGAGGTCTATGGTAGCCCGTTTTCCTGCCTCAATTATTTCCTGGTCTATCTGTTTTTTTGTCTTTGAAACGACTTCCTCAATCCTTGCCGGATGAATTCTTCCGTCAGTGACGAGTTTGTGAAGCGACAGTCTTGCAATTTCCCTTCTGACCGGGTCGAATGATGAGAGCAGGATAGCATCAGGAGAGTCGTCAATAATTATTTCGACTCCGGTAAGAGCTTCCAGCGTCCTGATATTTCTTCCTTCACGTCCGATTATACGGCCTTTGACTTCATCACTGTCAATATTAAAAACCGAAACCGAATTTTCGATTGCATTTTCGGTTGCCGTACGCTGAATTGTTTCCACAATAATTTTTTTGGCTTCCCTGTTGGCAGTGATTTTTGCCTC
>CAYOZZ010000463.1:0-10486 GCA_964408535.1 uncultured Bacteroidales bacterium | reverse complement strand
TTTTGCAAAAGGCTTTTGAAATAAATCCGAATTCCGTCGAAACCATTCACGCATTAAAGCAAATATGCCTGAAAACCTACCGCTATGAAGAATACGACCTTTACGACGAACTTGAGAAGAAACTCAGGAACAAATAGGTGAGTTGAGGTAAGGTTGCCTGAATATACTGATGCTGACCGGAATATCAACTTGCTTAACTTATGTTTGTGACAAATCGGGCAGTTTAGGACATCTCTGTGTTTTTTTATTTATAGACAATAAATCCGAAAATGATTAGTTTTGTAAAAAATTTCAAATTTGATTATTATGAAAAAGGCATTTTATTTTTTTGCGTTGGTTTTTATGGCGGGTACGATTACGTTTATGACATCCTGCAATGATGATAAGGATACAACACCACCGGTAATTACTATTCTCGGGGACAATCCTCAGACAGTTTGTGTTGATACGATTGCAGGTCACGAGTATGTTGATCCGGGTGCGACTGCTTATGATGATGTTGACGGTGATGTGTCATCGTCGGTTGTCGTTACTGAAAATACTGTAAATATTGCCGTTGAGGGGCAGTACAGTGTGAAATACAGAGCTAACGATAAATCAGGTAACTTCATTGAGGCTCAGCGTATTGTCAATGTGATTTACTGTAAATAGTACTCTTCCTTTAATGGATTTTCCGAATAAAACCGGACACGGAGCTTATTCTGTATTGCTGTTGCGCCTTGCAACGGCATTGCTGTTTTTAACGGTTTCCCGTATTCTGATATATTTTTTTAATACCGGGATGTTTCCGGGACTGACAGTCGCAGATTTTGGTATCTTGCTCATTTCCGGTTTGCGTTTCGATTTGTTTACTCTTGCTTCCGTTAATATCCCTTACATTCTGCTCCTATCTTTTCCATACAAATACAAATATACGAAATTCAATATCGTTTTAAGCGATATCTTTTTTTATTCGTTGAATATCATCGCTTTTGCTGCAAATTTTATTGATATTGTCTATTTTAGATTTACTTTGAAAAGGACAACCTGGGATGTATTTGATTTTATGGAGAAAAACAGCGATGAGGTTGTATCGCTGTTGCCGGACTTTGTAAAAGATTTTTGGTTTCCCGTTGTTTTGTTTTTTGTTTTTTCAGGGTTATTTATTTGGATTTCAGGGAGAATAAGGCTTGATTTAACCTATTATAATTATTTTGACAAGAGAAGGTTTTTTGGCAGTTTACTAAAGTCGTTCGTAATTGTAATATTAACAACCATCGCAATAAGAGGCGGTATTCAGGATAAGCCGATAAATATTATCAATGCCGGAGAATATACTGAGCCGGAGTATTTTCCCATTGTTGTAAATACTCCTTTTACATTGCTGAAAACTATTGATGAATCGGCATTGCAGGAGATTGAATATTTTAAGGATGAAAAGGAGTTGGAAAAGGTTTTTAATCCGGTTATTAAAACTGATAAAAGCGATAGTTTCAGGAAGTTAAATGTCTTTATCATTATTCTTGAAAGCTTTTCGGCTGAGCAAAGTGCATACCTTAATCCTGACCTTGAAAACGGAAATTATATTGGTTATACACCCGTGCTTGATTCACTTATGAGGCACAGCCTTGTATTTCACGGGTTTGCCAACGGAACAAGGTCCATTGATGGTATTCCCGCAATTATTTCAAGTCTTCCTGCTTTATTGAAAACCCCATATCTCTCTTCTCCTTACGTTGGTAACAGTATTTATTCCATAGCAGGAATGTTAAAAGAGAAGGGTTATTCAACGGCCTTTTTTCATGGAGGGACAAACGGCACAATGGGGTTTGAGGCATATTCGAAAATTGCGGGATTTGACAGGTATTACGGCAGGGATGAGTATAACAATGATGATGATTACGACGGAAACTGGGGAATTTTCGATGAACCGTTCCTGCAATATACTGCCGGTAAATTAGATGAAATGAAAAAGCCTTTTTGCTCTGCCGTTTTTACTCTTTCATCTCATCATCCGTTTACAATACCTGAAAAGTATGAGGGGAAATTCAGAAAAGGACCCAGTCCCATACAGGAAAGCATAATGTATGCCGATTATTCACTTGGTAAATTCTTTGAAACAGTATCAAAATATTCCTGGTTCGACAGTACACTTTTTATTCTTACGGCCGACCACACCTCGCTTGTATATCATTCCGAGTTGCAAAATTCACTCGGACAATACGAGATACCGGTAATTTTTTATCAACACGGAAAGTGGAGTGACACAATCAGCCCTGAAATTGCACAGCAGACAGATATAATGCCGTCCGTGCTTGATTTTCTCGGTTATGACAATGATTTTATTGCATTCGGCAGCAGTGTTTTTGATACGGCAGGTTCGCATTTTGCAATTTCTTATGCAAATGGAATTTATCAATTAATAAAAGATGACTATCTTTACCAATTTAACGGTGAAAATGATGTCGCCCTGTTTAATATCAGGAATGACAAGTTTCTTTCCCGGAATATTTTAACAAAGGAGAATGCTGTTGCAAATGAAATGAATATGTTTACAAAAGCGGTAGTACAGCAGTTCAATAACAGGGTTATTCACGATAAACTGATTATAAAGTAAAGATTTATGGGTAAAAAGAGTATTACATTTATTATCAATCCCATATCAGGAGTATCAGGAACAAAAAAGAAGGAGAATGCCATACTGAATTGGATTGACAAATCTAAATTCGACTATCGTATAGAATATACACAATATGCAGGTCATGCAACCGTGATAAGTGCGGAAGAGGTAAAGCGGGGAACCGATATAATTGTGGCAGTTGGTGGCGATGGCTCTGTAAATGAGATTGCCAGGGAGCTTATTAATTCGAACTCCACTCTTGGAATAGTTCCTGCCGGTTCAGGCAACGGGCTTGCTCATCATCTTGGTATTTCGGTAAATCTGAGAAAAGCCATTGAGATAATAAATAAGGGCAATACCTTGAAAATGGACACAGGTAAAGTGAACGAAAAGGTATTTGTAAGCCTTGCAGGAATAGGATTTGACGGACTGGTGGCTGCAAAATATGCAAATTCAAAAATCAGGGGTTTCTTGGCATATATGAAAATTGCAACCGAGGAATATACCCGGTATAAACCAAAAAAATATACCATTAAGATTAACGGAAGGATAATTAAACAAAGAGCCCTGTTTATCATTTTTGCCAATTCCAATCAGTTTGGGTACAATGCGCCTATAGCCCCGGAAGCTAGTGTCAGTGACGGTTTACTTGATGTGGTTATCTCGCAGAAACCACTGATGGTCGAAATGCCGTTAATTGCCGGATTGATGTACTGGCGCAAAATAGATAAGACTAAATATGTTGAGGTTATTAAGTCGTCAGAAATTATTGTTAAATCAAAAAAAAGGAGATGGGTGAATATTGACGGAGAGGCATTTAAGATGGATAAGGAAATTCATGTCAAAGTAATCCCGAATTCGTTAAATATTATTGTGCCTTAATTCGATTAACTGTTTGTTAATAAGTTAGTTCTTAATCCATAATTCATTGTCGTCAATCTTCTTTAAGAAAGAGTAATTGGTTCTGATATAACTGTCAATTAACGGTAATCTTTCCTGATTAGTGAAATCATCTATCGCATTTGTCCAGAAGTCGTTCTTGTAAAGAATAATTTTTACATTTCCGCTTTTCAGCTCTTCAACAACCATCTTTTGATAAAAGTCAGGCATTGCGAACCAAATTACGGGAAATGCTGTTGGTGACGGTTTGTTGATAAAATAATACCACATTGCTTCCGACGTCATCGTAAAAAAACTTTCATCATCATCAAGGTTATTGTTTAAAAAGACTATCGTTTTTTTATAATTATCAGGGATAAATTCGGAATCATCAGTATGGCAAGGAAAGTTTGTAGCAATTAACCTGTTTTTATGTATTCGGTATGAGCCTGTAATGATAATTGCTGATAATGTGATTGTTGTAAAAATAAAGATTGGTTTAATGAATTTTCCTTTATCTGTAAAAAATGGATGTAAATAATACTTTATAACAATATAGACTGAAAGAATGTAAATGGCAGTGGACGAGTATGCAATGTGTTCCCAGGCAGACCGCCCCAGCGCACTCCTGAAAAAGAATACTGATATCACAAAAAGAAAAATTTCAATTAAATGATGTTCTATATATTCCCTGACAGAAACAATTATTCTGTCACCTTTTATTAAAGCATTCAGAAATGTATAAACAATCCAAAACAGGTTTAATGCTATGAGCGATACGGGAAACAGGAATTTCGGGTCATAGAAAGGATAAATCATCCCATCCATCAGTTCCTTATATTTGGGCATTATTAAAAAAGTGAAATTGAAAAAATCTGCAAAATCCCATTTTAAAAGATAACCCGTTAATAAGATGGCTGATACTATGCCGAAAGCTGATGATGAAATGAATTGCTTTGTGAGACCTTTCCGGTGATACAAAACAATCAGCAGGGGAGAAAACAGAAGGTAAGCGGCGGAAAGATAGAAACCTCTGTCAATTGAATATGCAAATGACGCAAAAGGTACGAATGAAAATAAGAATGTCAGAATAATGAAATGAATCCGTGAAAAATTGGATTTAATCTCAAGTGTCTCATAAAGAGACAGAAACAGATAGATAAAAAGAAAAGTCGTTATATCTCTCGGCAATATCAAAAGAAACTTTAAAAAGATGGCAACAGTAAGGATAAAGAATGTTCCGGTTGCATAAAGATAATTGTTGCGAAAGAGTTTTAGAAGGACGAGAAAGAGAAGGATGAATGATATCAGTTTTATTATTGACTGCAAGGTTCTTACAGCACCTATTGACCGGCCAAACAACCTGAACGCCAGAACAGACCGGAGCGGGTCGGCAAAAAGCCCGTGAACGAATATCGTTTCTTTATACGGGATGTCTCCGGCAAGGTATGAGATTGCCGTGCCCATTGATTCGCCTTCATGGAAGGTGTCAACTGTTTCGCCGCAGGAGTGGTATGTCTGGATGTTTAAAGGAATTATAATTACAAAAATTAGTGACAGGGAAACAAGAAGTTTTTTGCCGGGAAAAGCATTTTTAAATGAAAAGCCGCCACTGACCCCATTTCCCCTGATAATATTTTCAAATCTTAAATATCTATTGAACGGAATAAAACCGGCAGCGAGTATAAGTGAGGGCAAAGTGATAATAACCAGGAACTTCAAAATGTCATTTGCAGGATTATACTGCTCCACCGTAAGAGGGCCGACAACACCCCAGGGATTATGAAACGGCAGTGCAATTTTGTCAGAAACAAGGAGGGCAATTGTAATACCGGCAATGAATATTACGGCCAAAAAAAGATATTTAATGATACTACTTTTCTTCATGATACTCTTGATCAGCATTAACCTTCCAGATATTCTCTTTTGATTTGACACCTGTTGTAATATTTTCGACTGCTGCCATTGCCGTCAGCATCGAATGGTCGGCATTGTTGTATTTGTGCATTCCGTTTCTTCCAATCAGAAACAGATTCTCAATCTTGTCGGTAAAGTTTCTGATAATATGAAAATCATCATAGGTGCCGAAGTATGCAGGGTATGTTTTAGGCATCCTGATTACAGTAGAGTCCAGGACATCTTCCTTTTCAATAATATCAATCTTTGACAGCTCATCTATGGCAAACTTTGCAAATTCATCATCTGATTTAGACCAAAGTTCATCGCCTTCATTACAAAAATACTCCAGCCCAATCCAGATATTATTCGCGTTATTTACCATATAAGGGCTCCAGTTGTTGAATATTTGCAGTCTGCCGAGTTTAACATCCCGTTCCTGGATGTAAATCCAGTTGTCCGGAACGATATTGTTAATTGTTTTGATTTTGGTTGTATTTGTGATTTTCATCTTTTTAAGAAGAACACCTACAGTAATAAAGTCGCGGTAGATAAGTCCTTTCGCAACTTCCTTAACAGGTTCCGGAGCTCCCGGTTTCATTGCATTTATCAGCTCCTGTACTGGCATCGTTGAAATTAAAAAGTCGCAGCTATGATTTGAAATGCTTTTTGTTTCGCTGTTAATAAAACTGACGTTCCGCACTATTCCGTCGGAAATATCAATACCCACAACCTTGCATTTTCTGATAATCTTGCCACCTTTTGCTTCTATTTGTCTTGCCACCTCTTCCCATAACTGACCGGGGCCAAGCTTCGGGTAGATAAATTGTTCAATCAGGGATGTTTCCGTTTTTTTCTGACCGATTGAGCTGTCTTTTGAAAATGAGCTTTTAATAGCGTGAAGCAATGCTTTACTGACCGAAAGTCCTTTAATCCGTTGTGCTCCCCACTCGGGTTTGATTTCACTGCACGGGACTCCCCAGACTTTCTCTGTGTAATCCTTAAAAAACAGGAGATAAAGACTTTTTCCAAACCTGTTGATCAGAAAATCTTCGAGTGATTTTTCATTTTTAATGGGAAAGAGACGGGCTTTCAGGTAGCTCATCCCTATTATTAAAGTTCTTGCTATTCCAAGGTTTTTAAAGGTATTCGGTTTTAGCGAAATCGGATAGTCGAAAAATGATCGCAGGAAAAATATTCTCGAAATACGATTTCTTATCAGCATAACGAGGTTTTCTTTTTCAGGATCGGGAGCATTTTGGTCCTTTGAAACAGCAACATCTCTTTTTAAAATACGGTCATCCCGCGCCGGTTTTCCCTGTAAAGGCAGAATGTTTTGCCACCATTCCATAACTCTGTCGGATTTTGAAAAGAATCTGTGCCCTCCAATGTCAATCCGGTTGCCTTTATAGTTTACCGTTTTTGAAATGCCTCCTATATCCGCACTCATTTCAATAATAACCGGTCTTATATCCGACTTTTCAAGAAGTTCATAAGCCGCTGTAAGTCCTGCCGGTCCGGCACCGATTATTATTGCAGTTTGCTGATTCATTTTTTCTCCCGACACAAAAATCGTATTAGTATAAAATTTGAAAATGGCAAAAGTAGTAAAGGTTTTACAACTTTTTACTTAACTCTGAAAAGAAATCTGCCCAGTCAATTTTTCCGTATCCCTTTCCCTGCCTTACAAAGATAAGATTTTTTGCCGGATAAACGAAAATATACTGTCCGAGAATACCTTTTGCAAAGAAAGCACCGTTCTCAAGAACCCGCCATTGATATGTGTAAGGATAACCTTGTGAATCGCGCGAATCGTTGATAATTGATGTCGAACGTTCAACCCATTCCCGGGGAACTATCTGTTTCCCTTCCCATTTCCCTTTGTTCAGATAAAGCCTCCCGAATTTTGCATAATCA
Source organism: uncultured Bacteroidales bacterium (assembly GCA_964408535.1). Lineage (GTDB taxonomy): Bacteria > Bacteroidota > Bacteroidia > Bacteroidales > JAADJA01 > JAADJA01. The sequence goes on along the minus strand of CAYOZZ010000463.1, from coordinate 3,195 downwards.
ATTGATCTTCCGTTCAGGCAGCAGTTGGCTTTAAAAACCTCGTGCTTTTTGCTGTCAATACTCCACGAAGCGTCATATTGCATACCCAATGGTTTCCACAGTTTTTCCTCAACATATTTATTGAGTTTTGTATTTGTTGCACGTTCAATAATTAAACCCAAAAGAATTGTGTTAACACTCAGATAATCATATCTTTTGCCCGCTTCTTCCTTTACTTTCAGCTTTTTTATGTATTTCAAAAGATTTGTGCCGTAATAGTATTTCGGCATATCTGCAAAAGGGCTTGAATAGCTTTCGGTAAACTTTATTCCCGAGCGCATATTCAGAAGATTTTCAATAGTAATTTTGTCAAAACCGGGATTTACAAGTTCGGGAATATATTTTGTAACCGGTTCATTTGTGCTGTAAATATATCCCTCCTCAAGAGCAATTCCTACAAGTGCCGAGATTACCGATTTTGAAGCCGAAAAGGTAGTAATAACAGACGAATCGCAATATCCGGCAAAATAATTTTCGTAAAGAACGGTGTCATTTTTAATCACAATGAAGGAGACCGTCTTTTTCTTTTGAAGAAATTCGTCAAAGTCGTTGAATTTTTTGCCGGGGTTGAATTTGCCGGGAATTTGAAAAGTTTTGTTTTCGGGGAGTCTTTTAAAATAGAATGTGTAATCGCCCTTTTTAATATCAAGTGCAGGAAACTTTTTCGAATCGTTCAGGTCGGCAAAATTCCACCAGAAGAACCGGCCTACATAGCAGGATGAGAGTATCATAAGCGAAAGTATTAAGATAATTGAAAGAAAGGTTTTTTTTTGCAGCCTGCCTACTTTTTTCATAATTGGTCATTTTTATTTCTTGCATAAATTATGCTACGAAAGTAATAAAAAACATTTATTCACAAATTAACCGAAATAGTTACTTTTGCGGGTAATTAAAATTGAACTTGTTTTGGGAATTGATATTGTTACGGAATATTCGCTTTGGTTTGTGCTTCTCTGTATTGCGCTCGGGATAGCTTACGCCGCCGGTCTTTATTATAAGGAAAGGAAAAGTGATTTTTCTTTGACTATAGTGTGGATTTTAGCGGTTATACGGGCAGTCGCAGTATCTTTGACAGCATTTCTTTTGTTAAATCCTATGATAAAAAAGGTTTCGCGTACAACCGAAAAACCCGTAATTATTATTGCTGCCGATAATTCCCGTTCAGTTGTAACCGGAAAGGATTCGTTGTATTATAAAAATGATTTTCCGAAGCAAATTTCCTCTTTTGCCGATAAACTGAGCGAGAAGTTTAATGTTAAAAAATATACTTTTGGTGATGAGGTTAAACAGGGACTTAACCTGGATTTCAGTGAAAAGCAAACCGGTTTTTCCTCTTTGTTTGATGAAATAAATACACGTTTCTCAAACAGGAATGTTGGTGCAATGATAATTGCTTCCGACGGTATTTATAACAAAGGAACAAATCCGCTGTATGCTTCGTCCGGAATCGGTTTTCCGGTTTATACAATTGCACTCGGCGATACAAATGTTCGTAAAGATGTAATTCTTAGTAAAGTAAATTATAACAGAATTGCTTACCGGGACAACTTTTTCCCTGTTGAGGTTATTGTGAATGCAAAGAAATGCAAAGGGCTGTCTTCCAAAGTTACGGTTTCAGCCGATTCGAAGGTTGTTTTTTCAAAAAATCTTACTTTCAGGTCGGATAATGATTTTGAAACCGTAAAACTTAAACTGAAAGCCGGCAGGACAGGAATGCAGCATTATAAGGTCAGGGTTTTGCCGGTTGACGGGGAATTAAGTCTTACAAACAATGCTCTTGATATATTTATTGATGTTCTGGAAGGCCGTCAGAAGATACTGATACTTGCAAATTCACCTCATCCCGATATTTCGGCTTTGAAACAGGCAATCACAAGCAATAAAAATTATGAAGCGGAGGACTTTATCATTGATAAATTCGATAAACCGGTGGATGGCTATAACCTGATTATCCTGCACCAACTGCCGTCACCGGATAATGGTGTTAATGAAATTTTAAAAAAGATAAAAGCCGAAAATATTCCGGTTTTGTATATTCTCGGTTCACAATCGGATTTTACCTTGTTTAACGGACAAAATACAGGTTTTTCTATTTTTGGAACGCGGATTATTTATAATGATGCCCTTCCGGTTTTTAATCCTGAATTTTCTCTTTTTTCTCTTTCCGGTAAAACGTTAAGGGCAGTGCAGGATTTCCCGCCGTTACATAGTCCTTACGGAAACTATGAAGTGAGCCCTTCTGTAAACATACTTTTTGAACAGCGGATTGGGACCGTTGAAACCGGAGCACCGCTTCTCCTTTTCAATCAGACTCCTTATGAGAAAACAGGAGTGATAAACGGTGATGGAATCTGGAAGTGGAGATTGTACGATTATAAGAAAAACGGTAATCATAATGCATTTAATGAAATCGTTAATAAGGTTGTGCAATATCTTTCAGTGAAAGTGGATAAAAGCCTGTTCAGGGTTTACGGAAAAAATAATTTTAATGAAAATGATGATATTGAGTTTGATGCGGAGGTTTATAATGCAAGTTATGAGCTTGTGAATGAGCCTGATGTTACACTTACAATCACTGATGATAAGGATAACAGGTATCCATACACTTTTAACCGTACAGCGAATGCTTATCACCTGAATGCCGGTAATTTGCCGGTGGGAAGATATAAATATACCGCAAGAGTCAATTCCGGCGGAAAAATTTTAAATGCCTCAGGTGAGTTTGTGGTTTCGGCTATGAATATTGAAACAACAAATACAATAGCTGACCACAATCTTCTGTATAACCTATCGGAGAAAAGGGGAGGAGAGATGGTTTTTCCTTCGCAACTTGATAAGCTCGTTAATGATATTAAGTCGCGTGATGATATAAAAACCGTAGTTTATACTCAGCTTCGCTACACCGAAATTCTAAATCTTCCCTGGCTCCTTGCACTGATAATCGGATTGCTTTCCTTGGAGTGGTTTATCCGGAAAAGGGCAGGAGGGTATTAATGTTTTTGTATGTAATAAACCTTAAAAGGATATGTTTTAAAAATATACTTTCCTTTACCGGTTTTTATCAAATAATTTGTATTTTCGTAACCGTTTATTTCCAGAATTTCAACAATATTAAAACCGAATTCTTTTTGCAGGAGTTTTTTCATAGGGATACCA
>CAYOZZ010000462.1:0-6163 GCA_964408535.1 uncultured Bacteroidales bacterium | reverse complement strand
GTTCAGGAGTCGGGACTAAGCTATGTAAATATTCACATGCTTCGCAAAGTGCTTGACGAAAACGGAGCCAAATCAAATGCGGTAATCAGGTTTGGATACGACCCTTTGTCGGCCTGGGTCGAAATCAGAGGTGTGACGATTTACCGTAATTCCGGTGAGGTTGAGAAACTTGACACTGCAAATGTTTTGGACTATCCTGCTCCGGCAAGGGCAATTTACTGGGGTGCAAGGGAGAAAATGATTGAAGTGGGCAGGCTTGAACCCGGAGATGCTGTGGAGGTTTTCCTTTTCAGAAAAGGTTTTACCTATGCACTTCTTGCCGACGGAAACGGTGATGATGATAAATATATTCCGCCGATGAAAGGACATTTTTACGATATTGTCCATTTCTGGAGCAGCGAACCGGTTATTGAAAAGGTTTATCGTGTTGAGATACCGACAGATAAGCTGTTACAGTTTAAGGTCTATAACGGAGAGGTGCGCTCCTCGGCAGAACTTGTTAACGGCAAATGGGTTTATACTTTTACAAAAGAAAACTTTACACAGCCTGACCGCGAACCTAATATGGTCGCTTCATCGGATGAATTTCCCAAATTGTTGTTATCCACAAGTCCCGACTGGGAAGCAAAATCGTTATGGTTTTATAAAGTGAATGAAGATTTCGGCAGTTTTGAGTCGTCACCCGACATTGATAAAAAGGTAAATGAAATTCTGGCAAATGCCAAGAACGAGCAGGACTCCGTTTCGCTTCTGACGCACTGGGTTGCGGATAACATTCGCTATTCCGGTATCTCAATGGGTGAAGGTGAAGGATATACCTTGCACAAAGGCGAAATGACTTTTACCGACAGATGCGGAGTTTGCAAAGATAAAGCGGGGATGTTGATAACGATGCTCAGAGCTGCCGGTTTTGAGTCATATCCTGCAATGACAATGGCCGGATCGCGTATTGACCGTATTCCGGCTGACCAGTTTAATCACAGTGTTACGGTTGTAAAACATCGCAATGGTAAATATGAACTTCTCGACCCGACGTGGGTTCCTTTTGTCAGGGAGCTTTGGTCGAGTCTTGAGCAGCAACAAAACTATCTGATGGGAGTTCCCGAAGGTGCCGATCTGATGATAACACCGGTTTCCCCTCCGAAGAACCACTATTTTTATCTTAAAGGAAATTCAAAAATTAATAAAGACGGTTCTCTCGAAGGCGAATTCACTGTTGATGCCGAAGGACAGGAGGATGCCTCGTTGCGGAGGATGTTTACAAGCAACTATCGCTCAAACTGGAGCAGCGCAATTGAAAAAGAGTTGATGTCGGTTTATCCGCGAATTGAAGTTATTAGTGCGGATTATGGAAATCCTGTTGATTATCTCAGCGGACCGCTACATATTTCGGTTAAATACCGTATCCCCGATTATGCCACAGTAACGGATAATGAAATAATTCTTGTTCCTTTCACAGTTTCAGGAGTTTTTAAAAGGGCAATGTCGCACCTTTATATTAATACAAGTCTTGAGGAGAGAAAATACCGGTTCAGGGACCGCTGTACAAGACTTGTTGAACTGAAAGAAACCGTTGAGCTTCCTTATAGTGTAAATGCCGGGTTTATCCCCGATACACCGATGTCGAGCGGTGACGGCGCTTCTTTTAAAGGGGGATATCAAATTGAGGGCAACAAGGTGATAGTTTCGGAAACTCTGAAGTTCAAAAAACGGATTTATGATCCGGGAGACTGGAACTCATTCCGTGAGGCCGTTCTTATGCAAAAGAAAATTATGGACGAGCCGGTAGTTTTAACAGTTGTAAAAGAATAATATTGAGGTTTTAATTTTTAAATACTGATGATTATGAAATCACTTTTAAGTATAATTCTAACAGTAGTAGTTTTAACGGTTTCCGGACAGAAAAGCCCTGAGCCGGATGCAATATTTGAAAAGATAGTTAAAGAATACACTCTAAATAAAGACGGCAGTATTGATTTCCACTATTATAAAAAGCTGAAACTACTGACTCATTTTTCTTTTAACAGACTTTACGGAGAGACGTTTATTGTTTTTAATCCTGATCATCAGCAGCTGAAAATCAATGTCAGCCGTACTGTTCAGGAAGGAGGAAAGGTAATAGAAACACCTGCAAATGCTTTTAACGAAGTGCTCCCGCGTGCAGCAGCCAACGCACCGTATTACAACGGATTGCGCGAAATGGTTGTAACTCATACCGGTCTTGAGGTAAATGCTATTATAGAGCTTGATTACACATTGCACTCCGATGCGGGTTACCTGCCGGCTTTAATGGGAAATGATGTAATATCCGAGTCTTCTCCCATCCGGAAAGAAGTTGTGATAATTAATATTCCTGCCGGCAAAAAGTTGAATTACAGAGTTTTTAATGTGAGAACAAGTCCGCAAATAAATGAGAAGGACGGAATGAAAATCTATACATTTACCTTTTCGGGAATCCCCGAACGTTCGCACGAAAGTTTTCAGCCTGCCTTTTCAGGTAACCTGCCGAGGCTGACCTTTAGCACGGAAAATATGGAGACGGTTTACAGATACCTCACAAAACAGGATGCTTTTTCTTATAAAACGGATAAATCAATGGATGATGCCGTTGCCGAAATAAAAAAGGATGCGAAAAGTGATTTGATGACAGCACTGAAAATTCAGGAGATGGTTGTAAATGATGTTAACTATTATCACCTTGATCAGCAGTATTCAGGCTGGAAAATCAGAAATCCGGTTGATGTCAGGAACAGTAACGGAGGAACACAGTTTGAAAAGGCGGTTTTGATGGCTGCTTTACTGCGCAAAGCCGGAATAAATGCCGTACCTGTAATAACTTTCCCCTCAAAGTTTTATGATGAGAGTGTGGGATGTCTTAATTTAATCACCGAGTATCTTGTTCAGGTAAATCCGCGTGAGACCGGACAACTCTATCTTTCGCCGACCGGCATATCATCGCAAAATCTGATTTATAAGTCTGCCGCCTATACCGTAATAGCCTTGAATCCGGATAAGCCCTTGCGCGTTGAAAAAATCGGTGTACAGGAAAATATCTTATCGCTTACCGGTTCCATCACCTTTGATGATTCGTTGAAGATGACAGGCAATGCAGAGCTTCTGCTTACAAACAGAATAAACCCGTACTTTGAACTGGTTAAAGATTCTGCTTATGCAAAAAGGTTGGTTTCGGGTAAGGTATCTTCTTTTGAGCTAAAAAATCTGTCTCAGTCAAGGACTACAGCCACATATAAATTTGAGGACGAAAATCCTTTAAAAAGCAATGCGGGTTATTATACTTTCAAACTGCCGGAATGCGACAAAGGAACAGGCTCATGGAGACTTCACTATCTTCTTTCGAAAAGGGAAACTCCGCTCGAAATACCCTTTACAATTGATGAGAGTTACGGATTTACCGTAACTTTACCTGAAGGAGCAACACTCCTGAACCCGGTGAAGAAAACCGAAATGAAAGATTCATTCGGAGAAATGATGATTGAAATATCCCAAACGGGAAGCAAAGTAACCGTAAAGCGTTCGGTTAAAGTTACTGAAAAGACGATACAACCGGCTTTCTATAAAAAGTTCAAGGAGATGATGGATTTATGGAATGAGAGGAAGTTTAAGGTGTTGACGATTAAGAAATTGTAACGGAAACATAGTTGAAAATATCCAAAATCCAATAGTGTTTTAGATAAAAAACATCTAAAATCCAATGGTGTTTTTAATTGCAAATGAACAGAAAAGTCTGGCGGATTATATCAGTGGCTTTTCTTTTGAACGGCAGTATAGTGAGGCGATTCACAGTAAAATATCCGAATATCTGAGGCTCTATTTTTTTATCGGAGGAATGCCTGAAGCCGTCAGGATTTATATTACGACAAAAAATCTTATTGAAGTAGAAAAGGTTCATGCCGGAATTATCACATCTTTTCAATACGACTTTGCAAAGTACGGAACTCGCAAGCAACAGGAATATCTTAAAGAATGTCTCAGCTATACTGCAAATAACATAGGTAAGAAAGTTAAATATTCGGCTATTGACAAAAGTGTACACTCTTCATATCTGAAAGAGGCATTGTTAAAACTGGAAATGAGCCGGATAATTCACCTTGTGCGCAAAACAAAATCATCAAAGGTTCCGATTAATCAATATGTTGATAACAATATTTTCAAACCCGTCTTTTTGGATATAGGGCTGGTATGCAATATGTCGAATATCAGGCTTACGGATATTCAAAATTTAATTACGGACTTTGAAGGTGCGTTGGCGGAGCAGTTTGTCGGACAAGAGCTAATATCCTCATTTGAGTGTTATGAAGACGCGAGATTATATTACTGGATACGGGAAGAAAAGAATGCTAATGCAGAAATTGATTTTCTTTATCAGATTGAAAATAAAATATATCCTGTTGAAGTAAAAGCCGGGAAAACAGGTACGTTGAAATCATTACAGGTATATCTTGCGGAAAAAAAGGAAGAAACCGGAATTCGACTTAATTCTGATATGCCCTCTGCCGGCGCAAATCTTACGGCTAATGTGAATATCAAAAAGCAGAGATATAGTTTCAAGTATAACCTGATATCTTTACCGGTATATTTTGCATCCGATTTAAAAAGGATTTGTTCGGAATATGTAAAATCCAAAATGGTTCCATAAAAGCACACCCCATCACCATAATTCGACAATTCGGTAAAATTTATTTCACATTCAGACCGACTTAACGCACTTTTGCAAAGTCAAATAATTGATGTGCAATTTGAAAATAATATAATGAACAACAGATTAACAGGTTTTCTTCTGAAACATATAAAGGACATTTTACTGGTTACCGTGTTAGGGATGGTGGTTTCCATTCTGTTTTACAGCAGTTTTGAAAATTATCTGCGCCATATCGGTGCTAATGCTGCATACTCGGCAATAATCGGGACTTTTCTGTGGAAAGGAAATGTTTTGGTCAGCTATTTCGTTAAAAAACGTATTTGCATTGAGACCGCCCCGGTGAAAGCCATAAGATGGCAACTTGCGGCAATGTTTTTATACACTATAACTGCGTTGGTTTTTGTTAATTTTTTGTGGTCGGTATTTGTTTATAACGAAAGTTCGTACATTTTCACCAAAAGCGGTTTTTATACGATTTTGATCCAGTTTATTATCACTGTTATTATCGCATCAATATTAATATCCGCATCTTTTTTCAAATCGTGGCGGGAAGCTGCCGTTAATGAAGAGAGATTGAAGCGTGAAAGCATTGCCCTGCAATATAAAGCCCTGAAAAATCAGGTTAATCCGCATTTTTTATTCAACAGCCTGAATACTCTGACTACTCTCGTTTATCAGAATCAGGAAACTGCCGTTAAGTTCATCAAACAGCTATCTGATATTTACAGGTATATTCTTGAACATGAGAGCAATGAGTTAGTCTCTGTATCGGATGAAATTAATTTTGTTGAGAAATATTCTTTTCTTCAGAAAATCAGATTCGGTGACAATCTGATAGTTAATATTAATACAGATAACGGGAAAGGTAAATATGTTATTCCGGCATCGGTTCAGATGCTCGTTGAAAACGCGATTAAGCATAATATCGTTTCGGGTGAGAATCCTCTTGTAATTAGTATCTTTTGTGAGCAGGATTATATAGTTGTAAAGAACAATCTGCAACGAAAATCTGTTGTTAAAGATACGGGAGGAATAGGACTGGAAAATATCCGTTCGAGATACGGTTTTCTTTCAGATAAAAAACCGGTTAAAATTGAGACGGAAAAAGAGTTTATCGTGAAAATTCCCCTGCTGAGTAAAACGGAAAAGATATGAGAGTACTGATAATTGAAGATGAAAAACTTGCTGCCGACAGGTTGGAAATGCTGATAAAGCAATATAATCCGGATATTGAAATTGCCGGCAAAACCGATTCGGTAAAAAGCAGCGTGAAGTGGCTTAGTTCCAATCCGCAACCTGATTTGGCTTTTCTTGATATTCAGCTTGCCGACGGACTTAGCTTTGAAATCTTTGAGCAGACTGCTCTTGACTGCCCCGTAATTTTCACAACCGCTTTTGACGAGTATGCAATACGGGCTTTTAAAGTAAACAGCGTTGATTACCTGTTGAAGCCCATTGACCTCGACGAACTGAAAAGCGCAATGGAAAAATACAGGAAAACAC